>DASVHQ010000236.1:0-29195 GCA_036382515.1 Polyangiales bacterium | reverse complement strand
GTACTCGGCCTTGTCGACGCCGATGCGTGCCAGCAGACACTCGAGCGTGTCAGCCCCGCCGGTGGAGATGGCGATGTTCGGGATGTCGCCCTCCGTGTGGTTCTTGGGCAAGCGCAGTGACTTGTCGGGCTGCGGGTTGTCCTGGCAGCGCACCACGTTCGCCACCTTGGTTTGCATGCGCCACTTGCCCACCTGGACCACGAGCGGGATGTTCGCGCCATCGGGTGCGTTTTTGATGGTGAACGCGCCCGTGCCATCGGTCAGTGCAACGGCGACCGGTTTGCCCGAGTAGAGATCGGCACAGGCGTCGCACGATGCGCCGGCCTTGAGTGGCGCGACCGGCTCGTTGGGCACGTACACCACGATGTTGTAGAGCGGGTTCTTGCCGGCGGGATCGTAGACCTTGCCGCTGATCGAGGTGGTGCCGGAGGAGCAGCTGTGCACCGCGCACTGCAGCCCGGCACATACCCGGCCGCTGCCGCCGGCCCCCGTGCCCGCTGGCGTGCCCACGATGGTGCTGCCCCCGCCGAAGCCGCTGCTGCCGCCGCTGCCCGCGCCCGTCCCGCTGCCGGCGGAGTTGGAAACGTTTCCATGGGTAGCCTTCGGGGCGCTCGCGGAGCACGCGACGAGCTGTGACGACAGAAGTGACGACAGGAGGGCTAGCTGGGCGACGCGCATGTGGGGCTCCTGATCCGAAGAGACGACCGTCGTGCCCAAGTGCCGCGTGCGCGCGTGGACGGCTCATGCGGGCCTGCCCGCCAGCACTGAAGGCGGGCGGAGAGCTACATGTAGCACGGCGCCGGACTGGCCGGGAGGCTGCCCGTGTCGGGGTGGAGGGCGGCGGCGCTTGGGGCTCGGCCGGGTGTGTGCGCGGGCGCCGGAACCCCACAGCCGCGTGGCCTCGGCGTTTGGGCCGATCAAGGGTTGCAAGAGGGCCGCCACGGCGAGCGGAACCAGCAGGATCGTCCAGCGTGCGCTGCACCAGGGCGCGCCGCGAGCTCAGCTGCCGAGCACGAGCTTGCCACCCGCGAGCGCGAGCACCACGGCGAGCACGCGCTTGATCGCCACGTGCGACAGGCGTGTGCTGCCCAGGTACGAGCCGGCCGCGCCACCTGCGAGCGCGGCGAGTGCCAGGCCGAGCGCGGGCAGCGGGAAGCTGCGCGTGTGGCTGAGGTTGCCGAGCAGGCCCGCGAGCGAGTTCATCAGGATGAAGAGCGCGCTCACCGCGGCTGCCGGCTTGGTGCGGGCCCAGCGCATGAGCAGCAGGATCGGTGTCAGGAAGATGCCGCCGCCGGTTCCGGTCAGGCCCGACAAGAGCCCGAGACCCGCGCCCACGCCGAGCGCCACCGGCAGCGCGGGCGCCCGCGTGTCTTCGTCAGGCGGTGGTCGCAAGAGCAGGCGCGCAGCTGACAGCAGCAGCACGGCGCCAATCAAAGTCTTGAGTAGCGGTGTCGGCAGGCTCACGTAGCCGCCGACGAAGGAGAGCGGCACCGAGAGCAGGGCGAACGGCCAGAACAGCCGCCACGAGAAATAGCCCGCACGCCAGAACTGCCAACTGCCCAGGCTCGCCACCAGAATGTTCAGCGCGAGGGCGGTGGGCCGGATGAGCTGCGCCGACCAACCGAACAGCGCCATCACCGCGATGTAACCGGACGCACCCGCGTGGCCGACCGACGAGTAGAGAAACGCCACCGCGAAGACGGCACAGCAAACCAAGAGCGATGCGTCGAGCATGAGCGGTCCTGCGGCCGCGTCGTGCGCCCGCTTTGGGCGTGGACGGCGGCAGCCGCAGGCCGCGTGATATCACACTCGCGCGAGGGCGGCAGCGCGGCACCTGCTGCATCATACTCAGTTCGCGGTGGCCACGATCAGCTGCGAGGCGCTCTGTGCTTTCTGGTCGGGCTGGTAGTAGAGGTGCACCTCGGCGCCGCCGTCGACTGCCTTCACCGGCATCGTGGCGCGCAGGCGGTACTGAAAGTCCTGCGTGGCACTCGCCGCCAGCGCAGTGAGGTAGAGCGTGAGCTGCTTGCCCGTGAGCTCGAAGCGCGACAGCTGCCCGTTCGCGAGGTAGCTGGCCAGGTCGTCGGTCAGCACCTCGAAACCCGGCGGAACACCGAGCGTCACGAGCACCATGTTCTGCGTGCTGTTGGTGAGGTTGTTCACGCTGACCTTGGCCGTGACCGTCTCGTTCACGAGCAAGCTCGCGCGATCGTAAGTGATGGCGATCGAGAGCGGCCCCGCGACAGGCACCGGCACCTGCGCCCACGGAATGTTGTAGGTGCTGACCAGGTTGTAGCTGACCTTGCCGGTCCCTGCGAATGCCAGGTCGACCGTGTGTGCGCCCGCGGTGGCCAGCGCGCTCATGTCGATGCGCGTCATGACGTCCGACTGCGCCTTGCTCAGATCCACGCTCGCGAAGGCTTGCCCGTCGAGCTTCACATCGAGCGTGCCCACGGCGCCCGCGGTGCCGTGCAGCGCCGCCAAGAGCAGCGTCTTGAGCGACCAGATGGTGGCTTGCGTGGAGCCGAAGTTGCCGTTCTTGTCCTTCGAGCCCGTGATGAAGTCGAGCGCGCCCTTCACGGTGCCCGCGTAGCCGCCGGCCGTGAGCATCGCGTGCGTGACCAGCGCAGTGGTCGCGACGGCGGCATCGTTGCCGCCACAGTAGAAGTTCGTCTCGCTGCCGCCGCTGTCCCACGAGAACTTGCTGCCCGTGGTCGTCTTCATCGCGTCGAGTTGGCTGAGCAGGCTGCTCGTCTCCGGATCGCTCGGCGCTGCAGCTGCGTAAGCGTTCGCCGCCAGCGCCAGCGTGTAGGCGTCGTCGCTCTTGGTCAGGTTGGCCTTCACGTACGCGAGGCCGCGCTGCAGCTCCGGGCCCGTGTCGCCGTCCTGCGAGAGCGACCACACCACGAACGCGGTGTTGCGCGCCACACTGCTCTGGAACGAGAAGGACTCGGTCATGTCGCCGGGCCAGGAGCCGTCGGCCTTCTGCTGCGCGATCAGCCACTGCCGCGTGCGTGCACGCATCGCGCTGTCCACCTCTTGCACCTGCGCCATGTCGGCGAACTCCATCAGGCCGAATGCAGTCACCGAGAGGTAAGGCGCCGGGTCTTGCATGCCGAACCACGAGAAGCCACCGCCGGTGTGCTCGAAGGTGAGCAGGCGCTGGTAGCCCGCGGAGATCAGCGACTCGGCCTTGAGCTGGATCGAAGGCGTCACCTGCTTGGTCTGCTCCATGTAGCGCGCGACCAGCACGTTGGGCCAGGTGGTGGACGTGGTCTGCTCGAAGCAGCCGCTGGGGACTTGCAGCAGGCTGTCGAGGCCTTGCACCGCCTGCGCGAGGTACGCGGGGAACACGTCGAGGTAGAGCTGACCCGAGCCCGGTACGGCATTCACGGGGAAGCTCGCCGACAACGTAGCGTTGCCGGTGCCGAGCGCACCCGATTGAGCGATCGGCATGGCCATGCCGTCCGGGATCACACGCACGCTGCGGGCCACGGCATCGGAAGCCTTGGTCCCGATGGCATGCACGGTCAGCGTCTGTGTGCCGACCTGATCGACGCGTACGGGGATGTTCACGCTCTTCACCTCACCGGCGGCCAGATCCAACTGAGTGTTCACCGAGCCCAGGGCCGTGAACCAGGGCGCCGAGTCGACGGTCAGCTGCACCGACTGAGCGACCTTGAGGTAGTTGTAGACGACGATCGGGAAGTCGACCTCGTCGCCACGCGTCAGCTCCGCCGGGAAGTTCACGTCGGCGAAGAAGTCCTGGAAGACCGTGACGCCCGATTGGCCACCGCCGAGCTTGCCGCCCGCGGCATTGGCCAGCGCGGAGACGCGCCAGCTGGTGATGCTGTCCGCCATGTCGAGCGAGATGGTGGCCGTGCCATCGGCACCGGTGATCAGCGACGGGTTCACGTACAGCGTCTCGGGGAAGTCCGTGCGCACGCGCGGATTGCTGTCGGTGGCCGCGGCGTGCGCGGCGTTCGGCTCTGCGGCCGTGGGCGTAGCGAAGCCGCCCGTGGTGCCGGCCGCACCGGACGCCGCCCCCGCATTGAAGCCAAAGCCCGGCGCACCTTCGCACGCGATGCACGCCGCGCCGGCGTCGGAAGCGGCGCTACCCACACCGTTGCCGCCGCTCCACATCGCGGCGCCGAAGTCGCCGAAGCCGATCGTGATCGTCTCGTCGTCCGCGGTGCCCGGCTTCTCGTCGGGGCCCGCGCTCACGAACACCGCGGCGTTGTTGCCGTCGATCGTGTCAGCGTACGCGTTGCCCCAGAAGTCGAAGAACTGCACGTTGTTCTTGATCTGCGTGGCGAGCGCGTTGCCCACCGGCATGTTGATCGCGGTGCAGTAGTACTGGCTGACGTCGCAGCCCTGTTGCACCAGCACCTGCGCCTGCGCGCTCAACACGGGCTTGAGCAGCTCGATGAGCGCGCTGCGCTCGAGCATGAGCGCCGGCATCAGCTTGGTGTGCGTCGCAGCGACCGTGGCCTGCCACGAGCCTGCCGCGATGCCCATCATCTGGTTGCCCATCAGTGCAGCGAGGTTCGCCTCGGCCTGCGTCTGTGCGGCCTGCGCCTTCTTTGCATCGGTCGCCGTGACGTCTTCGAAGAGCAGCTTGTCGAAGCTCACCGCCGGTGCATCGATCTCGTACTGGGGCTTGGCGAACGCATCTTCCAGCTCGAAGAACGTGCGCAAGAGCCCTGGCTGCGCGTCGATCAACCCGAACACCGCCTCGTCCACGATCTGTACGCCAAGCGCCGCGACCGCGGGCTTGCCCTGCTCGTCGCTGACCGTGAACGTGAGCTTGGCCGGATCGCCGGGCTTGTACTGGGTCTTGTCGGTGGACAGCGACACCGAGAGCGCGCCCGAGCGTTCGACCACGATGCTGCGGCCCGCGCGCACCGTGTTGCCATCGGCGTCGACCACGTACGCCTCGATGCGGTTGTCGCCGATCAGGCTGGCGTCGAGCGGCATGCTGAAGCTGGCAACGCCCTTCTGTACATCGAGCGTGCGCATGTCGACCGCCTGGCCCTCGTTGAGCCAGTCCAGGTACACGCGTGTCTCGCCGTTGGAGGCAAACACTTGCACCTTCACCGTCTCGCCCAGGCGGTACACCGATTTGTCGGTGCGCACGAGCACGTGCTCACCGCCGGTCTGTGACGTGAAGTCGAAGGCCTTCACGATCTGATTGCCAGCCGTCGTCGTCAACGTCACGTCCACGTGCGCGGAGCTGCTGCTGGGCGTCCAGTGCAGCTCCACGTGGCCGTAGGCGTCGGTCTGCGCGGTTTGCGTCGGCAGCGAGCCCGACACGCCCAACTTCGCAGCCGCCACCGGCGCACCCAGCGGATCGGTCACGAACAAGTGCAGACGATTCTCCACGCCCGGCACCACCTGCGTGGCCTCGGGGATGAGCGTGATGCGCACGGCATCGGGCGCTACGGTCAGCGCCTTCTCTTTCTTCACTTCCTGGCCCGCTGTGTCCGTCACGGTCACGCGCAAGCTCACCAGCGCATTGCCGCTCTGCAGGGGAATGCCCGCCAGCGCGCTCGGCAGCGTGATGTCGAAGCTCATGTGACCGTTGGCATCGGTCACGCCCATCACCTGCTGGAACACGGTCTGGCCAACGTCCAGCGTCAGCGCCTCGACCAGCACCTTGCCGCCGGCCACGTTCTTGCCGAAGAAGTAGCGGCTGTCCACGCTGCCGCGCACGTGCTCGGCGGGCGCGTAGAACGCCTTGTCGGCGTTGATCGTGACCGCGAACTTGGGCAGCGCGTAGTGCGAGACGTCGACCGTCTTCTCGCTGGTGACAGCACCGAGCAGCGCGCGCAGCTTGTACGTGCCCTCGTTCACCACCGAAGCCAGGCGGAACGTGGTCGAGGCGATCCCGTAGCCGTCGGTCGTGAAGCTCTTCTTGTAGACCTTGTTGCCCTTGCCATCTTCGATCTCGAACACCACCGCTTGCTTCTGCACGGGCGCGTTGCTCGGACTGTCCAGCGCCAGTGCGCGCACGTTGATCAGCTGGCCTGGCTGGTAGATGGGCTTGTCGCTGGTGAGCAGCACCTTCTGGCCTGCGGCTTCCGCGGTGATGTCTTGCACCAGTTGCAGCTGCGTGCCGGCGTCGGTCACCTGCGCCGACACCTGGTAGTTGCCCGCCGTGGTCACGTTCACGTCGAACACCGCGCAGCCGGTGTCGTCGGTCTTGCCTTGCAGGGTCTGTGGCGTCTGGCCTTTTTGTGCGAGCAAAAGCGTGACCGCCGTATTCTGCACGGGCGCGTGCGTCACCGGATCTTGCACGCGCGCTCGGTAGCTCGCGTGTTTCTCGAGGTGCACGCGCGCAGGGCCTTCCAGCACGAGCTCGTACGGCGTCAGCACGTACAGGAGGCTGCGCGTCACGCGCAGCGGTAGCTGGCGCGACTCCGACACGCGCACGTTGTAGAGCGCGCGATCGGCCTGCGTGTCGAGGCCCTTGGGCAAAGCGAGCGTGGCGTGCAGCGTGGTGCTCTTGCCGGCGTCGAGCGAGTAGCTGACGCTGGCTCGGCTTTCGACCTTCGCGCCGTCGACCGATGTGAGCGACACGTCGAGCGAGCCATCGGCCGCGACCAGCGCCTTCACCGGAATCGACAGCGTGAGTTGCGTGCCCTTGACCGTGCCTTGCAGCAGGCTCTCGGTCACGGAGATCACGCCGTTGTCGTGCCGGTCGGCCTTCGGTGTGGGGTCGGCTGTCGCGCCGGCTGGCCGGTTGTGCCCGCAGCCTGCGTAAAGCAGCGTTGCGACGCAGATCAGAGATCGAGCAACGTGGCGCGTGCGGGTGTTCGCAAGCATGGCAGCCTCCGGTACGAGAGTCGTTCAGGGACTCTTAATGCACGGCCCGTGCCACGCGCCGGACACTGGAAACACCCGGGAAAATGCGCGGTTCTTCGCTCAGCTCACTGGGCCAGTCTGTGCCAGGCGTGTTTGCGCTGTGGGGTTCAGTGGTGGGCGCGCGGGGACGGTCGGCTTGCGAGACAAAGCAGTCATCGCAACGTGCCGGGGCGCTTGGGGTCGGCAGGTCGCTCTCGGGCTCGGAGAGCCTCCTCGGCACTACCGCCACAGCTTCGCACGAGGCGCCTTGGGCCTGCGAAACGAGCCCTAGAGCGACCTGCCGACCCCAAGCGCTTCAATGTCATGCTGAGTGAGCAGGCGGCGCGACGTCACAACAACTGTCGTCGTCCGACGCCGAGGACACGGTCGCTCGCAATGCCTGCTGACGATGTTCGCGCCGGGCCCTGCCAACACGCCCCGACAGGTTGCGATCAACGCACAGCGCTGCCTGGAGCTGAGCCGTTGCCGGTCCCGACGCGAGCCACGGCGTCTTCCACATCGAGCTTACTGCCGATGTACAGGGGCACGCGCTGATGCAGGTGTTGTGGCACCACGTCGAGCACGGCCTGCACACCCGTGGAGGCCGCGCCGCCTGCGTGCTCCGCGATCATGGCCATCGGCGCCGCCTCGTACAAAAGGCGCAGCTTGCCGTTCACGTTCTTCGTGTCGGCGGGGTACGCGAACACACCGCCCTTGAGCAGGGTGCGGTGGAAGTCGGCCACCAGTGTGCCCACGTAGCGCGCGCCGTACGGCTTGCCGCTCGGCTTGTCGGGCGTCTTCAGCCAGCGCACCCAATCGCGCACGCGCTCGTCCCACACCGCTTCGTTGCCCTCGTTCACCGAGTAGATCTTGCCGCGTTGCGGGATCTGGATGTCCGGATGCGAGAGGAAGAACTCGCCGACCGACGGGTCGAGCGTGAAGCCGTGCACGCCGTCACCGGTCGTGAACACGAACATCGTGGAGGAGCCGTACACGATGTAGCCGGCTGCGATCTGCGTGCGGCCGGGTTGCAGGCAGTCGGCCAGCGACGGCTCGGCACCCTCGCTCACGCGCGCGTGCACCGAGAAGATGGTGCCGATCGAGATGTTGACGTCGATGTTGGTCGAGCCGTCGAGCGGATCGAACATCAGCACGTAGCGGCCCATCGGGAAGCGCGTGGGGATGGGGATCGGGTCGTCGACCTCTTCGCTCGCCATCAAGCACACCTGGCCGCCGGCCTCGAGGCAGCGGATCAGGGTTTGGTTGGCGAACTCGTCCAGCTTCTGGACGGTCTCACCCTGCACGTTGACCTTGCCGGTGTGGCCGAGCAGCCCCGCCAGGCCCGCTTGATTCACGCGGCTGCCGACGATCTTGCCGGCCAGCGCCAGCTGCTGGAACAGCCGGGTGAACTCGCCGGTGGCACTGGGAAACTCGCGCTGTCGCTCCAGAATGAAGCGTTCCAGCGTCCAACCGTAGTGTTCGGGCTTCTGCGAAGTGTCCATGCGCCGCTGTCCTAGCAGAGGTCAGCTCGGCAGGAAACTGGCGCGGTGCTCGGTGGCGCGGAAGCCGGTGGCTTCGTGGCGGTAGAGCACCCGGACCTCGAGCGTGTCCTCGCGTGCCCCGCGCACTTCCGAGATGCTCTGCACACGGCGGCTGCCGTCTTTGCTCAGGGCCACGTGCACCAAGAGCTGGACGGCGCCAGCCATCAGCGTGGCCAGCGAGGAGCGCGAGCCGCCGAGCGCGGCCTGAGCGAAGAGCTCGAGCTGGGTGAGCGCTGCGCTCGGCCCGGGCGCGTGCGTGCCCAGCAGCACGCCGGTGGTGGACGCGGCGGTGGTGAGCGCGGCCAGGGCGTCTTCGCCGGCCACGTCGTCGATCACCAGGCGGTCGTAGCGCAGGCGCGAGGCGTTCTTGAGCAGCGCCGAGAGCTTCATCTCGGGTGCGGCGTGGCGGCTGAGCGGTAGCGCTTGCGGGTGCATGAGGCTCACGCTCGGGCTGTCCTCGATCGTCACCACGCGCTCATGATCTGGCGCAAGTGCGGTGAGCGCGGCCAGCAGCGTGCTCACGCCCGAGCCCATCGGCCCCAGCACCAGGATGTTCTGGCGGTGCTGCACGGCTGCACGCAAGAGCGCGAGCATGTCGGTGGAGAGCAGCCCGTCGGTGACCATGCTCTCGGCGGAGCTCTGGCCGCGGGGCGGGCAGCGCACCGTGATCAGCGGCCCCTTGGGCGAGAGCGGCGGCATCAGCAGTTGCACCAGGCCCCCGCCCGGCAGCTGACCTTCCTGGATGGGCGCCACGGCGTCGAGCTTGTGCCCCGCGCGGTGCATCAGGCGCTTGGCCACCACGAGCACCGCGTCGGCGCCGGAGAAGAACGAAGACACCGGCGACAGCCCGCCGCCCAGATCGGCGAGGATGCGTGCGGGGCCGTCGACCACCACCTCGCGCACCGAGCGATTGGCGAGCAGGCGATCGAGAGGCCCCAGGCCCACGGCCTCGCTCACCGCGGCCTCACGCAGGAAGCGCCGATCGAGATCGGGGCCGATCGTGCCTTCGTCGGCCAGCTCGTCCATCAGGCGTTCGAGCAGCGGCTGGTATTCGGAGGGAAACGCCGCTTCCTCGGCGCGCGCGACGTTCATCTGTGTGGCCAGGCGCTCCATGAGCATGCTGAGCGCGCCCTGCAGCCGCACCGAGGGAGCCAGCGCAGCCGGTGAAGTCTGTCCGCCTTGCGTGGCGGCGGGGTCGTCGGCCCACGGCGGGATGCTCTTGGCGTTGCTGCGCATACTGACACGCTCGCGTGGGCCGGGTCGCGACGCGCGCTCGCGCGCGTCGGGGATCAAACCGCGCTCATGCGCGTCGGGTATGGACGCGCGCTCATGCGCGTCGGGTATGGACGCTCGCTCGGGGGGCAGAGGTGGCTGTGGCAGGGCCTGTGGCGCTTCGGGTTGCGATTGCAGCGTGTGCGTCACGCCTGCGAGCGCGGCTGGCGGGGCGGGCGCAGGCGGCGGGGGTGGTGGCGCAGGCGGTGTTGCGCTGGGCCGGGTCAACGTGCGCGGTGCGTGCGCGTGCGGTTCAGGTTGCGCCGGAGCGGCGGCGGGCGGTGGCACGGAGCGCAGCGCCTCGCGCGGCGGCGCTGGCGGGCGCAGCGTGCCGGGCGAGGGCAGGTCTTGTGCGGGTGGTTCAGGCGGTAGCTGCGCGCCAAGTGGCCGGGGGCTCGGCGTGGGCGGCAGCGTGGCATGCAGCATGGGCTCCACCATCTGCGTTTCTTCGACTTCGTGCAGCGGCTCGGGCGTGTACGGCACCGGGATGCGCGACGGGCGCGGGTCGGGCATGGGTGGCGCCGAAATGCGTGGCGCACCCGACAGCCTGCCCGACGGACTCTCGCCGAAGCCTTCGGGTAGGGCGAGCGTGAGGATGAAGTCGCCGATGTAGATCTTGTCACCCTTGCGCACGACCATCGGCGCCGAGATGCGCCGGCCATTCACGTAGGTGCCGTTGGTGCTCTTCTGATCGACCAGCACGTAGCGGTCGTCCTTGAACACCAGACGCGCGTGGTGCTTGGAGACGTTGTTCTTGGGCAGACAGATGTCGTTGTCCTCGAGGCGCCCGACGCTGATCTCGGGCCCTGCGAAGTCGAGCTGGCGCTGGGCGCCGCCCTTCTCGGTGATGACGATGGAGAACACTCAGGGCCATTGAACAGGTCAGACGCGCCCCTGGTCAAGATCTGCCCGCGCTTGCAGGTTGGGCAGGTGACGGCCCGGTGGGTTAGGATGCGGACCGAAGGGGTTTTCATGGCACGCAAGCGCAAGAAGGCCGGCGGGCAGGGCGACGACGCGGCACCCGTGGCGAAGCCGCCGCCCAAGGTGGCGACGCAGCTGGGTGCGTTGCTCACGCAGGCGGGCATCAAGCCCGCGTCGCCCAAGGCTGCGTCGCCCAAAGCTGGCCGCGGCAGCGCGCGCGGCCCGCAAACCTTGCCGCCGCCGGTCGCCGAGCCCGTGCGCGTGACCGAACGGCCCAGCGCCGGCATAGCGGCGCGCGCTGCCGAGGGCGGGACGATCACCGGCTCCGAGCTGCGCATGCTCAACGACGCCTACGCAGGCGCTCGCCCGATCGGCGACAAGACCGCGCGCCGCCGCCCGGTCGCGCTAGCCAGCGAACGCCGCGCGGTGCTCGCGCAAGACCACAGCGACGAGCTTGCCGCCCGCGCGCGTCTGGATGCGCTGGTGGCCGGGGGCGTGCGCTTCAACGTGCAGCGCGATGAAGGCTTCGTGCACGGCCTGCGCGCCGACGCCTCACCCAAGTTGCTCGCACGCCTCGCGGGCAAGGGCTTCGTGGCCGAGGCCACGCTCGACCTGCACGGCCGCCGCGCCGCCGAGGTGGCGCGCCTGGTCAGCGAGTTCGTGCGCAGCAGTCACCGCAGCGGCGCGCGTAGCCTGCTCATCATCACCGGCAAGGGCCTGCACTCCGAGGGTGGCGCGGGCGTGCTCGGTCTGGCCGTCGCCGACGCGCTCGTGCAAGGCGGCGCGGCACCGCTGGTGCAGGCCTTCGCGAGCGCGCACGTCAATCGCGGCGGCAGCGGGGCCATAGCGGTTTTGTTGCAGGGCTAGCAGACCAATGCTCAGGGCGCGCTATTTCACAGCGAGCAAGTCGGTGGCCAGCGCGAACGTTTGCTCGACCGTGAGGTCTTCGTCGAACGACGCGCCCATGCGCAGCACCAGCAGCTGCCGGCTGGGCACGATGATCAATAGCTGCCCCATGTGCCCGGCGAACCACACCAGTTCCTCGGGCAGCTGCGCCTGGCGTCGTGGCCCGATCATGTGCGCGGAGCGTCGCCACAGCGCGCCCGCATACGCATCGCTCGCGGGTGACGGCGTGGTCATGAACGCGACGTAGTCGGCCGGGATCAGGCTCTGGCCGTCCCAGCGCCCGGCGTTGGCGATCAGCTGGCCCAGGCGCAGCCAGTCGAGCGGACGCAAGAGGCCGCGCGCGCCGCCCACCGGTGTTCCCGACGCATCGGGCTCGATCACGCCGTGGCGGATGGCGAGCGGCGCGAACAGACGGCTCTGGTAGTAGTCGTAAATGGCCTGCGGCTGCCCGCCGACCAGCTGCCGCATGCGCAACATCGCGATGTTCGAGGAGCCCGTGGAGTACGTGAAGACGCTGCCGGGCTTCGAAGTGAGCGGTTGTGCCGCGGCGAAGCCGCCTTGATCGGCGCGCGAGAAGAGCATCTCGGTCGTGTCACCTGCACCGCGATAGCCTTCCTCCCAGGCCAGACCCGGCGCCATGTTGAGCAGCTGTCGCCACGTGATCTGCGCCTTGGGCGTGCCTTGCCATGCGGGCAGCCCCACGGCGCCATCGAGCGTCAGCTTGCCGTCGCTCGCCATCACACCCGCGATCATGGCCGTCAGCGTCTTGGTCATCGACCAACCCAGCTGCGGCTGCTCGCGCGCGAAGCCCTGCGCATAGCGCTCGTACATGAGGTGCCCGTGCGACGCGACCAGCAGCGCCGTCGCGTTCTGGTGGTGCGCGAGATCCGCGTTCGGCTCGCTGAAGATGATCTCTGCATGGCGCGCGAGCACGGAGCGCTGCGTGTCGCTCGCGAGTTGCGCTTCGGCGGCGGCTTCGCCGGCTGGCCACGCCTGCGGGTTGCTCGGCGGCTCGCTCACCGCATGCAGCGACTGTGCACGCACGCGAGCCAGCTGCGTGTCCGGCGCGATCAGCGTGCAACCGAAGCCCCTGCGAAACAGCGCCGTGCGCGCATGTCCGAGGCCAGGGATGCGCGTGCCCACCCGCACCTGGTCGTCACCCCGCGTCAGCTCCCAGAGCAACGGCAGCGGATACACCTTCGGCTCCACGTAGGCGCGCTGCACGTGCTCGAACGAGTCGCCGGTCTGCAACGTTTTGGTGCAGAGCTCCCAGGCCGCGTAGCCGGTGCCGGCCGAGATGTCGTTGGGCGTGTGGCCGCGGCTCGCGCGCACCCCCACGATCGCGAGACCCAAGAGGGGTAGGGCCAAGAACCAGGAACGCATCGGGATCCTCGACTTCATCGTGCTACTGGCGCGGCATAGCACGGCCTCGGGCCGTTCGGGCGCTCCGAACTGGGCTGCACACGCTCGTGTCCGACGCCGGCTTCACCTGCCCGAAGAACCACGACTGCGACCCGAGCGCAGGCGACGAGCACGATTGCGTGCAGCGGCTACACATTCATCGCGACCTGCCGGGGCGCTTGGTGTCGGCAGGTCGCTCTCGGGCTCGGGAGAGTGTCCTCGGCACTACCGCCACGGCTTCGCAAGCGGCGCCTTGGGCCTGCGAAACGAGCCCGAGAGCGACCTGCCGACACCAAGCGCTTCAATGTCATGGCTGAGTGAGCAGGCGGCGCGTCGTCGCAGCAAGCGTTGTCGTCTGATGCCGACGATACGGTTGCTCGCAGTGACTGCGGCCGATGCTCGCGCCGAGCTTGGTCACGCTCACGCCGACATCGCTACTGGAGCGTGTTGGCAGGGCGGGGTAGCTCCCGGGCTCGTTTCGCAGGCCCGAGGCACGTCGTGCGAAGCTACGGCCGTAGCGCCGAGGACACTCTCCCGAGCCCGGAAGCGACCCGCCCTCCCAGCACGCCCCGGCAGGTCGTGATCGATGCACAGGTGCAGCGCACCTGGCCAACTTGACGCGTGGCGCCGATCTCCACAAGCTGCCGATCGTGAGCGCGACCATCGAGCAGCTCCTCACCGGGCAGTCGTTCGAGCAAGAGACCTGGGACGGCCTCGATCTCGGCAGCGCCGACCTCTCCAAGAAAGAATTCGTCGACTGCACCTTCCGCAGCCTGAAGCTGGCGCAGTGCCGCTGGAACGCGGTGCGGCTCGAAGACTGCGTCTTCGAGGACTGCGACCTGACACGCCTGTCGCCCGTGCAGCTGACTCTGCGCGGCGTGGAGTTCCGGCGCTGCAAGCTGCTCGGCTTCGACTGGAGCAAGGTCTCCGAGCACCCCGACATGAGCTTCGTCGACTGCAACCTGAGCTACGCCACGTTCGTCTCGCTCACGGCGCACAAGACTCGCTTCACTCGCTGCGTGCTGGTGGAAGCCAGCTTCGAGCGCAGCGAGCTCGTCGCGGCCGTGTTCGACGAATGTCAGCTCGCCGGAGCGCGCTTCGACAGCTGCAACCTGGAGCGAGCCAGCTTCGCCGGTTGCCGCGATCTCCTGCTCGACCCCGCGCGCAATAAGCTGCGCGGTGCGAGCATTCCACTCGACGCGGCCGTGGCGCTGGCAGGGTCGTTCGGCCTCCAGGTGGTGGGTTTTTCGAAGGCTTCACAGCGCTGAGACAGTGCGTCGATTGGCGTGCCCGTACGAGGCAGCAACCGGCGAGCGGAGCAGGGTCGAGTACGCGTCGAACACGCGTCGAGCAGCTATCGGTCAGACCACCCAGAGCCGCTGCGCTCGCAGCCCTGAATAACGCGCCGCCCCCGTGGGTTGTCGCTCCGGGATGTCTTCACCCGGAGGTCGACCATGGACTCGCGCCGCCACGTCGTTGGGACTTTCGCGCTCGCCTGTGGCGTTTTGCTGCTCGCACCGCGCGCGCATGCCGATGATGCGCTGAGCTGCCACGATCGCCTGGTCTCGCTCGGTGATTCCGCCTACCAGGTGCAGTCGATCTGTGGTGTGCCCGACTGGGTCGAGCATCGCACGCAGGTGCGCATGGTGCGTCGGCCGGGCACGGTGCTGTGCCGGGTGGGCGCTGGCGTCGGCCGTTGCCCGGCGCTGGTCGACGACAGCATCGAGGTGTCGATCGACGAGTGGACCTACGACTTCGGGCCGGACCGCTTCATCCAGTACCTCACCTTCGAGCAGGGCAAGCTGATGGACGTGTGCGTAGGCGGCTACGGGCACAAGCAGACCTAGTGCGCTGCACGGCGGTGTGCGCTTTCGCTCGGCCCACAACCTGCCTACGATGGCTCGATGTCCAATCCCCCGCAGAGTCCGCTGGCGTCGCCGGATGCCTGGAACCTGGTTTCGGACGGTTACGTGCACGAGCTGCTGTTTCAATTTCAGCTCTTCGCCAACGATGCGATCGAGCTGGCGGCGCTCGGGCCGCAAGCCATCGTGGTCGACGTCGCCACCGGCCCCGGCACGCTGGCGCTCGAGCTCGCGCCCGCGGTGCGTGAGGTGCGCGCGCTCGACTTCGCCGAAGCGATGATCGCGCAGCTGGGCCGTCGCGCTCGCGACCTCGGGGTGCGCAACGTGCAGGCCACGGTCGGCGATGGCCAGGCGCTGCCCTTTGCCGACAACAGCTTCGACGCGGGCTTCTCGATGTTCGGGCTGATCTTCTTTCCGGACCGCGCGGCCGGTCTGCGAGAACTGCTACGCGTGCTGCGGCCGGGCGCCAAGGTGGTGATCGCCAGCTGGGCGCCATATGACCGCGTGCCGCTGATGGCGGAGCTGATGCGCTGCGTGCGCGAAGCCCTGCCCGATCTGCCGTTTGGCCAGGGCAAGGCCCCGCTCGGTGAGGCCGTCGAGATGGAGCGCGAGCTGAGCGCGGCGGGCTTTCGCGACGTGGTCGTGCACGAGCGCTCTCACACCTTGCCGGTGCCGTCGGTCGAGGCGTTCTGGCAAACGAACCTGCGCGCGATGGCGCCGCTGGTCCTGCTCAAGAACAAGCTGCCCACGCCGGCGTGGCATCGCTTCACGCAGACCGTGCTCAAGAGCCTGCGCAAGCGCGTGGGCGAGGGGCCGCTCGAGGTCTCTCCCGTGGCGCTGTTTGGTGTGGGTTACAAGCCCTGATTCACGAGCGACCGGCAGACGCGAGGCAACGGGTGTGCACTACGCAAACGCGGGTTACGGCTGCTCGCTCGACACGGCCCGATCTTCCGCACGCTGGACTCGTAGCAAGAGCAACCAGGCCAGAGGTAGCGCTAAGATCACCAGCGCGGACAGCCAGTCGAGCTGCCCGTGTTCCTGGAATGTGCGCCAGAGATCGCCGCCGTGGCTAACGAGCTGTTGCAGGCAGAGCAAGCCGAAGACCAGCACGAAGCCTCGCGGTCGCTTCAGCATGCCAATGGCCAACCCGAGGTTGATCAGCACGAAAGCCGCATGCCGCTGCGGCGACGAGCCGGCGGACCGATCACCGCTTTCGGCACACACCAGGTGATAAACGGCAGCGCAGCCGAACACGACGCTGTAGCCGCGCAGCAGCAGCCGTTCGAGCCGGAGCGCCATGCGTGGTCGTCACTCCGCCGCCATGAGCGGCCCACGTTCGATCGCGCCTTCGTGGGTGCGTCCACCGCTGCTCACGTAGAGCTGACCGCCGGTGATGACTACTTCCCAGTCGACGCGCTTGGCGAGCTCGGCCTCGAGTGCGCTCAGCAGCGCGTGCGGGAATGACAAGAGCTCGATCTCCTCTGCACGATGGATGCGTTCGCCCGCGAGCGCGCGACGCAGCGCGCGGGGGTCCTGGTAGGTGCAGACGACCACGCGCTCGCACGCCTTGCTCGCCTTGTGCAGGCGCTCGGCGTTCGGATGTCCCACGTCGATCCACAGCTTCACGCGTCCATCGAGCTCGCGTACCCACACGGCGGGCTCGTCGGTGGTCGACAGGCCCTTGGAGAAGGCGATGTCCGGCTCCCAGAACAGGCAATACCCGAGCACGCGCGTGAGCAGGTACGGCAGCGTTTCGGAGGGGTGCCGCGCGACCCGCAGATCGAGCGTTTCGTATACGCCGCGGTCGCTGTCGCTCAGGGCGATGCGGAAGTTGTGCAAGGTGGCGCCGAGTGCCATGGCCCGCGAGTCTGGCACTGGCTGCGCGGCTTGGCGAGGCACGAGTTGGGTGCGTCGTGGGTCACGCTGAAGATATCGCTCGCTCTGCGCGAGTGTGCAGGCCGGCGCGCGCTTGTAGCCGGCGTCCGGCTGTGGAAACCTCGTCGCGAGGTGATCATGCACAGCGCGACCGTGAAATGTCTTGGCGTGAGCCTCGCACTCGCGCTGCTCGGTTGCAGTGAGCACAAAGGTGGCGGCGCGGACGCTGGCGCAGGGGCCGCTGGCGCGAACGCAGCCGCGGGCGCCATGGCGGCAGGCAAAGGTGGCACCAGCGGCGGCGGCGCAGGCAGCCTGGGCACGGGGACGTCCAACGCTGGCACGGACGGCGGCGGCGGCGCTTCCGGCAGTGGCGGCGTGGCGGGCGGTGGCGCTGCAGCTGGCGGCGGCGCTGCGGGCAGCATGGCGGGTTCCACGGGCGGCGCAGGCACGGGCGCTGCTGGCGTCGGTGCCACGACCCGCTGCGGCAGTCGCGGGTCTGTGCCGTGCAGCGCGGACCAGTTCTGCGACTACGCCGCGGGCAGCAGCTGCGGTGCTGCTGATGGCGGCGGGCAATGCAAGGCCAAGCCCAACGTGTGCACCTTGATCTACATGCCAGTCTGCGGCTGCGATGGCACGACGTACGACAACGCCTGCGCCGCGAACGGTGCGGGCACGAGCGTCGCTCACAGTGGTGCGTGTGCAGCTGCCTCGAACGACTGTGACCCACGCAACGTGCTCTGCAAGATCGTGCAGCCCAGCTGTCCCGCCGGCCAGGTGCCCAGTGTGTCGGGCAGCTGCTACGGCTCGTGCGTTTCGATCGACACGTGCGCGTGTACTGCACCCGCACAGTGCCCGGACAGCAACCAGTACACCTGCTTCATGTCGGCAGGCCACTGCGGCCCGTATGTGTGAGCGCCGCTGACGGCTGCGGGCGTGGTGGGGCGACGCGCAGCGCGCGCTACGGCAGGACCACCACGCTCGTGGGGCCGGGCCCGAGCGCGATCTTCTTGCCGACGAGCTTGCCGCTCAGCGTGTCGAACACGCTGAGCTGACCGTTGCCATGCGGCGTGAGCTTGCCGGTGAGCAGGTACGTGGTGTCGATCGCGATCAGCTCGTGCCTGCCCAGGTTGGTCACGTAGAGCTTGGCGTTGTCCGGCGTCACGTTGCCGATGATGCCCTGGCTGCCGGTTTCCGTGGGCACCGTGGCGAGCAGCTGCCAGCTCGCCGTGTCCACGACCGAGACGTTGTCGGAGAGGAAGTTGAGCGTGAACACCTTGGAGCCGTCGGGCGAGATCGTGACCCACGCGGGCACCGCGCCGACGGCGATCGCAGCGTGCGTGACCGAACCCGTGTCCACCGAGATCGCGCGCAGGTTGCCGGCACCTCACAGACACAGGTACATGACGGCGAAGTGACTCGCTGCGCCCGCGACCACGCAGCAATGCCAGATCTCGTGGAAGCCGAACTTGCCGGGCACGGGGTTGGGTTTCTCCAGACCGAAGATGATTCCACCCACCGTGAAGAACAGGCCGCCCACGAGCAGGCCGACGATCCCCGCAGTATGGATCGCTTCGTAGACAGGCTTGATGAGCACGACGCCGAGCCAGCCCATGGCGATCGTCACCGCAACCATCGCCCAGCGCGGTAGGCCCGGAAAGAACGCCTTGGAAGCGATGCCCGCCGCCGCGAGCGCCCAGATCAATGTGAGCGTGTTGGTGCCGAGGCTGCCCTTGACCAGCAAGAGGCAGAAGGGCGTGAACGTGCCGGCGATCATCAGGAAGATCGCGCAGTAGTCGAGCTGCCGCAGGATGTAGTTGGTTCTGGGCGAGCCGTCGACGCCGTGGTGCAGGGCGCTGGTGACGAACACGCTCAGCACGCCCACACCGTAGACGGCGAAGCTGACGACACGCAGTGAGCTGCCCATCGTGTAGGAACGCCAGAGCAAGTGCGCGACACCGAACAGCGTGAGCACGGCGCCCACGGCCGAGATCCACGTGTTGTAGTGCTCGTCGGTGACGTGGACGCTGCCGTCCTTGCTCAAGCCAGGTTGCATGACGCTCGCAGTATGCACCGGGTTGCGTCGCTGCGCCGCTCGATTGGCGTGTGGTTTTGCATGCCGCCCACGGCGGCGCCCGCGACCGGCCGCGCGCCTGGCGCGGGGCAGCACGGTGCTTAATGTACAGCGCCAGTGGCACCGAGCATGGGCGGGCAGAGGCGCATGGGCATGGTCACGCGCACGCGGTGCACGAGTCTCGCACTGCTGACAGTCGCTCTGGGCGCGCGCCAGCGATGCTCGCGTCGAAGGGCTGCTTCACAACCCCGACCACAAGCCGTCGGCTGCAGCCGACGCGCGGTCCGCGTCCGCAGCCGCGTCGCCAGGCACGCCCGCGTCCGCGCCTTCGGCCCCGAAAGCCCGCGCCGGTTGCGCGTCGAGCGTGGTGGCCGCGCCGCAGGCCAGCGGCACTTCGCCACGTGTGCTGCTGTGGTGCTGCTGCTGCTGCGCGGCGTTGGCCCTGTATTCGGGGCATCGACGAGCGAGCCGGTGCTGGCCCCGCCCTGCGACGCAGGGGCGGGGCGCCATCGGATCCGCTGAGCGCCGGCTCGCGCGTCGCGCAACGCAGGCAGTTGCTCTCGCGCCGGGTTGCGCGAATACTGCCGCCGCTCTCAGGGATCTTCTGATGTTCACGAGCCTGTTCGAACGAGCACGAGAAAGCTGGTCACGCCCACGCAAGCCGGGGGCCGACCGAATCGCCTTGTTGCTCGTCGTGGTGCTCGGTCTCGGGAGCCTGTGGTCCTGGCGCTACCATTTCTTCTTTGCCAACTACGGAGACTTCGTCACGGAGCAGGTGTTGCCTGCGCTCGGGCGCTCCGATCTGGTCCAGCGTGCGGTGAGCGTGCACGGCAGCCTCGGAGGCGTCAGTGAGCTGCGCCTGGATCGCTGGCCACTGACCTCGCCGTACTTCCGCAACTACAACACCACGCACGATCGGCTCAACCCCGTCGGTAGCGACTACCTCGGTGTGTGGCACTACGTCCGCGAGATGTTACGCGGCCACGACCCCTACGCCTTCGGTCTGGACTACTTCACCTACAACCAGTATGCGGGGCGTTGGCCCATGGTGGTCGATCGCACGGTTCCGTCGCAGCACGTCGGCGCCTTCTCGTACTTTCCGGGCGCGCTGCTCGTGCTCTTGCCGTTCTACAACGGCTCGTACTTCGTCTCGTTCTTCATCTACCTCGCCAGCTTGCATCTCTTCCTGATCGCCGGCGCGGTGGTCGCGGTGCGCCGCACCCGGAGCGCGGCGCTGCCGCTCTCGATGGTCTTCACCGTGCTGTTCTTCAGCTGTTTCCCACTCGGCTTGCTCGTCGATCGTGGCAACACCGAGGGCGTGCCGCTCATGCTCGTCGCGAGCGCCATCTACGCCTACAGGCGCGAGCGCTTCCACCTCGCCGCCGTGCTGCTCGGAGTTGCGGCCTCGGCCAAGCTCTTCCCCGCCATCTTCCTCGCGCTCTTCGTGCTCGATCGTCGCTGGCGAGCGCTTGCCACCGGCATCGCAGCCGGGGTGGCCGCCACGCTCGGAACCATGCTCTGCCTGCACGCGCCCGTGCGCACGGTCATGCACGAGCTGCTGTCGCACCTGTCGGGCTTCAACAGGTACTTTCTGTTCGACGACAACTCCGTGCGCTTCAACCACACCTTCTTCAACCTGATCAAGGGCACGCTGTTCTGCGACCTCTACAACCGCCACCCCACAGCGGGCCTGGAGTTGTGGGGCCGGATGTACCCGTGGCTGGTCCTGGTCCTCACGCTCGGCATGCTGTGGCGTTTGCGGCGCCTGCCTTTCGATCAGCGAGTGCTGTGCCTGTGCGTGGCCATGCTGGCGTTTCCGTTTATTTCGTTCGACTACACGCTGGTGCACCTTTTGGTACCCTTCACGATCTTTCTCACCGCTGTGATGCGCCGGCCCCAGGTGAGCCTGCGTGCGCTCGCTCCGGTGTTCGTGATGGCTTTCCTGTTCGTGCCGAAGGAGTACCTGGTCGAGCTCTACGCACGTCGCTGGGGCATCGGTTTTGCGTGCAACGCCATCGCACTGGGTGTGCTGCTGGTGCTCGGTCTGTTTCCAGCGAAGGAAGACCGCGACGACGGCCCGGCCGTTGCTGAGGCTGCTGCGAGCAGCACGGATCCAGAGCCAGCCTGAGGCCTACCGATCGCGCTGGCCGCAGCGCCCGCTTCGCTGAGGCTAAGCATTCATCGCAAGCTGCCGGGGCGCTTGGGGTCGGCAGGTCGCTCTCGGGCTCGGCAGAGTGTCCTCGGCACGACGGCCACGGCTTCGCACGACGCGCCTCGGGCCTGCGAAACGAGCCCCAGAGCGACCTGCCGACCCCAAGCGCTTCAATGTCATGACGGAGCGAGCAGGCGGCGCGGCGTCGCAGCAAGTGTTGTCGTCTCACGCTGACGACACGGTTGCTCAGCTGCTGCCGATGCTCAGCTGCTGCCGATGCTCACGCCAACTAGGTCACGCTCACGCCGACATCGCTACTGGAGCGTGTTGGGAGGGCGGGTCGCTCTCGGGCTCGTTTCGCAGGCCCGGGGCGCTGCGTGCGAAGCCGCTACGGTAGTGCCGAGGACACTCTCCCGAGCCCGGGAGCGACCCGCCCTCCCAGCACGCCCTCGCAGGTTGCGATGAACGCACAGTCTTGCATGCCGACCGGCCCCGCGACCGCACTCCACCGCCCCTCGAAGCACCGTCTGGCTGACCCAGCACCGGCATTTTGAGCTGGCAGTCACAGCCGCAGGCGCTATCGTAGCGCGCCATGTTGGACCAAGAGCTACAAGCTGCCGTCACGATCGCCCGCGAAGCCGGGCGCGTGTTGCTCGAGATCTACGCCACCGACTTCGACGTCGCGTTCAAGGGTCAAGGAAAGACCGACCCGGTCACCGAAGCCGACCGCCGCGCCAATGCGCTGATCGTCGAGCGCTTGCGCCAGCACTTCCCGGACGACGGCATCGTCGCGGAAGAAAACGAAGAGCACAGCGCTGCGCTGCAGAAGCGCCGCATCTGGTACGTCGACCCGCTCGATGGCACCAAGGAGTTCATCTCCAAGAACGGCGAGTTCTCGGTGATGCTCGGCCTGTCCATCGACGGCCGTGCCGAGCTCGGCGTCGTGCTGCAGCCGAGCCAGGACAAGCTGTATCGTGGCGTTGTAGGCCAGGGCGCGTTCCTCGAGCACGCCGGCAACACGCGCGCGCTGCACGTCACGCCCACCGCCGCGACCGCCGAGCTGCGCCTGGTGGTGTCGCGTTCGCACCGCCCCAAGAGCACCGAGGAGCTGATGCGTGTGCTGGGCATCCACCAGGAAGCCGTCAGCGGCTCGGTGGGCTTGAAGATCGGCCAGATCGCCGAGCAGCGCGCGGATCTCTACGTGCACGTCTCCGACAAGTCGAGCGCCTGGGACACCTGCGGTCCCGAAGCCATCTTGCGAGCCGCTGGCGGCCGCTTCACGCAGCTCGACGGCCAGCCCTTCGTGTACGGCGGCAGCGACCTGAAGACACGTCACGGCATCCTCGCGTGCAACGCAGCCGCGTTCGATGCGGTGCTGCCAGCGGTGCGCGAGATCGGCAAGCGCGAAGGTCTGATCTGACAGGGGAGTGTGACCTGCTGGGCGCGCGGAGCGGGTGGGGGCTCTCGGGCTCGAACAGTCCTCGGTCGATTACGCTGTCGGCCACGCAATAACGCTGATGGGCCTGCGGAACTCGCCCAAGAGCCCCCGCCCGCTCCGCGCGCTTCGTCGCTCGCGGTCGCTGTCAGTGGGTGTTTGGCTTGGCGCGCGTCAGGCCGGACAGGCACCACAGCCGCCGCCGTCAGCAGCAAGGCCGCACAGCGCTCAGCCGTCACAGCTGCGGCTCTCGCTGTCGTAAGGGAAAGTTGGTGTGCCGTCAGCCGGCTGGCAACGCACCTTGCTGCGCGCTGCAAATGCCGCGAGTTGCTGGCTCCAGCTGGCGGCCGCTGACGGCGACTGGGCGCTTCGCCAGCGACGCCGCGCGAGCACCGCGGAAGTACTGGAGGTCTCTGTCGGCGTGCAACTTGCGACAGCGCGCGTGGACTCAGCAGCAGGCCAACCCCACAGCTCGGACGCAGCGCGGCGCTATCGCCGGCGCGAGCCCGAAACCAGCGCGTTGTACGGCGTGCTGCAGCAAGAGCTCGAGACCTTCCTGGCCGAGGCCCGCGCTCACGCCGAGGGCGCAAGATATCTTACGTCAACTCGCGAGGTATCCCCGGTTTATGTGGTTTACGCGCATCAGAGCCCACGCGCCCAGCTCGGCCACGCTTCGGCTCGCACGCCCTTCGCGACGCTGGCCAGCGCGTGGCTCGCGTGTGTGGACACTCCGTGCACGATCGTCATGTCCACGCGTGCTGGTCGCGGCCTTCGGCGGAATGCTTGCGCTAGCTTGAGCATCGGCGCTGCCATCTCGGGGCGCACGGTGGCGCCGGCCTTGGCTTCGATCAGGTGCACCGCCCCCGACTTTCCTGGCACCACGAAGTCCACCTCCAGGCCCTGCTGATCGCGGAAGTAGTAGAGCTCTCTGCGACGACCTGCGTGCAGTTGCGACTTGATGATCTCGGATGCGATGAAGCCTTCGAACACCGCACCGCCCAGCACCGAGCGCTGCAGCTCCGCGTTGGATTCGATGCCGAGCAGGTGGCAGACGAGTCCCGAATCCAGCAGGTAGAGCTTGGGCGATTTGATCAGGCGCTTGCCGAGGTTCTCGAAGTACGGCGGTACGAGCGCGATCTGCAGGGTGGTTTCGAGCACTGCAAGCCACTGCGTGATCGTGGGGATGCTGACACCGAGCGGCGCCGCGAGATCGGTCTTGTTCAGCACTTGGCCGTGTCGGCTCGCGACCAGCGCCATGAAGCGTCGAAAGACGGACAGATCGTGGACGTTCAGGACCTGTCGCACGTCGCGCTCGAGATAGGTCTGCACGTACGAGCTGAACCACAGGCGAGCCGCGCTTGGCCTTGCGAGCACCTCGGGGTAGCCACCGCGAAACGGGCTCACCTTGTCGCTCTCTGCCGCCGACAGCGGCAACAGCTGCAGGATTGCTGCGCGTCCCGCCATCGACTCGCTCACGTTCCGCATCAATGGCGCCTCCTGCGAGCCGGTCAAGAGCCACTGACCCAGTTTGCGCGGGGCGCGATCGATGCGCGCGCGCACGAACGCGAAGACCTCCGGTACGTTCTGGACCTCATCGAGGATGGCGGGCGTCTTGATCGCGTCGAGAAAGCCCTGCGGGTCGGCCCTCAGACGCGCCACGACGTCGGGATCCTCGGCCAGCACATAGGTTGCCGCGGGGAACAGCCTCCGCAGCAGAGTCGTCTTGCCCGAGCGCCGCGGCCCGGTGAGCACCAGCGCCGGGAAGCCCCGCGCCGCGGCTGCGACCTGTTTTTCGAGCTGTCGATGAGCGTACTTTGCCATTGAGGTATCTAAGATACCACTTTAGATTACTCACACAAGCCCGGACTGAGACGCCGGCGCTCGAAGCTGCGCGCGCTTCGGGCTGCCGTCCGATTCGTCGTGCCCGGGTCGCTACTGCGAGCCCTCTCGAAACTCGATCACCAGCTCGTTCAGCGCCTGAGTTGGCTCGTGAACGACGTATCTTCTCGGGCCCGTGCGAGCCTGCTGCCACTTGAAGACCTTCGGCGCGCCGCTGCTCACTGCGTGTGCGCTGGCGGTCGGCGACAAGAGAGATGATCAGCGGGCTACCCGGTTTGTCCGTGAGCTGACAGGGCGCCACACAAACCAGCGTCCCTGGCGAGTTGTTCGCACGCGTCAGCGACGCAGCGCACAGGGCCGGGTGAGGGCTCTTGGGCGAGCTCCGCAGGCCCGATCACCGCCACTGCACGGCCCTCAGCGCTATTGGCCGAGGACTGTTTGAGCCCGAGAGCTCCCACCCGGCCCTGCGCGCCCCATCAGCGATCGCGACACCAGCACCCGGGCTTCAGTCGTCAGTGAGATACGTGTAGCTGCCCAGGCTCTCTTCGTAGTGCCGCAAGAGCAGCTTCACCTGATCGACCGTGATGCGGCCTTCGCGTACGGCGCGCTCGGCTTGCAGGCGCATGCGCTCCACCATCACGCTTGGCTCGTACTCCACGTAGCTGAGCACCTCGTGGATCGAGTCGCCCTTCACCACGTGGCTCACTTCGTAGCCGTCGCCGTCGCCGTTGTCGGAGAGGCGCACGTGCACGGCGTTGGTGTCGCCGAAGAGGTTGTGCAGGTCGCCCAGGATCTCTTGATAGGCGCCCGTCAGGAAGATGCCCATCATGTACGGCTCGTCGGCCTTGACCGTGTGCACTTCGAGCACGGACTTGGGGTCTTCCACGTCGATGAAGCGGTCGATCTTGCCGTCGCTGTCGCAGGTGAGGTCAGCCACCTCGCAGCGCACCGTGGGCTCTTCGTTCAAGCGGTGGATCGGCATGATCGGGAAGAGCTGGTCGATGGCCCAGGTGTCGGGCACCGACTGGAAGATGGAGAAGTTGCCGTAGTAGATGGCGGCCATCTGCTCGTCGAGGTCGGCGACCTCTTCGGGCACGCGCTTGAGCCGTCGCGCTGTGACGGAGATCTTCTCGCAGCACGCCCAGAACAGGCGCTCGGCCACGGCGCGCTCGCGCAGGCTGAGGTAGCCGAGCTTGAACAAGCTCTCGGCTTCTTCCTTGCCCTGCTGCGCGTCGTGGTAGGCCTCTTGCAGGTTCTTGGGCTGGATGCCCTTGCAGGTCTGGTAGAGCTGCAGGAGCACGCGGTTGGAGCCGGCCGGCGGTTCTTGCGCCTCTCCATGATGGCGCACCTCGTGCGTGCCCACGACCTCGAAGATCAGCACGGACTGATGCGCGGCGGTCGCGCGGCCGCTCTCGCTGATGATGGTGGGCGGGGCCACGCTGGCCTTGGTGCAGGCTTCCTGGATGCCCGCGACCACGTCGGCGGCGTACTCCTGCACGTTGTAGTTCTTGCTGGCGTGGAAGTCGGTCTTGCTGCCGTCGTAGTCGACGGCGAGACCACCACCCACGTCGAAGTACTTCATGCCGGCCCCGAGCTTGGCGAGCTCGACGTAGAGGTTCGCTGCCTCCTGCATCGCCGTCTTGATCGAGATGATGCTCGAGATCTGGCTGCCGATGTGGAAGTGCAAAAGCTGCAGGCACTCGAGCATGTCGCGCGCCGCGAGCCGGTCGCAGACCTCCACGATCTCGCTCACAGTCAGGCCGAACTTCGCGCGGTCGCCCGCCGAGTCTTTCCAGCGACCGACGCCGCGCGAGCTGAGCTTGGCGCGCACGCCGAGCGTGGGCCGGATGCCGGTTTTGGCGGCGGCATCGAGCGCGAACTGCAGCTCCTCGATACGCTCGAGCACCACGATCACAGTCTTGCCGAAACGCTGCGCCAAGAGGGCCGTCTCGATGTACTTGCGATCTTTGTAGCCGTTGCAGACGATCAGGCTGTTGGGATCGCTCATGGCCGAGAGCGCGATCAGCAGCTCGGGCTTGGAACCGGCCTCCAGACCGAAGTGCCAGGGCTGGCCGAACTCGACCACCTCGTCGATCAGGTGCTTCTGCTGGTTCACCTTCACCGGGAACACGCCGCGGTAGCTGCCCGCGTAGTCGTAGTCCTTGATGGCCTTCGCGAAGCACTCGTTCAGGCGCTTGATGCGGTCACGCAGGATGTCGCTGAAGCGAATCAAGAGCGGCGCATCGAGGCCGCGCGCTCTGAGGTTCTGCACCAGGTTGTAGAGGTCGATCTCGCGATCGGGCCTCTCCGGATCGGGCCTGACCACGACCGTGCCGCGTTCGCTGATGGAGAAGTACGGTTCGCCCCAACCGCGAACTTGATAGAGTTCGCTGCTCCTGGCGATGGTCCAGCCTGGCACCTCGTTGTCCTGGTCGATCACTACTGAACCTCCGCCCAAGGGGATCAAAAAAGGCGCGCCCTTCTCTACGGCCTAAGCGCCGGATTGGCCAGCAAAATTCGCGTGACGCCAGCGTCGCATGGCGGCGCTGTGATCACTAGGCGCGCAGCCTCGACCACAGCCAGCCGACGCTCTGTGAGCCGCGCACTGCGAACATCGCGAGCAGCGGACTCGCGGTGGGGTCGGGCTCCTGGCCGCGGCCCATCCGCTGAATGTGTCGCGTGTACTAGGCCCTGATCTAGCGAGAAAAGAAGGTCGCGCGGCGGATTAAACCTGAAAGCCCAAGCGTTTCTTCGGTTGCAAACCAGAAGAGGGAGGGCTTTCAGGTGAACTGAAACGTACGACGCTGGATGCGATCTGAGAAGCGGCGAATCGAGCGGCGGCTAGCGCCGGCACAGGGCGGGCGAGCGCCGCGTGGCTCGGGTCCGGAGCTGAGCGCGCACGACCTCGTCGAAGCCGCGAGAGAGCGCTTGATCGAGGAGTACGGCGCGCCGAAGTACAGTTGGCAGCTTCTGCGCAGCACCGCATCGACATACCTGACCTGCTCGAACATCTTCGGCAGCGCGACTCTCTTCATGGCAGCCAAGCAACTCGGCCACAGCGTCGAGATCGCCGAACGGCACTACGCCGGCACGATTCGTGGGATCCACCGCGACATCCGCACGCTCGAAGAGGCGATGCAGATTGCGCGTGCGGTGGAGGTCGTGATTCAAGCATGGACGAACGCGGCGCGACGGAGAGAGACGTGGTCAACGCCTGCACCAAAGCAACGCAATGCAAGGCCGCCGCGGAACCTGACCGCTGGAAGATAACGGGCCCTGACCGCTGGAAGATAACGGGGACGACCGCGCCCTTCACGCTGGAGCAGACGCGGGTCCTCATCGAACTCGCAGGCGCGTGGTCCGACCGCAAGCTTGTCGTCATCGGAGCCGCAGCCCTTGGCTGCCACGGCTCGATGACCTGGCGCCGCACCAACGACATCGACCTGACCGTGGTTGCCGACATCCCCTCCACTCAGGCCGATCTGCGCAGGCTCGGTTTTCGACGCCACGAGAAACAAGAGCACCGCTGGTTCAGCACGACCGGCGTCGCGCTCGACATCCATGTCATCGAGCGCACTCACGCACACTGAGAACACAACCGGCTACCGGCGGCTGCGGCCCATCGTACGCCGTGCAGTTGCGGCTACGCCGGTCCGCGCGGGTTCGAGCTCGGTCCCGACCCGCAAGGCGTCGAGATACGCCCGGTACGTGAACGATCGATCACGCTTCTTGCCAGTGGCCTCGACGAGCACACCCGCTGAGACGAGCAGCTCGATCGAGCGCCCCGCGGTTGGCTTCGTGGTCTCGAGCAGCTTCATCACCGACGCGACCGACACGATCGGATGACGCGGCAGGACCTCGAAGAGGCGCATTGCCGTGACCGACATCTCCGTCTGCGACAGGACGCGCGCACGGTCGGCGGCGACCAGCGCGAAGAGCTCGCGAGCAGATGCGACCGCCTCGTCGGCGATGGTCGTCACGCCCTCGAGGAAAAAGCTGATCCAAGCCTCGAAGTCGCCGTCTCTGCGAACAGCATCTAGCAGCCGGTAGTACTCGGCGCGATGTCGCTTGAAGAACAAGCTCACGTAGAGCAGTGGCTTGCTCAGCAGGTTCCAGCGCTCGAGCAGGAGCGTAATGAGCAGCCTGCCGATGCGGCCGTTGCCGTCGAGGTATGGGTGGATTGTCTCGAACTGCACGTGGAGCAGCCCGGCGCGTACGAGCGGCGGGAGCGCATCGCTCGCGTGCATGTACTTCTCGAACGCGCCGAGGGTTTCGCCGAGCGCATGCGGCGGCGGAGGCACGTACGCTGCGTTGCCAGGTCGTGTGCCGCCTATCCAATTCTGCGAGCGACGCACGCTGCCCGGCTCTTTCTCCGCACCGCGCACGCCCCGAAGCAGTCGCCGATGCGTTTCGTTCAAGAGACGCATCGACAACGGCAGGCCCTTTGGATTCGCGAGTTGTGCACGCGCGAAAGAGAGCGCCTCGACGTAGTTGCAGATCTCCTCGACGCCCGCCGTCATGTCTGCATCGCGGTCCACGTCCGTCGCCGCTTCGAAGTTGAGGAGGTCCACCAGCGTCGCTTGCGTGCCTTCGATCTGCGACGACACGACGGCTTCTTTGCGCACGAATGCGTAGAGGAACCAGTCGAGTGAGGGGACCATCTCGCCTGCGAGATCCAGACGCGCCAGCGCGTGCTCTGCTGCGCGGACGCGGGCCGCGAGCGCGTCGTCGATGGCGAGCGCGGGCCTCCTCGGCGGCAGCGGCATCGGTACGAACGCGGCGACCTCCTCGCCGGCGATGGTGATGCGCTCGTATCGGCCTGTGGTTCGCTTCGGCATGGCGGAGGAGGCTCGGGCTAGGAACGCGGACTTGCCCGCGTGTTGCTCTTAGTAACGCAGGCTTTACTAGAGTGTTCGCGTAGTCAAGAGGGCGTGACTACGCTGGATCGCCTCGATTTGGTCCGACCAGGGACTTGTGCAAGAAGGTCTTGCACAAATGGGAGGTGCGGTGAACCGACATACCTGCGAACGCATGGATTTCCACCGGTTCGCCCTTGGGCCAGCGCGAAGCCCGTAGC
>DASVHQ010000235.1:0-20869 GCA_036382515.1 Polyangiales bacterium | reverse complement strand
AGAGTGTCCTCGGCACGACCGCCGTGGCTTTGCAAGACGCGCCTTGGGCCTGCGAAACGAGCCCGGGAGCGACCCGCCCTCCCAACACGCTCCAGTAGCCATGTCGACGTGAAAGTGACCTACCTCTCGACGTGAGCATCGGCGGCAGTCACCGCGAGCAACCGTGTCGTCAGCGTCAGAGGACAACACTTCTTGCGACGTCGCGCTGCCTGCTCACTCAGCCATGACATTGAAGCGCTTGGGGTCGGCAGGTCGCTCTGGGGCTCGTTTCGCAGGCCCAAGGCGCCGCTTGCGAAGCTGCGGCGGTCGTGCCGAGGACACTCTGCCGAGCCCGAGAGCGACCTGCCGACCCCAAGCGCCCCAGTAGGTTGTGATGAATGCACAGTCGTGCAAACCGACCGTCTCCGCACAACTTCCCAGCCGACACCCAAGCGCCGTCGGCCACGGCATGAACCACCGCCTAGTGGAGGGCTGGCTTGCATAATGGGCGGCGGACGGGCACCGTGACGCGCCCTCATTTACAAGGAAGCCCCATGCTGCAACGCACCCCGATCGCCTGCCTGCCCGTGCTGTCTGCGCTGCTGCTCGCGCTGACGCTCACGCTCTGTGCCGCTGGCTGCGCGAGCAGCGCGGCCAAGCCTGCGAGCACTACGCCGCCGTCAGCAGCAGCCAGCGCAGCGGGTCCTGGTCTGGGGGGGGCCAACGCCAACTGTCAGCGCTTCGTGAGCGAGCTGTGCCAGGCGCTGGGCGCCGAAACCGAGCCCTGCATGTCGCTACGCAACGTGGGCGAGTGGCTGCCCGCGAAGGCTTGCGATGCGGCCAGTGCCGAGCTGCCCACGGCACTGGCGCGCGTGCAAGAGCTACGCAAGGACTGCAACACGCTCACGCAGAAGCTGTGCGCAGATCTGGGCAGCGAGAGCAGCAGCTGCCGAGAGATCACGCGCGACATCCCGCAGGTACCGGCCGGCAGCTGCCGCACGCTCTTGTCGCACTACCCCGAGCTCGTCGCGCAGATGCGCACGCGCGAAGAGCACAATAAGCCCATGAGTGCCGAGCAGTGGAGCTCGCTCTTGCAAGGCGGGCCACCTTCCGTCGGCCCGCAAGACGCCAAGGTCACGGTAGTCGAGTTCTCCGACTTCCAGTGCCCCTACTGCGCGCAGGCGAGCAACACCGTCAAGCAGATCCGCCAGACCTACGGCGACAAGGTGCGTGTGGTGTTTCGTCAGTACCCGCTGGCGTTCCACGAGAACGCGCACGCCGCCGCGGTGGCTGCGCTCGCCGCACATGCGCAGGGCAAGTTCTGGCCGCTGCACGACATGCTCTTCGAGCACCAAGGCGCGCTCGACCGCGCGAGCCTCGAAGGCTACGCCAAGCAGCTGGGCCTCGACGTGCCCGCGTTCAAGAAGGCGCTCGACAGCGGCAGCTACGATGCGCAGATCGACGCCGACCTCGCGCTCGGACGTACCGTGCACGTCGACGGCACGCCGACGATGTTCGTCAACGCACATCGCGTCGACAACCCGACCGAGTTCAGCGAAGTCTCGCCACTGATCGACGCCGCGCTCGCGGGCAAGTAACGAGCGACGCCGCATCCGGGCTCAGCTGCGGGCTCACCTACGTGCGCGGCGATCGCGGCCGCGAGGCGTACTGACCCCGATTGGCTACAAGCACACGGTGAAGTTGCAGTCAGATCGGCAATCTGGGCCAAAAACGCGGGCCGAGCGGGCGTGGGTCGCGCTCGCGCATGCCGCGCGGCATGCAACGCGCGCGCTCATTGCCAGAACCCACGGAAACCACTATGAAGACACGCCCGCTCCAACCAAGTGGGCGTGCTTACCCGAAGGAGTCTCCTCTGAGTCGCGATGATCATGTGCAGCTCGACGGCGTTGTGACCAACGTCTTCGCCGGCGGGCAGTTCGAAGTGAAGACCGACGCCGGCCCCGTGGTGCGCGCGCAGCTCAGCGGACGTATGCGTAAAAACCGCATCCGCGTCATCCTGGGTGACCGCGTGACCGTGGCCCTTTCGCCGTACGACCTGACGCACGGCATGATCACCTACCGTTTGAAATAGCGCGCCCGGCGGCGAGTGCGTGATGCGCAGGCTGTGAACGGCCGCGTGCACAGTGTCGCGTGAGATGCGAGCACGCGCGCGGCGCGGCGCTACCCGTGCGTGATCGGCAGCGCCAGATGCTCGCGCAACACAAAGCGCCCCGTGTCGTCGCGCGCCATGATCGCCTGGTGCACGCGGTAGCTACCGCTCGGCGTTTCCTGCATGTGCAACTCGAGCGCGATGCGCACCACGGGAAACGCCAGCTCCGACCACGGGATCTCCGCAGGCGGCACCCACTTCACTTCCAGGCTCTCGGTGCCCGCCGAGATCTCGGGCGAGAGCATGCGCGCACGATAGAAGATGTAGGCCTGGCCGATGTGCGGGATGTCGAAGTGCGCGTACGGCGCAACGATCTCCACGCGCGCGCCAGCTTCTTCGTGCGTCTCGCGCACGGCGCCCTGCGCGGCGCTTTCGCCCAGCTCGAGAAAGCCGGCGGGCACCGTCCAGTAGCCGTGGCGTGGCTCGATCGCGCGCTTGCAGAGCAAGATCTTGCCGCCCTGCTCCACGATGCAGCCCACGACCATGCGCGGGTTCTGGTAGTGGATCGTGCCGCAGGCGGTGCACACGAAACGCTCGCGGTCTTCCCCTTGGGGAACGCGTCGCGCAACCTTTGCACCGCAGCTGCTGCAGAATTTCATGCGCGGCTCCCGGGCTGAGCCGCAGGCTGCGTCCCGGGTAGGTCACAAAGCTCGATGCCCATCGCGATGCCCATGCCCGTGCCGATGCACAGCGAGCCAACACCACGCTTCTTGCCGCGATCCTTGAGCGCGTAGATCAGCGTCGCGAGGATGCGCGCACCCGAGGCACCGACCGGATGGCCAAGCGCGATCGCGCCGCCGTGCACGTTGACGGTCTCCGGATTCACTTCCGGCAGCTCGCGCAGCACACCGAGCGACTGCGCGGCGAACGCTTCGTTGAGCTCCCACAGCTCCACACTACCGTAGCCCCAGCCGAGCTTCTTCATGAGCTTGGGAATCGCGCGTGCGGGGCCAAGGCCCATGTGGCTCGGCTCGAGGCCGGCCGACGCGGCGCCGACGATGCGCGCCAGCGGCGTGAGCCCCTTGGCCTTCACGTAGCTGCTGGATGCGAGCACCAGCGCCGCGCCGCCGTCGTTGATGTTCGACGAGTTGCCGGCGGTCACGGTGCCGTCCTTCTTGAACGCGGCACGCAGCTTCATGAGCGCGTCGAGCGGCGTCTCGCGCACGTCCTCGTCGCTATCGAAGTTGAGCACCGCGCCCTTGGACTGGGGGATCTCGAGCGTGAAGATCTCTTCCTTGAACTTGCCGGCCTTTTGCGCGGCCACGGCCTTGGCGTAACTACGCGCGGCGAACTCGTCTTGCTCCTGACGCGAGATCTTGTGCCGTTCGGCCACGTTCTCGGCGGTCACGCCCATGTGCTGCTTCGTGATCGGACAGGTGAGGCCGTTGACGAGCAGATCGCGCAGCTCACCGTGCCCCAGGCGGTAGCCCGTGCGTGCGCGATCGAGCGCGTACGGCACGCGGTTCATGCTCTCCATGCCGCCGGTCACGACCACGTCGGCGTCACCGAGCCAGATCGACTGCGCACCCAGGGCCGTGGCCTTCATGCCGGAGCCGCAGGCCTTGTTGACCGTGTAGGCCGGAATCGGCTCGGGCAGGCCCGCTTCGAGCGCCGCCACGCGGGCCGGACACACGTCGTTGCCGGCCTGAATCACGCAACCCATGATCGCCTCGGCCACATCCGCCGGGTCGACCTTGGACCGACGCAGCGCCTCGGCGATGGCCTTGGCGCCCAGGGTCGTGAGCGGCACGTCTTTGGTGACGCCACCGAACCCGCCGATGGCCGTGCGACAAGCGCTGACGATGAAGACCTCTTGCATGCGTATCACCTCGGTTTGCCGCGTATACCGGGGCCGCTTGCGGAGCGCAACCGTGGCGGCTGTGGGCTTGCAGAGCGCGCACACCGCAGCTAGGTAGCGTGACCCGGAGCGCAGGAGAACCGCATGGACTGGAAGATCGTGGCCGCGACATTCAGCTCGGTGTTTCTGGCCGAGATTGGCGACAAGACGCAGTTGATGACGCTCACGCTCGCGGGCGCAGGCGGCAGCAAGCTGAGCGTGTTCGTGGGCGCCGCCTCGGCCCTGGTGGCCACGACCACCATCGCCGTATTGGTCGGCGAGCTTGCGACCCAGGTGGTTCCCGCGGTCTGGCTCAGGCGCGCGGCGGGGTCACTGTTCGTGCTGCTGGGCGTGTACTTCCTGTGGAGCTCACAGGGTGGAGTCGGCGCCTAGCGCACGGCTGCGCGCGCGTGACGATCCGCCAACAGCTGCAGGAGCCGGCGCGGCTCGTCGGCCACCTGCAGGAGCTGCCGGTGGTGCTCGCGCACGAAGCCGGTGGCCAGCATGTGCTCGACGAAGTGCAGGAAGGGATCGAAGTAACCCGCGACGTTGAAGAGCGCGCAGGGTTTGTCGTGCAGGCCGAGCTGCGCCCACGTCACCACTTCGGTCAGCTCCTCGAGCGTGCCGAAGCCGCCGGGCATGGCCACGAAGGCGTCAGCGCGCGCGGCCATGGTGGCTTTGCGCGCATGCATGCCGTCGACCACGATCAGCTCGGTCAGGCCGGCATGCGCGACCTCGATCTCGACCAGGCGCGTGGGAATCACGCCGATCACCTCGCCGCCCTGCGCGAGCACGCGGTCGGCGAGCACACCCATGAGGCCCCGATGCGCGCCGCCGTAGACGAGGCCGAGGCCGGCATCGACCAGCGCATCGGCCAGCAGCACGGCCGCCTCAGCATACAACGGATCGTTGCCGGTCGCGGAGCCGCAAAAGACGCACACGCGCTTCATGTCGGGTCGTCCTCCCACGCACTGCGCACGGCACCGAGCGCATCGGCGGCGTCCATGAATCTTCGATAGTAATCGACGTGGCCGAGCGTGGCGCTGTCGCCCACCACCATCAAGAAGCGCTTGGCGCGCGTCAGCGCGACGTTCATGCGCCGCGCATCCCGTAAGAAACCGACCTCACCGCTCTCGTTGCTGCGCACCAGGTCCACGAGGATCGCTTCTTTTTCGCGGCCTTGAAAGCCATCGACGGTGCCGATCTCGAGGCCGGCCTCGACCTCGGCGCGCAGGCTCTCACGCAAGAGCCGCGCCTGGGCGTCGTAGGGCGTGATCACGGCCAGCTGCTGCGGCGCGAGACCTCGCGAAAGGAGCCTGTGCACCTCGGCCGCCACGCGCTCGGCTTGGCCCGGGTTCTTGGTGCTCGGGTCGTCTTCGCTCTGCTCCTCGCTCCAGCCCTTGCCGCAGGTGTCGAGAAAGATCAGCGGGCCGACACGCGAGTCGTCCGCAGCCACGCCTGGCAGACCCGTCAACAGGCGCGCGGCCACCTCGGGTGCAGCGCAGAGCTTGCCCTCGTACATGCTCTGCGACGGGAAGCGCATGAGGTCCTCGTGCATGCGGTATTGCACGTCGAGCATGCGCAGCACGCCCTGCCCGTGACGCTGCGCGAGGCGCTCGAAGAAGGTGGTGCCAAGCCCCTGGCGCGCGGCGTCTTCGTCGATCACCGTGGGTGGCAGCTGACGCGGATCACCCGCGAGAACCGCGCAGCGAGCTTGCAGGAGCGCGCACAGCGCGACCGGATCGACCGCCTGCGTGGCCTCGTCGAGCACCACGCGATCGAAGACCTGGTCGGCGAGCACCTTGGCGTCGGCGCCTGCGGCAGTGGCGCACACCACCTTGGCCTCGGCAAAGGCCAGCTCGCGCGCGAGCTCGAGCTGCCCGCGCGCTTCGCGCATGAGGCGCCTGGCTTCCGCGAGCAGCTCGCGGCCTTCACGATAGTCGAGCGTACCGCGAGCGCGACGGCGCTCGACGCGGCGGCGCAGCTCGTTCGCATCCGCGGTCCAGCGCTTGGCCAGCTTGCGTGCCTCACTGTGCTCGACGCGCGCGTCGAGCGTGGAGCCTTCCACGGCGGGGGCGACGCGCGCCGGATGCCCGAGGCGCAGTAAAGGCACGCCGGCCTCGATCAGCCGCTCGGCGAGGTTGTCGACCGCCGTGTTGCTCGCCGCCGTGACCAGCACGCGCTCGCCTCGGCGCAGCGCCTGGCGCACGATCTCCACCAGCGTGCGCGTCTTGCCCGTACCGGGTGGGCCGTGGATCAGCGCCAGCGTGTGCGCATCGAGCGCGAACTGCACGGCGCTGCGCTGGCTTTCGTTCAGGCCGCGATCGAGGAAGTCGGCGTCGTGCAGCGGCGCTTCTTGTCGCGTGTGCACGGGCTCGGCGTCGCCGAAGAGCAGCTCGCGCACCACCGCGGCGTCGCTCTGCTTGGGCGCATCCCGCAGGCGCGCGATCGCGCGGGCGCCGCGCTCGAAGGTGATCTCCGGCGCCTCGCGATCGAGCTGGAACGCACCGTGATCCAGGAACTCGGCGTAGTCCGCATCGACCGCAATGCCCAGCCGACCGCGGCCCACGCGCGCCACGATGCCCTGCTGCACCAGCTCGCCCTCCGGCTCCCCCGACCACAGCCGCACGGGCTCGCCCACACCGAAGCGCAGGTCGCCGAACTTGTCCTGGTCGCGCGGCTTGAGCCACAAGAGCGCACGGCCGCCGACGATCGCGTCGGTCTCGTCCACCACCAGATCACGCAGCGCGATGCCGCGCTCGGCGCGCTGCGCAAGGCTCAGCTGCAGACGTTCCTTGCGGCGCAAGAGCCGCGTGGTGTCACGCTCGGCCTGCCACAGCGCCGCGAGCTGGGCGAGGGCTTGCGTGGCGTGATCGGACGCGGACACGCGGCGGCCTCGTCACATGAAGAACTTGCGCAACGTGGTCGTGAACACGATCACGAGCGCGACGACGATGAAGCCCAGCGCCGTGCCCAGCCAACGACCCAGGTCGCGACCATGCGAGTTGATCTGCCAGCGCGATTGGATTTCGGCGAGCTCGTCCTGCCTGCCCAGGGCCAGGAGACACGCTTCGGTGGCTTGGCGCACGCTCGCCGTGGGACGCGCGCGGCGCAGGTACGAAAGCGCTTCCTCGTGCTCGCCGAGTGCGGTGTTGCTGGTGCCGAGCACGCCCCAGACCTCGTCGAGCAGCGGCGCCGGAATGCGCTCGAACGAGCGTGCCTGGTGGGCCAGACGCGCGGCCTCCTTCCACTCTTGCTGCGCCAAGGCTTGCTTGGCCTGCGCGACGAACTCGGCCGCATGACTGTGGTTGACGTAGACCACGCCCGAGCTCGCCTGGCCGCGCAGCGCCCGGAAATTCTGCAACGCAAGCAGCACGATCAGCACCCAGGAATACGCGCCGGCTCCCGCGCGCAGCAGCAGAAACCCGAAGAACGCCAGCAGCGCGAGCGCGACCGAATGCGTGATCTTGTCGGCGCGACGCGCGCCCGCCAAACGCATCACCCCCAGGCGCAGGAGCTGACCGCCGTCGAGCGGCCACAGCGGCAAGAGGTTGAGCACGTTCCAGGTGACGCACGGATAGAGCAGCGCGTACACGACCTTGAAGAGCGGTCGACTGACGAGCAGTTGCCCGTGCCCCAGCTGCATCGCAATATACCAGAGGGCGAACACGCTCAGACCGAGGGCCAGACCGGCCGCCGGACCCATGGCGATGATCAAGGCTTCCTCGACGTCGCGACCGGTGCGCTGGCGCGAGGTGAGGCCACCGAAGCCGTGCAGCATGATCGACGGCTGGTGCTTGAGGTAGCGCGCCACCAGGGCATGGCCGAACTCGTGCACCAGGAGCCCGAGTGTGATGCACACGCCCCAGGTCACGCCGCCCAGCGCGTCCTCGCCCTGCGCGAACATCCACAAGAGCAGGAAGTAAAACGGGCTCGCCGACACCGGAATCCCGGCCAGCGTGAACAGATGGAACGTACCCACGGCGGGCAGCATACGGCATGCCCAGGGTAGGAAAAAGGCGAATCCTAGTGGTCTGACCACTAGCGAAAACGCTGGGCCAAGCGCGCCTGCAGCGAACGGCCGAAACGGCCGTGCTCGTCGTAGTGCGCGACCTCGATCACGTTGATGCCGTCGTGCTCGCTCTGGCGGTCGGCCACCACGCAGAACCACTCGCCCTGGGGTGGGCGAGCGAGGTACAGCGTGCAGTCGGTGTTGATGTACGCGACGCCGCCCTGCCCCTGTTCGGCCGCCTCGATCGACGCGGCTGCAGCGGCGAAGTCGGCGAGCGCGCATGCCGCCGTCAGCGGCGAGGTCGGCTGGCCCTCGATCAGCGGCAGCGGCAGGCGAAACCAGATCGCGCGTGGCACGTGCTCTGCGCGCGGAACCCAGCGTGTTTGCACCGTGGTGTGAAAGCCAGGCGGCATGTACGCGGGGTCGACGCCGGCGAAGAGCGCACGCGTGGGCAGGCCGTCGGGGCCCGGCGGGTGCGCGGCGTCGAGCCGCGTCGGATGCTCTGCATCGCTGCGTAAGAAGAGCGCGCTCGTGCGCGCGACCTCGCTGCCCTCGTGCACCAGCACTGCCTGCAACAGCCACAGGCGTTTGCTGCGCCGGATCGTGGTGACCACCGGCGTGAGCCGCGCGGTGGGCACGGGCGAGTGCAGATCGGTCGTGATGCGCGAGAGGCGAAAGCTTGGGTCGTCCACGCTGGCCTGCACCAAGTGCGTGAGCAGACCCATGACGGGCCCGCCGTGCAAGTGCCCGGCGTTCCACGGCCCGTGCGCAGCGGCCAGCGGCAGGTAGCCGTCAGCGTCGCGGGCAAAGACCGCTGGCGTCGGGCCTTTTTGGGTCACGATTGATCGACTGCAGCCACGGCGTCACTGCAGATCGATGTAGTAGTTGAACTTGTTGCCCGTGTAGCTCATGTACGCGGTCGGGTACGGATCCGGCAACGCGGAGCCCCACGGCAGGCTGACGTAGACGAGCAGATTACCGCCGGTCGTGTCGAAGCCCATGTTGAACGTGTTGTCACCGAAGCCCATGATCCAGTAGTAGCCGGCGGGAAGACTCGTGCATTGGTAGCCTCGATGCACCGGCAATGCGAAGTCGCCGGCCGCCGTGGCCGTGGGATCGCTGTAGGCGAGCAGCCGTGCCGGCGAGCCTGCAACGTCCGAGTAGAGCGCCACCTGGATCTTTGCACCGGAGGCCGAGGTGTTCACTGCACCGAAGCGCACCAGGTTCCCGGCGGAGGTGACCTGGACGCGCTCGCCGAGCAAGTAGCCAGTGCCGAAGGGGCTCGTGCTCGCGAACACGGGCGGCGGGTAGCCTGCGAAGCCCGCGGTGGTGACGACGAGGTAGTAGTTGACGTGGTTGCCCGTGTACGTGGTTGGCGCCGGGAACGTGGCGGGCAACCCCGAGTTGTAGGTATGCGAGATGTAAGCGATCGGGACGCTGGCGGCGCTGTCCTGGTAGAACGGCGTGTCCACGTCGACCTCGCCCATCATCCAGTAGGTGCCTGCGGCCAACGCGATGTCACTGACCGTGGGCGCGAAGGCGTTGTCGCCCGAGACGACCGCGGTCGAAGCGGTGGACGCCACGAGTGCGCCCGGCGCGCCGCTCGCGTCCTTGTACAGCGCCATCACGGTGTGCGACGCCGCGCTGACCGTCCCAGCGATGGCACCGAAGCGGACGAGGTGAGCCGCGGACGGAAGAGTCACCGGGAGACCGAGCAGGTAGCCCGCCGTGTGACTACTGGCGGTGGCGAACGCCGGTGCCGGCCAGCCGCGCGTGGTGGTCGTCGGAACGCAAGAGACACCGCTGCCGCTGTAGCCGCACTGACAGGTGCAGGTGAACGAGCCGGTGGTGTTCGTGCAGGTCGCGTACGGGCTGCAGTTGTCCGTGCGCGCAGCGCATTCGTTGACGTCGTTGCAAGACTTGTTGTCTGCCGCCAGCGTGTAGCCGACGTTGCAGCTGCAGTAGTAGGTGCCAGGCTTGTTGGTGCAGTTCTGCGCACAGCCGCCGTTGCTCGTGAAGCACTCGTTGATGTCCGTGCACGCCGTGGTGCCGGTGCCGCTGTAGCCACTGCCGCAGATGCAAGTGAACGAGCCCGCTGTGTTCGCGCAGCCCGTGGCCCCCGCACCGCACGCCACCGTGATCCCCGCAGAGCACTCGTTGATGTCCGTGCATGCCGTGGTGTTGCTGCCGCTGTAGCCGCTGCCACAAGTACAGGTGTACGAGCCCGAGGTGTTGTTGCAGCCTGTTGCGCCCGTGCCGCACGCCACCGTGATCCCCGCTGAGCACTCGTTGATGTCGGCACACGCGGTGGTGCCGGTGCCGCTGTAGCCACTGCCGCAGGTGCAAGTGAACGAGCCCGGTGTGTTCGCGCACCCCGTGGCCCCCGTGCCGCACGCCGCGGTCGTGCCCGCCGCGCACTCGTTAACGTCGGTGCAGGTCGGGGCAGCGCCCTGGTTGTTGGTGCAGGTCCAGGCCGCCGGAGCGCCGCAGCCACCGTTGTTGGTCGCGCATTCGTTGATGTCCGTGCAGGTCGGCGCGGCACCCGTGTTGTTGGCGCAGATCCAGTACGTGGCGCTACCGCAGCCGCCGTTGTTGGTCGCGCACTCGTTGATGTCCACGCAGGTGGGCGCGGCGCCCTTGTTGTTGATGCAGGTCCAGTACGTGGCGCTGCCGCAGCCACCGTTGTTGGTCGCACACTCGTCGATGTCCATGCACGTGGGCGCAGCGCCGACGTTGTTGATGCAGGCCCAGTACGTGGCGTTGCCGCAACCGCCGTTGTTGGTCAGGCACTCGTTGACGTCGGCACAGCCGGTGGTCCCCACGCCGCTGCCCATGTAGCCGCTCGGGCATGAGCACACGAAGCTGCCCGGGGTGTTCACGCAGGCGTTCGGGCTATGGTCGCAGTTGTCCGTGCCCAGCGTGCACTCGTCCACGTCGGTACAACCCGTGGCGCCGACGCCGTTGCCGGCGTAGCCGACCGGGCACGTGCACGTGAAGCTGCCCACCGTGTTCACGCAGGCATTGGGGGCGTGGTCGCAGTTGTCCGTGCCCGCGAGGCATTCGTCGACGTCGCTGCAGCTCACGCCGTCGCCGGTGTAGCCGGCCTTGCAGGCGCAGCTGAAGCCACCCTGCGTGTTCGTGCAGGTGGCGCGCGTGGCGTTGCAGTTGTTCAGCGTGGCGTCCAGGCACTCGTTGACGTCGGTGCAGGTCACGCCGTCGCCCGAGTAGCCGCTGTTGCAGGCACAGGTGAAGGCGCCTGGCGTATTCGTGCACTGCGCGTTCACGTTGCAGTTGTCGGTGTGCGCGGAACATTCATCAATGTCGACGCAGACGGTTCCATTGGCGTTGACATCGGTGTAGCCGCTGTTGCAGGCGCAGGTGAAGGCGCCGGGGGTGTTGGTGCACTTGGCGTTGACGCTGCAGTTACTCGTGCCATCCGTGCACTCGTTCACGTCCTGGCAGGTGCCGCTGGCGTCTTTCTTGTACCCGGCGTTGCAGCCACAAGTGTAGGAACCCACCGTGTCGACGCACTTCTCGCCCGGCTTGCACGGGAAGGTCCCCGTCATGCACTCGTCGATGTTGGTGCAGGTGGTGCCGTCGCCCGTGAAGCCCGCCTTGCACGCGCAGGTGTAGGAGCCCGGCGTATTCGTGCAGGTGGAGCCGGTCGCCGCGCACGTGGCCGTGCCCAGAGCGCACTCGTCGATGTCCGTGCACTTGGTGCCAGGCTGGCTCGGGTCGTTGTCTGTGAAGCCTGGGGCGCACGCGCAAGTGAACGAGCCGACCGTGTTGGTGCAGCTGCCGGTCGGCGCCGGCGAGCAATCGTTGTTGACCGCCAGGGCGCACTCGTCGACGTCGGTGCAAGTGAATCCGTCACCGGTGTAGCCAGCGAAGCACTGGCACAGGAAGCCTCCGTCGGTGTTCTTGCAGCTGGCGCTGGCACTGCAGCCGCCGTTGGCCGTGGCGCACTCGTTGATGTCCGTGCACTTGGTGCCGTTGCCGTTGACGTCGGTGTAGCGGCCGGGACAGGTGCACTTGGGCGTGGCCAGAGTGCTGTCGCAGGCCGCGAGCGGATCGCAGCCCAGCAGCATGCAGGCCACGTCCTTGTCGCACTTGGTGCCGTCGTGGTTGACGTCGATGTAGCCGGCCGGGCAGCGACAGCTGGCCACGCCCTGCAGCTCGGTGCACAGCGCGTTGGCGTCGCAGGTCGGTAGCTTCGCGACGCAGATGTCGATGCACACGCCGCTCTGCAGCGGGTCGGACACGAAGCCCGCGTTGCACTGGCACTCGTAGGTGCCCGGCTTGTTCACGCAAGTGGAGTCGTTCTGACAGGTGATGCCGGCGGTGCACTCATTGACGTCCGCGCACAGGGTTCCGTCGCCGTAGACGTCGTGGTAGCCGTGCATGCACTTGCACACGGCCTTGCGACTGGCACCGCTGCCTTGCACCGAGCAGGTCGCCGGATTGTTGTTCGCGTCGCACATCGCAGTGGTGCACAGCGGGTCGACCGCGACACCGGAGTCCACGCCGCCATCAGCTGCGGAGCCTGCCGTCCCGCCGGTACCACCGTGACCGCTGCTGCCACCGCTGCCGCCCATGCCACCGGTTCCACCCTGACCACCACTGCCGCCTGTGCCCGCGGTGCTGCCGCCGGCGTCGTGACCGGCCGCGCCGCTACCGCCCTTGCCGCCGCCACCTTTGCCACCGTCTTGCTCGGTCGCACCTGCGTCTGCCTTCGAGAACTTGAAGCTGCCGAAGTCCGACATCAACGAGCAGCCCGAGGCCGCCGTGAGCAGGCCGAAGCTCAAACAGACAGAGAACAAAGAAGTGCGAAGCGCAGACCAGTTCCGAAGGTCCATGCGAAGCTCCCGTGTGCAGCGGCTGGAAGAACCCTTCGGGTACTATGGCGGGGGTGAGTTGCCCGCGTCAAACGCTGCCGGCGGCTATCGGCGCGCAGGGCCGAGCGCAGTGCTGGGCCGTGTGCCGTGTACGCGCGCGGGCGGCGATGTCGTCACACGCGGGCGGATCTCGATTGCGTCGTGGCGTCGGCCGGAGCAACATCGCGTTATGCGTACGCTTCCGGCGCTGGCCGCAGCCCTGCTCACCTGCTGTGCGGCATGCTCGCTCGATCGCACACCCGGCAAGTTGGTACTGCGGCGCGGCGCGGCAGGCGGCGGCAGCGCCGCAGTGAGCGGCAGCACGTCCGGTCAGAGTGGCGTCGGTGCGATCGGCGGCGGCGGCTCCGGTGGCAGCTTCGGTGGTGGCGGGGGGTCCGCAGGCACGACGGCCGGCGCCGGGGGAATCGTGGGTAGCAGCGGCGGTTCCGGTGGCGGCAGCGGCAACGGCGGCTTCGGTGGCGGCTCCGGAACCACAGGCGGAAGCTCGGGTGGCGGGGCCATGGATGCTGGCAGCGATGCGGCCAGCAGCAATCTCGACGATGGCGGCGGCCTGCCGCAGCTCACGACCTGCAACAGCTTCACTCCCACCAAGAATCGCCCGTGCCCGAGCGCGTGCACCGGCGGCTGCCAAGACAACAACACCCTGTGTGTGATCGACTGCTCGGGCATCAATTGTCTGAGTGCCACGCGCACCTGCCCGAACGGCTTCGCTTGTTTCGTGTCGTGCAGCGGTGGCGAGGCGTGCACGAGCACGGTGGTGAAGTGCGGCGATGGTCCTTGCGAGGTGCTGTGCAACGGCAGCCCGGCGTGCACGAGCCTCACGGTCCACTGCGGTGCCGACGCGTGCAAAGTGCAGTGCGACACCGCGAGCAACGCGACCACGGGCACGAACCTCACGTTCAGCGTGGGCAGCAGCTGCCACGCGACCACGCCTGGCTGTCCCTGATCTGCGAGCGCTGCCGGCGCGAGCGCTCGCGCGCTCAAGGCCGCAGCACGAGCGCGAAGCTACCCGCGGCACGCATGCTGCCGGTATCCAGAATGCGCTGCCCGTTGACGGCGTAGCGACGCGGGCCGGGCAAGAGCTCCGCGCCGAGACCGAACAACGCGCTCAGCCACGGCGTGAACCGTAGCTCCGCCGTGAATCGCCCGAGGACCGCGGCCGAGACGTCGGTGCGAAAGCCGCGCAGGCCAAGCGGCGTGCGACCCTCTGCAAACACGCTGCGCAGCGATGGCGAGACCCACACCCCCAAGAGCAGGCGGCCCAGCTCGTGTGCGGCTCCGAGGTCGAGTCCCGGCTCGAGCTCGGCCAGCGCAACGCTCGCTCCGCCGCTGTTGGCGGCGTACGACGGCAGCCAGCGCACGGCCGCCAGCACCGCGAAGCGCGCCTGGCGAAGCCGCAGCTCGGGGCCGGCGGACGCGTACAGGCCCCACGGCAGATCGGCGGTGCCACGCGTCGGCACCGCCAGCGCGCCGACGTGGATCAAGAGCCCCACGGGGGCTGCGCTGTCGGCCGGCAAGAGCGCAGGCGCGAACGGCTGCGACCACGAATGGTCGGCGCGGCCGAGCGTGTCGAGCACCTCGCGCACCTTGAGCGCGAGGCTGCGATCGGCGGAGGGATCGGCGGCCGACTGCAAACGCAACACCTCGACCAGCGCGCGCCCATCGCGCTCGCCCACGACGTAGAGCAAGAGGTCATGGCTCGTGTCGGTCGCGGGCGAAGCCTCGACCCAGACCGCGAGCAGCGCGTGATGCTGGCTCGCCAGCTGGGTTGCGCTACGCACGCGGCCCGCGAGCTTGCCCTCGGCGAGCGTCACGCCCGTCTCGAGGCTGGCGTCGCGGGCCAGCTGGATCTGCAGCGCCTGCACGAAACCCGGTCGCGCACTGTCACCTGCCGGGGTCAGCAGCAGCACCTTCGGCTGCGCCACGGCGAGACCGGCCGGCAGCCAGCAGCCGAGCCCTATGCAGGCGCGCAACAGGTGGCAGCGCAACCAGGTCGACCAAGCCCACATCTGCCCATGATGACGCCTACCGGCGAGCGTGCACAGATCTGCGCGATCGTACGGGCCGAGCCGGGTTTTCTGCAACGGCGCGCGTATTGCCGCCACTATGGAAGAGTGGGCAGCTTGCATAACCTGCGACCAGCGCTGTCGGAGCCGGACGCAAGCCTGATCGAGGCCTGCCGACAGGGCGACCGGCGCGCCCTGGAGCGCGTGCTGCTCGCCCATTCGCCCTACCTCGAGCGGCTGCTCGGCCGCGTCGCCGGCTCGCTCGAGGTCGAGGATCTGCTGCAGATGACCTTCATGGCGGCGATCCGGGCGTTTCCAGGCTTTCGCGGGGAAGCCCAGGTGCGCACCTGGCTGGCGCGCATCGCCGTGAGGATCGCACAGGAGCGACTGCATCGGCCCGAGCGCAAGCGGCGGGTGCCGTGGGAACACATGAGCGAGCCCGAGCCGCGCGCGACCACGCCCGGCGCTGACCACGCGCTCGACGACAAGCAACGCCTCGCAAGGCTGCGCCATCACCTCGACGCCATCGCGCCCAAGAAGCGCGTCGCATTCGTGCTGCACGTGTTCGAGGGCCATCCCATCGACGAGGTGGCTGCACTCACCGGCGCCAGCGTACCGGCGGTGAAATCGCGTGTGTTCTGGGCGCGACGCGAGTTGCTCAAGCGCGCGAGCCGAGATCCGTGGCTGCGTGAGTACGTGAACGAGGAGCAGGTGCCATGACCAGTGTTTCGTGCCTTCGAGCGGGCTTGCTCCTGGAACGGCGTAGCGCCGGGCTGGCCGAGCCAGAGCGGCTGCGGCTGGAAGAGCATCTCGCAGGCTGCCCTGCATGCCGACACGACGCCGACCTGCTGCGCTCGCTCAGCCGCCTGTCACACACCGCCGAGACCGAGCTCGCTGCAGAGCGACGCCTTTTGCTCTTGCAACAAGCACTGCGCACACCGCTGCCGCAGCCTGGTTCGGGCGTGAGCGTGCGCGGCTGGCTGATCGGCGCGCCGATCGCAGCGCTGTGCGCGCTCGCGCTCGTGCTGGGCTGGCTGCGCCTCGGAGCTCCGACCGAACGCGCGTCGAAGACCCTGGCTGCGCACGCTGCCGCAACAGCCGACGCCGCTGCCGCAGCCAACGGCGGCGAGCCTGCGTCGCGCCTGCTCTCCGGCGAGCTTGCGGTGAATGGCAGCGTGCTGCCCGCGGGCGAGCCCGTGCCGAGCGACCTGCAGCTGACGGCGGCAAACGAGGTGCACCTCGACACCGGGCGCGCGCGGCTGCAGCTGGGCGCGGGGACGCGCATCGTGTGGCGCAAGGCGCAGGCGACCGTGCAGCTCGACAGCGGCGAGGTGCTGGCGGAAGTGAGCAAGGATCGCTCGCACGAGTTCCGCGTGAGCACGCGCGACTTCGTGGTGGTGGTGACCGGCACGCGCTTCGCGGTGAACACCGAAGGCGTGCGCGTGAGCGAGGGCAGCGTGCGCGTGACCGACAGCGCTGGGCAGGTGCTGGCGGAGGCCGTGCGGGCGGGCCAGAGCTGGCAGCGAACCCCGGCGCAGCCGCCGCCAGCGCCACGCGCGACGAGCGAGGCGGCCGCGACGCCGGCTCGCACGTCGGCGCATGCGACGAGCAAGACGCCGGAGACCGCGACGGTCGCAGCGCGGCAACCGCACGCGCCGGCGACGACGACCCTCGCGCCCCAGCAGCCGCGCGGCCCGGGTGGCGCCCTGCTCGATCATGCGCGCGACCTGCTCGCCGCAGGCCAGGCGAAGCAAGCGCTTGCGCCGATCGCGCAGGCGCTCGCGCTGCACCTTGCGCGTGGGGTTCGCGCAGAAGCCATGTCGCTGCGCGCCGAAGCCGCCCTGGTCGCCGGTGAGTACGAAGCCGCGGCGCAGCGCTATCTCGAGGTGGCAGAAGCCTACCGAGATCTACCCGCCGGCGAGAACGCGCTCTTTGCTGCGGCGCGCTTGCGGCTCGCGCACACGGGTCGGGCGCAGGCGCGAGAGTTGTTCACGCGCTACCTCGCACGTTACCCACACGGGCGCTTCCGGCGCGAAGCGGATGCGAGCGCGACCCAGCTGGAGCCACGCTAGGACACCACGAATAGGACGACAGTGCAGCGCGCGGTCGCGCGCGGTCCACCTGCGAGCCTGCAGCTGCGCCTCGCCGTGCGCCGCGCATGCCCGCGCTGGCAAGCAGCGATAGACCGGTTGCGTGACAGCGCCTGAGGAACTCAGCCGCCGGTGCCAGCGCCCGCGCCGCCGCGACCCGCGCCACCGCGACCCGCGCCACCGCCGAACAAACCGCCGCCCGTATTGCCGCCGCCGGTGCCTGCCGCGCCGCCGCCGAACAAGCCGCCGCCCGTGTTACCGCCGCCAGTGCCCGCCGCGCCGCCGCCGAACGGACCGCCGCCCTTGGTGCCACCGTTAGTACCCGCGGTGCCGCCGGTGCTACCCGCGCCGCCCTTGCCCGCGCCGCCCTTGCCCGCGCCGCCGGTACCGGTGCCCGTGCCCGTGCCGATCGGAGCGCCGGTGCACATCGACAGGTCGAAGGTGCAGGTGATGCTGTCGCAGCCGAGCGTGCCGGAGCCGGCGCCGAGCGACTGACACGAGTGCCCATCGAGATCGTTCACATTGCAGCCCTGAGCGCCCATGCGTCCGCAGGCATGCGTGCTGAGCGCCGAGCCGCCGGCCGCGCCGCCGAGGCCAGCATCGACCGCCACTGGCGTCGTGCCGTTGGAATCCTGTGGCAGTACCGAACGCATGCCGCAGCCTGCCGAGAACACGCCAGCCAAGCCGAGCATGAGGCTGAACACGAGGTGAGACCGGGTCTGCATGCGAAAGCTCCTTGGGGGACGCTGCCGAACGACGTAGTCGAAGCGAGAGCGTACGGAAATTTCTGGTGCGTCGAGTGCGGTTGCGGAGCGACGCGACCTGTACGTGCAATCGCTGGTAAACCGTAACATGGCGCGCGTCAATGCAGGCGGTCAACGATAGGGACAGTACGCGCGAGCGATTGCGCAGCCTCTGCGAGCAGTGAGAAGTGCGATGCACAGCGCGCCGCGGAGGGCTGCGCTCTCGGGGCCGGCGGGCCGGCGCGCTCGATCGACTTGGCAGATCAGTCGTGCAAACATGCCGGCCACAAGACTCGACGCTGCGCCTCGCCGCAGCGCGTTCGCCCCTGGCCCGCCATGACAGAAACCCATCACCGCTCGTGGACGCCACGCCCTTTGGTGCAGCACGTCGTGCTCGCTGGCTCGCTGCTCGCCGTGCCGATGCTCGGAGGCTGCCAGCAGGCCAAGCCCGCGGCACCACCGCCCCAAAGCGTGAAGCCGCCGAGTGAGCCAAGCCCGGCGTCGAGCGCAACCACGGCCGAGGCGCCGGCCACGGCCACGCCGACCGCCACACCGACGCCGCCGTCAGCAGCGCCCAGCAGCGCGGCCGAGACCGCCAAGCGGACCGACAAGAACGCCGCCAACGAGCCTGATGCGAGTCAGGAGCCCGGTTGCGTCACCTTCCGTTGGACGACGTACGCGCCGAGCTGGAAGCGCGAGCCTCTGGACTGGACTGCCAGCACGCGCACGCTGGTTCGCGAGGGCTTCACCCAGCGCTTCGACGAGCACGGCCGCGTGCGCGACTTCGGGGAGGCCGGCGATGTCATGGAGTACGACCGCGCAGGCCACCCGACGTTCCGCGGCCGCAAAGACGTGCCGGCGAACATCGCGTATCGCTACCGCAACACGTATGACGGCAAGCACCGACTGACCGCCATCGACGTCTCGATGCGCAGCGCCGGCAAGTGGGGTCCATACGAGCCCTATCGCCGCTACACTTACGATCCGGACGGCCGCATCACGCACATGCAGATCGAGATCCACCTGCGCGAAGGCTTGACCGACACCACGGCCAGCTACGACGACGCAGGGCGGCTCAAGCAGCTGGTGTGGGGTGGCCCGAGCCTGATCGGCGCGCGCCAGGTCGAGGCCTTCCGCTACGACCTGCAGGGCCGCCTCAGCGGCTACGACCGCGACGGCATGATCCTCAAGGGCGGCCAACCGACCGACGGCAAGCCCGACTGGCAGCAGACGATCACCTACGCTCCCGAGGGCCACGTGACGCGCGTCGAGGCGGTGGCGACCACGCCAGCGGGTGGCACCGAGCGTGATATCACGCTGTTCTCGCCCGGCTGCCTCGAGGTCGGCCGGCTGTGGCCCAACATCTACGTCCTGCCGTACGTTCCGCTGCCGGAGCCGCAGCAACCGCACTGGGTGCGTTGATCGGCGAACGGGTCTGGACGGGGGACGAGTGCGCTTGGCGAACGGACTGCTCTGGGATGGGGGGCCGGGCGAACAGGTGACGGAGTCAGCGCTCTGCGTGCGCGCAGCGCGCAGCGCGCTCTCGCAGAAACGCGCACAGAGCCAAGCGTGGCGGCTACCAGAGCCAGCGCACCAGGCTGCCGATCGCGGTGATGATCAGCGAGGTGAGCAGCGCTGTGCCAAAGCCCTCCACCTGCAGGCGGGAGGAGAGCTTCGAGGCGAGGAGCACCACCAGCGCAGCTGCAACCCAGCGCGTGACGAACCACACGACAAAGCCCAGGCCCAGCGTGCTGATGCCCAGCAGCACGAAGATCGGCCCCGTGAGCGTCCACTGCAGGACGGCCAAGAGCGCGCCCGCCCAGAGCGCGTCGTTGAACGACGCAAGCCGCACACCGCGCAGCACGTTGCCCGCGACCCACAGGCCCAGCGTCGCCGAGGCCCAACCGACCAGAAGATGGGATACCATGCGCCGGGCAGCGTAGCGCGTGCACGGTCGACCCGTCGAGCCGGCACGCGCCCCCTCTGCCGCGCAGCCAACGCCGCGCCACAGTGCCAGCGAGCTGCGAAGAAAGGCACACGACCTGCCATGAGCACCGGCACTCCTTACAAGCACGCCCAGCTCGCGGATCGCTACGACAGCGTGGTGATCGGCTCGGGCATCGGTGGGCTCGCCACGGCGTCGCTCTTGGCGCGCCACGCGCACGAACGCGTGCTCGTGCTCGAGCGGCACTACGTCGCGGGCGGCTTCACGCACGCCTTCAAGCGGCCGGGCTTCGACTGGGACGTGGGCGTGCACTACATCGGCGAGGTGCACCGCAGACGCTCCTCGCTGCGGCGCATCTTCGATCATCTGAGCGACGGCGCGCTCGACTGGGCCGACATGGGCGAGGTCTACGACCGCATCCGCCTCGGCGAGCGCAGCTTCGACTACGTAGCCGGCCACGAGGCCTTGCGACAACGCCTCGTTGCTGAGTTCTCGCACGAGCGCGCCGGCATCGAGCGCTACCTCGCGCTGGTGCGGTCGATCGCCCGCAGCTCCCAGCTCTACTTCGCGGAGAAGCTGCTGCCGGCCCGGCTGGCCTCCCTGCTCGGGCCGGCCATGCGCTACCCCACCCTGCGTCATGCGCGACGCACCACGGCGCAAGTGGTGCACGAGCTGGTGCGCGATCCCGAGCTGCGCGGTGTGCTCACGGCGCAGTGGGGTGACTACGGGCTGCCGCCAGCGCAGAGCAGCTTCCTCGTCCACGCGATGGTCGCAGGCCACTACCTCGAGGGCGCCGCGTATCCGCACGGTGGTAGCACGCGCATCGCGCAGACCATCATCCCGGGCATCGAGCGCGCCGGCGGCGCCGTGATCGTACGCGCCGAGGTCACGCGCGTGCTGCTCGAAGCGGGACGCGCGATCGGGGTCGAGCTCGGCGATGGACGTCGCATCCTGAGCAAGCGCGTGGTCAGCGATGCGGGCGTCGCGATCACCTTCGGCCAGCTCTTGCCCGAAGCGGCGCGGCCGGTGCGCGTCGATGCGCAGGGCGTGGGCGGGCTGCCTGCGTCGATTGGCCATCTGTCGCTCTACGTGGGCCTCGGAGCCGACTCGCGCGCGCTCGCACTGCCCAAGCACAACATCTGGGTGTACCCGAGCGCCGACCACGACGGAAATTACGCTCGCGCAGTACGCG
>DASVHQ010000234.1:0-11196 GCA_036382515.1 Polyangiales bacterium | reverse complement strand
CGGTAACAACAGCGGAGGTTACCCGTAGACCGCCCGAACGCCTAGAGCGCCCATCGGCGCTCTCAGCCTGCCGCGACAGCGGCTTCGTTCATTACCGCTACTGCGACCGACAGACACGTCATCCCTGGCCATTCTTCCACGGATGCCGTGATCATCCGGGCACGCGAGCGTGCGGATCGGGTGCTTGCAGCTGCGCGTGCGAAAACGGATCGGCACTCGTCCGTTCACACGCCCGAGGCCGTCGCGCACGAGCGTGACGTCGAGGACCGTGCCGTTCAAAAAGAGCGCGTCAGGGCGGATGACACTGTTCGCGCGGAGCGGGCGGAGCACGTCGCCGAGCTGTCGCTGGAACGCGAGGAAACCGATCGCGATCTGTCGAACGAGCGCGAGCGCGCGGACACTGCGCTTGCGACCCGGGACGAGTTCATGGGCATCGTGAGCCATGACCTGCGCAACATGTTGAACCTGATGATCTTGTACGCGGGGCTGATCGCCGACGGCGCAGCGCTCGAGGCCCGTGCAGAGCAGGTGGTCGAGTACGCGCGGCGAATCAAGCGCTCCGGCGACCGCATGAACCGACTGATCGGCGACTTGGTCGACGTGGCGAGCATCGAAGCGGGAGCGCTCGCGGTGACGCGCGAGCTCGCGGACCCGAGCATAGTCGTGATGGAGTCGGTGGATGCATTTCACGCGCAGGCGGCCGCGGCAGGGATTTCGCTGGTCGCGGACATCGCGCAGCCATGCCCGCACCTGCTGTTCGATCCGGCGCGCCTTCTGCAGGTGCTCACCAATCTGCTCAGCAATGCCCTCAAGTTCACGACTGCCAACGGCAAGGTCGTCGTGCGCGTCGAGGTCTCGGGCGCGGAGCTGCGCTTCGCCATCAGCGACACCGGCATCGGAATCCCACCGGACAAGCTGGAGGCGGTGTTCGAGCGCTTCCTCCAAATCACAAAGCACGATCGACGCGGCCTCGGACTCGGGCTCTACATCTCCAAATGCATCGTGCAGGGGCACGGTGGCAGGATTTGGGCGGAGAGCAAGCTCGGCGAAGGCAGCACGTTCTACTTCACGCTCCCGCTGACAGCGCCGGCGCGGCCAGCCGACGCATGATGGCGGGACCCGCAACGTCGCCCGAAGCTGGGCGCCTCGGTGCGCGCGTGTTTCACGGAGCCGCGTGAAAGCCGCCCGAAATTTCCATGAACGTGGTCGCGTCGGAGTAGCGAGTGGCCGTGTACGTGACCTTGCCCCCGAAAGCTGGACCAAAGATTCCGAGAGTTCTCGGAGCGATTCAGACCTCTCGCCGCAGAGCGCGCTGAAGCGTTCGTACACCACGCCGCGCTGCCGTCGCTCCATCGCGGCGGCCTGCGCGAACTCACAGCCAGTCAACTGCAACCGCTGTGCGGTGTGACACCTGGACACTCATCAGCCGCACGAGTATGCTCGCGCGTCCTCGGGGACGCCGTGCGGAGCCGCACAAAGGGGTTGCATGTCAGTTCGCACGTTGGTCTTGTTTGTGGCTTTCGCTGTGTCGTGTTTCGGAATCACGCGGCTTGCAGAAGCACAGACCACGGCAGAAGCCACGACAGAGTCCGCAGTGCGCGCGACCGAGTCCGATGCGGCCGCCGCCGCACCGGAACCGCCGCCCGAGACATTGCCCGCGGCCGCGCCGCTCGCGCCGCCGGAGCAGATGACGGCGCTCGCGCCCAGCCCGCCGTCGCTGCCGCCGCCGGCAAGCCCGCCGCCATCTCGATCGACGTCGGAGCCCGTTGTGTCCCAACTCGCCGCCACACACCCAAGCCAACGCAGCCGCGTCTTTCACAAGCTGCAATTCGGTCTCGGCTTGCGCTTGCTGCGCTACGACAGCTACGTCACCGACCCGGATTTCGCGCCGGCGGCCAAACACTACAACCAAGCGGCCACGCTAGGCACGACCTGGCCTGAGGTCACGTTGGGCTACGGACTTTCAGACGCGTTGATCGTCTCGGGCACGGCATCTTGGTCCTCGCAGCACGACGCCATTCGTGGTGCCCCTGATGAAACCAGCTCTGACCTCGGGTTCTCGGGCGCACTGGACTATCTGTTTCACGCCTCTCCGCTGTTTGTCGGCGTCGCATTCGGCGTCGACGCATATGCAGGGAAGAACGCCCACGACGAGCTGACGCAGACCATGTGGATCGTCGAAGGCCGTGTTGGCACCCACTTGTTCCTGGCCGAGTCGGTCTCTCTGGATCCTCTGTTCTGCGCCGGGTATGTCACAGGTGCTAACGTCGTGCGCACCACCGACGGAACCATCTTCATCAACGACTCGAACAGGTCCGCCGCGTCGGTAACCGTGTTGGCGCTCCACATCGGCCTCGGCCTGTCGGTTTGGCTGTGAACCGCGGCCCCGTTGAGCCTGCCGGCGTCCAAAGCCTGCCGCGTGGAAGCTGCTGAGCCATGCCACACCAGCCAAGTTCGTCCTCTGAGCGTTACGCAAGGTCGACACGGCCGCGAAACCCCGTTCATGCTTCCTATGAGCTGCGCGCTCGCAGCGTGCCCGCCGCAACCACTGCTACAGTTCCGCGCATGCGTGGCATCGGCATGACGCTGTGCCTTGTGGCCGCTCTCGCGGTCCAGGCTTGCGGAAGAACCGCGTTGTCGACCACTTCGCCGCTCCCTTTCACGGGCGCAAGGGCAGCCGCGGATGGCGGCAGCGCCATGGGCCTGACTCCGTCCCAGCCCGGTACCGCTCGAACACTGAGTTACCAGGTGATCGACGCCGACTACTCACGCGCGCTCGATCGTCTGGTCATCGTCAGCGACAACCCCGCGGAGCTCCACCTGATCGATCCGCGCGCAGGTTCGGACACGACCGTGCAGCTGCCCTTGCCACCCACCGCGGTCAGCGTGAGCCCGAACGGAATGCACGCGGCGGTCGGTCACCTGGGAAACGTCTCCGACGTCGACCTGCGTGCGGCTCGACTCGTTCAGCGCTGGCCTGTAAGCACCGACGTGCTGGATCTCGTGGTCAGCGACCTCGGTTACGCCTACGTCATGCCGGTCGCTGACCAATGGCAACCGATCCGCATCCTGAATCTCAGCGACGGCAAGGAAACGACCACCGCACTCAACCACCAGATCTACGCGGGCGCGCTCGTCGTCCTGCGCCCGACAGCGGACGCGCTCTACACGGCCGACCCTTTGACGCCTTCGTCCATCAGCGAGCATCTGCTCCTCAAGCCCGACCAGCCGACGACTGAGCGCTACTTCCCATCGGACAACCGTGACGTGCACCCGCCATGTGAGCAACTCTGGCTGTCCGAGGATGGCCAGCGCATCTTCAGCCGTTGCGGCAACGTCTTTCGTGCAGCCCCGGCGGACCCCCAAACGGACATGACCTATTACGGCACCTTGCCGGATCTCAGCGCGGTCCGGTGGGCGGCGGATTCATCGGTCAGCCACAAAGTGCTCGCGCTGCCGGAGACCCCGGACGCTACCTACCACACGTTCGTCGCTGCGCCCACCGACGCCCGGCTGCACGTCTACAGCGCGCAGTCACTAGCGCTCGAGCACACCATCGAGCTGCCGAAGCTCGACGACGGCCGGGATTCTGGCACCGCTCGGGGTCTGTACGTGTTCTTCGATGCGAGCGGCACGCATGGCGTGGTTGTGGAACGAGCTTACAAAGCCTCGATGCCGGCTGCGACGTTCGCGATCGCGCTCATCCCGATCTAGACCGGTGCCAACAGTCGTGCCTCCAACTCACATCGCGCTCGTTGCGCGCACGACTGCTGATGCGGCACGCTCGTCCTTGCCTCGACGCTCTTGGGACGGCCGGCACTGAACTGGTCGCCTGCTTCCGCCTTCGCCACACGTGATTGACTCGAGCCGAAGCGTTTGGCGAGGTCGGCCTGCGTGATTCGGTGACGCTCGCGCAGCACGCGCACACCCTGCACGAGATCGAGCTTCATGGCGACGAGCACTTGTTCCTCGGCGTTCAGTCCCAAGAGCTCGGCCGCGCTGCCCACCTTCCAGCCAGCCTTGGGCAGCTTGTGTTTCTTGCTCGCTGTCATCGCTCACTTTCCTGCTCGTGCATACTGCTCGAGGCGCTTTCGGCAGCGCTCGATCACATGCTCGGCGTTACGCGGCTCGCGCAAGAAAGGAGAGTGTTGATTTCGCCGTGCGACCATACGATGGGCTTCTCGATCGCAGATGTCAGGTTTGACATATTTCGGACTCTGGCTCAAGCCGGCGCGGCTTGGCGCGCGCTGCGTCGCCACGCTAACGGCCGAAGGCGCCCGAAGTCTCGCGCACTCCATGAACTCTGAACCGCCCATGGCGGCTCTGCACGACGGGGGCTGTCGCGGCCAATCTTCTACTTGATGCTCTTCTGACGGGGCACGTTCGCTATCTCACTCGGCCGCACCCGCCGAGCCCTGCTCGTGGTATCCTGGCGCTGGATTCCATGAAGCGAGTTTTCTCTTGGACGACGCATGAAGAAGCCGCGCGCGAAGAAGGGCGCTACTGGCGGTCAGTCTCGATCGAAGAGCGCGTCTCCGCGGTCGAGCTCCTCCGCGAAGTCACGCCCGGCATTTACGGTCAAGCTCCCGCCCGATTGGAGCGAGTTCATCGGCTGCTTGTCCTCGCACCGCGTGCGCTTCCTGATCGTGGGCGCTCACGCGCTCGCCGCAAACGGCCGGCCAAGAGCCACGCAGGACATCGACTTTCTGGTCGAGCCAACCCAAGCCAACGCAAGACGTCTCGGCGCAGCGCTAGCTGACTTTGGCTTCGCCGCGCTCGCGCAGCAGTGGCGCGAGTTTGCAAAGCCCGATCGCATGGCGACGCTCGGCGAGCCGCCGCTTCGCATCGACGTGATGACGACGATCACCGGCGTGACGTTTGCCGCCGCGTGGAAGGGACGCCTACGCGCGTCCACCGGCGCGCACGAGATCGGGTATCTCGGCCGGCGCGAGTTGGAGCAGAACAAGCAGGCCACAGGCCGTGCAAAGGACCGTGCCGACCTCGCGTTGCTCGCCGAGACCGACGACAGCGATCGCTAGCGCGCGAGGCGGGATCAAAACCTCTCGGTCAGAGCACTAGGGCGAGCCAGGGATGCCACCGGCGTCGTCGTTGGTCGCTTGGGCAGCGGCATCGACAGCTGCGTCGCCGACTCCGGCGTCCGAATCCGTTGGCGAACGGGACGTGCTGCGCGGTGAGCACGTCAGTGGGCAGCCCGCGGCAGCGAATGGCGTCGGCTTGCAGACGAGCTGGCCGAACTCACAGCTGCACGTGTTGCCGGTGTCCTCGAGGCACGCGCCGAAGTAACGGTCGCAGACCTTCTGGCCGAGGCTTGCCGCGAATTGCTCGAGGGTGTGGCAGCTCTCGGGACAGCTGGGAACCTCGACCCCCGGACAGGTCTCGCCGCACTTGCCGTTCTGGCAGCGTGGCGGCTGAGGCGTCGCACACACCAGTTGCGCACTCGTGCAGCGCCCCGACCACGTCGCATTCAGGTCGCGGACCTTCGCGACTGACACGCTCTTGTTGACGTATGCGGCACACGCGTTCACCTCACCCGGGATCGGGCACGGCTCCAGCACCTGGCAGTCGGCATCTGCGGTGCAGGAGGTCGAAGCAAGCCACAGGTGGTACGCGGCGCGTAAGCTCCGGCAGCCGTCGGGCGCCGGCACGCGGCGAGCGATCGCAGCGGGGTCCACATCGGCGATGCTCACCGGTGGCGGGAACTGCTCGCCCGTGCCGGCATCCGAGGTCGACGGCGGCGTGTGGGTTCCCCGAAAGCTCGTTCGACTGCTCGAAGTTGCCAGCGACACGGAGAGCCGCGCCCCGCGGCACAGGCTACCCGGCGCACTGCGCGTAAGGTATCTTCCGTTAACTCGGTGCACAGCGCGGTCTATGCGGCTCACGCGCCCGTGTCCAGGACACCGTGCAACGCGCGTCTGCGGACCGTGCTGCTGCGCATCCCTTGCCTCGCGCGCGAGCGGTGACGGCAATCGTGTATAGAATGGATGCGCTCGCAACAGCCAGCGCCGTCGTTAGCCCCGTGGGGATATACACCGGGTGCGGAGTCATTTCGGTCTGCAACACTCTTGCCAGCCAGTACGCGTCCCGCTTGTCGGTCTTCTTGCGCGACGACGCGATCGCCGCGCAGCCTGAGCGTGGACGAGCATGCCGCGTCCGAGCGCGAGCGGGGCTCTGCCCAAGCCCCGGCTCAGCGCACCCAGTTGGCATTCCAGTCGCCGGAGCCACCGGGCGGCTGTGGCCAAGGGAACCCGCCGTCGACCGGTGGTTCCGTTGCGATCCACTTTCCGCTCACGTACTGTCGCGCTGTCTTGTTGTAGTCCGCCGTGAGATCGCCTCCGAAGTAATACTTGGTGCCCAAAACCAAGTACCAGCCGTTGAGCAGCTTGCCCGTGAGCTTGCCGGTGCTGCAGTCCAGCGTGCCCGTGACGTCGGCTTCGAACGGGAAGAGCCCGTCCATCGTGCCGCGCACCTTGCCGCCGCTCAGATCGCAGAGCTTGCTGCTACCCAGGCGCTGGCTCAACGAGAGCTCGAGGCCCGGCTGGATTGCGCCGCCGTCGCCGGTGGGAGTGTCCACGCTGGCCACGGGCACGGGGGCGGTGAACGCGGCGGGCGACGTGTACGTGCCCGTGAAGGTTCCGGTGTACCAGCAACGCGTGCGCGAAGCTCTGCCCAGGCTCCTTCCTGACGCTGAACGACGCAAGCAACAAGGTCGTGAGCGCGATCTGTACGCCGAACTGAATCGGCTGCGGGCGAGAGCGAACTTGGCGGTCTCGTTCCACACGACACTCACTTACCCTTCGGGTGCGACGGTGATAGCGTCACGCTGACGAAACATTGGGGGAAGAACATGGTACGTGCTGAGCGGCTGACAACCACTGACGGGGCAAAGAACGCCGGCTTCCAGGGCCTGCGATCGAGGGTGTCCAGGCTCGCCCGCAGCACGTTGCTCGCATCGCTCGTCGGCTTGGTCGTGGCAGCGCTCAGCGGCTGTGGCGCGCGCGCCACGAGCAACAGCTGCCCAGCAGACTACGAATGTTGGTTGGCGGCCGATGGGGCCGCTGCGGCAGTGCCGCAAGTGCCGGCGTGCCCGCAAGGCTACATCTGTACCCCGCACGGCTCGGTCCACGACGCGGGCAACGCAACGCTCACGCCGCAGGGGGACGCTGGCGGGTCGAGCGTGACCTGTCCCGAGGGCTTCGCCTGCACGCGCCTCGACGCCCACACGCCCCCCGCGTCCGTGCCGGATGCCAGTGTCCCATGCCCACCCGGCTACCTGTGCAGGCGCATCGGCGCGAGTGGCGACGCGGGCGGCACGCAGACTGCCGACGCCGGCAGCGACGCAGGCGGCACCCACGCTGCCGACGCGGGCAGTGACGCGGGCAACGACGCCGGCGGCACCCACGCTGCCGACGCGGGCAGTGACGCGGGCAGCGACGCGGGCAACGCACCGATTGCCGACGCGGGTAGCGACGCACAGGTAGCTCTGGACGCCTCGTCCCAACAAAGCGATGCAGGCCTGGGTTGGAACGGCAACGGATCAGGATCTGTCCTTGCCTTCTCCGTCCTCGGCTATCGTGTCGTCGATGCTGAGCAGAGCGCATCGCAGGGCAGCCTCGCCATCGTTTCCGACGCGCCAACGAACTCGCTGCACATTTTCGACGAAGCCACGCGCACCGAGCGTAGCGTCGACCTGCCGGCAGCCCCGGTGGCGGTTGCAGTGGATCCGAGCGGCACCCACGCCGCAGTGGCCTATGACGCCAACGTGTCAAGAATCGACTTGGTCGCCGGCACCGTCCTCAAGACCTGCCCACTCAGCAGCGACGCCTTCGATCTCACCTTGAGCGATGCCGGCAAGGCGTATGTCATTCCGCGCACCGATCAGTGGGTGGCGATGCACGTCGTCGATCTCGTCAACTGCACCGAGGTGACCTCGACATCAAACGCGGTCCGGGCCGGTTCGCACATCGCGGCGCATCCCTCCGGCAATGCGGTCTTCACAGCCGATAATGGGCTGAGCCCGAGCCGCATCGACCGTTGCGACATCACGAACAGTCCCCCCACATGTACCGACGCCCAGAGCTACGCCGATTGGGGCACCTACGCCTACTGCGGCAATCTCTGGATCAGCGCGGACGGGCAGCGCATCTATGGTGCATGTGGGGCCACGCTGCGCGTGCCGGGTAACGTCAACGGCAGTGCCTGCACTTACGGAGGCACGCTCCCCGGCGGCTACAGCATCCAGCACCTCGCGGAAGCGGCCAGCGCACAGCAGGTCGCCTTCATTCCGAACGGCTCCGCCGACGACTCACAAGTGCGCGTCCACGAGACCGCCTACCTGGGGTACGTGGCCAAGCTCGCGCTGCCGGCCTTCCCGCTCGGTGGCTCGAACACGACGCTTTCACACGGTCGCTTCGTCTTCACCACGCCCACGCTCGACACCCTGTACGTGATCGTGCAGGCCGACCCAGCGGGCGGCGCCCTGCACGACTTCGCGGTCACCACGATCGCGGTGCACTAGCACGCGACGCGCCGAGCTTCAGGCGCAGCACGGGCCAGGCACCAACTCGGCCGCGGCAGGGCGGGCCGAGCGCAAGCGCCCGAGCCCGTGCGCCCGAACGCGCGGGCCTACTCCAAGCGCGGCGCTCTCAGCCGTTGTTAGCGAAGCAGTCATCTGCTTTCGTGACATACAGCGAGCCGTCCAGGGAATTGCTCGTTCTCGATTTCGGCACTGGACGCGACCACCTTCGCCCGCTTGGTTTGCACATTCCGCGTGGTATGTGCGTCGGCTCGGACTCGCGTTCGAGGACCACGCGCAGGCCGGCGATCGGTGCCGAAGAGGGCGTCGAAGAGCGATGAGCTGCTACCACACAACTGGGCGGCGGGCGCGAGCTGACAACAGCCCGACGTGCAAGCGCGGCGCTGGTCGGAGGGTTACGTTGCAACTGAGCAAGCCTCTGTGCGATCTTCGTTGGAATGGGTTTCGCCACTTCAGATCTCGATTCCACGTTGTCGCCCACCGCGTCAGCGAAGCTGGGCCGGCGGGCCGTATGGTTCCTGCTACTGGCCATGCTGACTAGCCTGGCTGTCGGCTATAGACTGCAACATCGCTCCAACTCGCGGATTTGGAACGCCGACGAGGGGATCTCCTACGTAGTCAGCACCTGTCATTCGAATGAATACCGCGATGACGTCACTGGTACGTTGTCAGACCAGTGGTTGCCCGCGCCAAGATGGAAACGTCTCGTACAACCGGGGCCACAGTTTTGTTTTCGTCAGATCGCCACAGACCTCAGCGAGAGCGATGTTCATCCGCCGCTCTATTTCTGGGCACTACACGTATGGACGCATTTCTTCGGCAATGACTTGTCAGCAGGATTCGGCCTCAACTGCGCATTCGTTGTCCTGGAACTGCTCGCTCTAGCGGGGCTCTCTCGTTCCGCGGGGTTGGATGCATGGGTCGCAGCCGGTGGCGTGGCGCTGTTTTCACTGAACGGCGTCTCGGCCAACTCCGGTCTCGAAATGCGACCCTACGCGCTATTGGGATTTGTTAGTGTCGCACACGTAGTCGCTGCTTTCAGAATGTGGCGCTCTCCCCGAGAACGCTCTTGGCGCGAGATGCTTGGGCTCGCGCTCTCGGTCCTAGCGGGAATCCTGACCAGCTATCTATTTGTGTACGAGCTGCTAACGACCGCGTTAGCAGGCCTGGCGGTGACGGGGCTCCGGGACCGTCGACGACTGTTGCAGGCTTTGAGCGCCACCGTTGTTGCACTCGGCGTCGCTTGGGCCTTGTTCCCATTTGGCCAACAACTCGTTCTCCACCACGCGGGTCAGGTGCAATTCGCGGGCTTTGGGGCACGAATGCTTACCGCTCTAAAGACGGTGGGGCTTGTCGCGCCCCACCCTCTTGGCTTCGTGGCGACGACGGTGGCGTTCCTGTTTGTGGGGGCCGGTTTTGTCGTGGTAGATGTGTGGCGCCATGGGGTTCGCGGGCTGCAGGATCGCGGCACCACTCTCGTGGTCGGAATCACGCTGATTCTCACGTCAGCGCTCATTTTCCAATATTGCGTCGGATTGAGTCCGGTTCACGCGATGGGTCCCAAGTACATGGCCGCCGTGTGGCCTATGCTGTGCTTGAGTTGTGTCGCCATGGTGAATGCACTGCCGCACGGGCGGATTCTGGTCGTGGTTGTGGTTCTCGCCGGCACTGCGCCTCAACTGCCTGCGAGTTGGATCGGGTTGGGGCAGGCACCGCTTCGCCTTCGACATCGCAGCGATTCGGTCGTGGTGTTGGACTCTACCAACCGACTTCACCTGCCTCGAGTCCTTCCACTGCTGCCGGATACCGCACAGGTGCTGGTGGCAGACTACCGAACACTGTTGACGCGCGCCGATCTCGTTCCAACGGCTAAGAGCTTCTGGTATTGGACCTGCACGCCAACGGCGGCCACATCCCGAGGCAGCCGAGATGTCCTGCACGCGTGGGCGACCAGCTATACTCCTGGGAGACCTTCGCCGCTCGCGAAGAGCTGGAAAGCTGTGCATCTTGTCCGTACGAGGTAGCAGCTGGCCGGCTATGCGACGTGGCGCTGAAGTTGTCGTCGAGAGCGGAAGTTGCTTGCGCAACCTGTTCCGTCCTTCTGCACTACGGCGTCGCGACTGGCGGATCGATCATGGGCTCAAGAGCCTCTCGCGGGCACCAGAGCCGCGTACGCGCCCGAGTTGCAATGTCGAGTAACGCTCCGGCACGGTCTTCGTCCTGAACCATGCCAATTGTGCTCGCCCGGTCGCCCACAACACAGCGGGCTTGGTAGGGTTTGTCCCCCGCCGAGCGGCGGTTCGTATCCGTTCAACGGGGGTCCTACTCCAAGCGCGGCGCTCTCAGCTGAAGTTCGCGTGAGATATCATCGGTCAACTACACTGCGAGGCCGGGTGTGGGACGAATCAAGGGCGCACAAGGCGCGACGCTGCGGCGCCGCTCTTGCCAGCACATCTGCGCCACTACCTCGACGAACGTATCCTGGTCAGCGACTGGTATCCGCCGGTAGTCTGCACTAACGCTGGCCCTCCGCGCGGCGGCCATCGCGCTTCGTGCGTGCGTCACACCGGGATGCCCATCACGCAGCCCGCGCGCAAATCCATCAGAGAGCTTGCGCGGTAACAACAGCGGAGGTTACCCGT
>DASVHQ010000233.1:0-5859 GCA_036382515.1 Polyangiales bacterium | reverse complement strand
GGGCACAGATGCTGTTCGCCTTCGACATTGCGTTCACCACCGCGGGTGTGCTGCTCTTCGAGCCGCTGGTGTGTGATTGAGGTGCAAGCGCCGTTGACACGTGACTGCCGCTGTTCGTAACTGCTCGAGGCCATGTTGCTGGTGGAAGGCCGCATCTTCAATGCGGCCTACCGCCGCCGTGCTTGCCGCTCAAGGCGGCGCGGAAGCGGACGGTGCAGCTGCAGGGCACGCCACCGGCCGTGTGCCGGGGTAGCGGATGCGTGGCTCAGCGGGATCGAAGAGCGCACGAGCGCGACCGTCGATGCGCGCACCGGGGTAGGCCTTGAGCCCATCGAGCAGCGCCTCGCGCATCTGGCGATCTCGGTGGATCGTGACCGCCTTCTCGTCGTCGACCGCGCCCGTGAGCAGGCCTTCACCGCGTGCTGCGAGGAAGTCGCTGGTGACGACGAGCAGCGGCGTGTCATCGGCGAGTGGCTCGCCGCTCGGGCGAAACAGCCTGACCACGAGCTGCGTGTCCACGCAGCGCGCTTCGGCACGCAGACCGGAGAGCGCGAGGATGCCGTGAGTGCCGCGCAGATTGCTCGCGACGATGCGCGCGAGCGTGCCCGCGTCGATGCGCAGCGTGGCGAGCGCGTTGTCGAACGGGAACATCTCGAAGACTTGCCCGTAGGTCAGGGGCCCGACCGGCAGCGCGGCTCGCACCGCGCCGGAGTTGTTGAGCGCTGCGTCCGCGTGCGGGAAGGCGCGCAGCATGAGGTCTGCGACGAGGTTGGCCAGCGGCGATTCCACGCGGCTCGCGCGCGTGACTTCCGACACGACCTGCACGCCCAGCGGGGAAACGCGCAGCGCTCTGGCGGCCTCGAAGTCCGCGGTGATCGCAGCGAGCACGGCGGGATCGCGCTCGACGCGTACGCCCTCGTAGCTCTCGACCGTACAGGCCGGAGTGTCCAGCTGCTCAAGGCACAGGCGCCGGGGTTGGAAGATGTGTTGCGCGAGCACGCGGGCGCGATCGCCGTCGAGGGCAAGCTCCAAATCGATGCGACCGAAGGCACGGCCATTGGCGCCCGCTTCGAGCACGGGGATCGCCGCCACGCGATGCGCGATCAGCTCGTGCGTGTGGCCACCGACGATCACGTCCACGAGCTTGCTGGGTAGCGCGCGCGCCAGGCGAAAGAGCTCGGAGTCTGCATCGCAACTCGAAAGGTCGTCGGGGTTGCGGCAGTCGTAGCATTCGCCGCCGACGTGCACGAGGGCGATCACGAGTTGTGCGCCGTGCTCACGCAGCAGGCGCGCCTCGTCCGCGATGTTCTGCTCGAGCGGCGCGAGCGACAGGCCCGCCACGTTGGGCGCGGCGGTCTGGGAAAGCGCATCCATGGTCAAGCCGCCGACGATGCCCACGCGCACGCCGGCCACCTGCAACAGCAGCGAGCGTTGCACCTTGGCGATCGGAAACGCTCCGCCGCGCACATCACGAAGGTTCGCGCTGAGCCACGGAAAGTGCGACTGCTCGAGGCGAGCGGACAGAGCGCCAAGCGGAGCATCCGCAGGCGTGAGCGCGAGTGGCTGCGGGCCGACGGGGCCGAAGTCGAACTCATGATTGCCGATGGCGGCGGCGGCGTAGCCGAGCGCGTTGTAGCCGCGCACCATCGCGGCGCCTTCCCCGAGGTTGGACTCGAGCGTGCCCTGGAAGCTGTCACCTGCATCGAGCAGCAGGACTGCGCCATCGCGGGCGCGGGCGCTTCGCAGGTTGCGCAGGTAACCGCCGAGCAGCGGCAGTTGCTCGAGATGACCATGTACATCGTTGGTGGTGACGATCGACAGCGTCAGCTGCCTGCTCGGGGAGCTGACTGCAGCGGGTGTGACCGCAGCGCGTCGCGACTGCGCGTGCGGCGCGCCGGCACAAGCCCACAGCCACACGAGCGCGAGCAGGCCACCGTGGCGGCGCGCAGCGCGGCAGCGTGGAGCTGGAGCGCGAACGTTCACTGCACGCTACCGACCTGCGCCTCGCGCCGTCTGCAACACGCGGCGCCACGCGGCGGGCTTGCCGTCGATCATCCAGTCCATCTGCGAGATGGGCAGAACCTCGGCGGTGCGAAACGGCGGGCTGGCCTGTGGACCCATCGCGACCTGCGCGGCCGGCGTCTCCCAGCTCAGCAGCCAGCCCACCTCGAGGTCGTCCTCGAAGCGCCGCGCGAGCAGGTAGCGCCGCACGTGCCGCAGCGCGGTCATCAGCCACGCGACCAGCCAGCCGATGCCCAGGAAGTCGCGGCTGTGATCGACGCCCTTGTGCATCCACAGGCTGATCGTGATCGCCATGAACCCGGTGAGCACGAACAGCGTCCACGGCACCGAAGTCAGACGTGCGATGTGCGCGCTGAGCTCGCGGCGCTCGGCGTCTCCGAAGCGCCGACGCTTGAGACCGAAGCTCGCGCCGAAGGCTTGCTTGACGTCGGGCGGCAGCGAGTAGCGCACCGAGCGCTCGGGCGACGTGGCGGTGGTGGCGACGTGCATGCGGCGCCGAGGCTCGACGTCGCGGCCGTTGACGTGCACGAGACGTTCGGAGTTGGGCAGCACGCCCAGGCACTGCAGGCTGCCACCGCGTTCCAGCTGACCCTTCTCCACCAGTGCGACCACGTCGGGGTCCTCATCTTCGTAGGCGGCGCTGGCGAGCGTGCCTTCGAAGATCCACAGCTGCTCGCGCTCGAGATCGCGGCGCAACGGCAGCGCGGAGCGGGCGCCGTCGATGGCCTTCGCAATGCACACGGGGATGCCGAAGCAGAAGAGCAGCATCGCCACGGCACTCGGCCACCAGCTCTGCGCGCCCAGCAGCCGCCCGAGCAGCACGCCGAGGCCAATGGAAGCGGGCAAGAGCAGCGCCGCGACCACGCCGTAACCGAGCGCGGTGTCTCGCGCCTTGCGATACACGACCAGCACCAGTTCGCGCTGAGCCTCACTCATCGGACGCTTCTGTGTGCCCGGCAGGCCTGCGCACCAGCGCACCCCGTCGGGACCTTGGCTGTGCATCGGCTCGGCGCTGGCCGGATCCATTCACTTAGCTTACACCGCTTGCGCCGGCAGGCCGAGCGGAGCTTGTGCGCCGGGCCTCCGAGCCCATGCATGGCTCATTGCACCAGGTCACTCGCAGGCAGACCACCGGCGCGCCCGGTCTCCCCGCTGCGATCGAGCGCCAGCTTGAACAGCACGGGCCCCAGCATCTCGTTCACGGCGACGGTGGCCACCGCAAGCGCACGAAAGCCCGAGCCGAAGCTGGGAAAGCTGCGCTCGATCACGGCGGCCATGCCGAGCGTGAGACCCGCCTGCGAGACCAGCGGCGCCCAGCCCCAGCGCCGCACCACGGGCTCGTCGGAGGCGAGGTGCGAGGCCACGCGGTTGCTCAGCACCACCAGCAAGAGCCGCACACCCGCCAGCGCTAGCGCAACCGGCCACAGCTGCGTGAGCAGCGGCACGTCGAGGTGCGCGCCCGCCGTGGCGAAGAACACCACGAACACCACGCTGCCGGTTTGCTCCACGGCGTGCAGGAGCTTGGGGCCCTGCTGCGTGAGGTTCGCCACCACGAAGCCCGCGCACATGAACGTGAGCAGCGGTTCGAAGTGCAGGTAGCGCAGACCCTCGGTGAGGCCGAAGCCGAGCGCAACCAGCACGATCAGCAGCTGGCCCGAGACGAACCAAAGGTAGATCGCGAGCAACAGGCCCACACTGCAGCCGAGCGCGATGCTGCCGAGGATCTCGTGGCCGAGCTCGCTGAGATCGAGCAGCGACAGGCCCGCGCTCGGGTCGATGAGCGGGCGAGCGAGCGCGAGCGTGAGCGAAAGCAGAATCGCGACCACCACGTCGGAGCTCATCACGAAGCCGAGCGCGTAGCGCGAGAGCGGCCCGTCTGGACGCAGCTGCGCGAGGATGCCCAGCGTGGCCGAGGGGCTGCGCGTGACGGCGAGCACGCCCCAGAGCAGCGCGATGCCGAGCAGCGCCAGCAAAGGCTGGTCGCGCGTGAATGGGATGAAGCGGGAGAGCGCGAGGAACGTGGCGCCCACACCGAGCGCGCCGATCACGCACTGCACGAGCGTGGCCCACGACAGGCTGCGCACGAGGGGCCGCAGCAGCTCCATGCGCAGCTCGGCACCGCCCGCGAGCGCGATCAGCGCGAGCGCGAGCGTGTTGATCGCTTGCAGCTCGACCACGGCACGGTGATCAACCAGATGCATGACGTGCGGCCCTGCGACCACGCCCACCAGGATGTAGGCCGTCAGGTGCGGCAAGCCGAGCAGCTCGAGCAGCTCGCTGGCGAGCACGCCGGCCAGCAGCAGAAAGCCGACGGCCGAGATCACACCGAAGGCGCCCTCGAATGCGGGCGTGGCGCGCGCCGTGAAGAAGAGCACGCCGAACACCAGGCCGAGCGCGAGCAGCTGCAGGAGGCGCGGCAGCGCACCGAGCGGCGGCTTCGAGGCGTGGCTCATGGTTGGGCTCCGGGCAGCGTGGCGAGCTCGTCCGGGAGCGCGTCGGCCGGGACACCGACAGCGAGCGCGCGACGCAGCGCGGCCGGGCCGACGATCTCGCCCACCAGTGTCACGCACGCGCAGACTGCCAGGATGCTGTCGCCGAGGCTGCCGCGAAAACGAAACGCGCAGGCCAGGCCGATGATCGGCGTGAGTGCGCCGGTCGCAGACGAGCCGAGGGCGAACGGTGCGCGCGCAGCACGCGGTGCGCCGGAAGCGCTCGCCAGAAGCCAGCCGAGCGCGGCACGCACCAGGCCGCGACTGAGCACCGTGACGACGCACAGCGCGAGCAGCGACCACGACAGCGGCGGGCGCACCAGCGCACCCGCGAGCAGCAAGGTGGGCAGCGCCACGGCCGGCTCGGTGCTCACGAGCAAGGCGTGCAGACGCGTGGCGCGACGGCCCGCGACCGCGAGCAGCACACCCATCACGAACATCACCGTCAGCGGGCACAGCCACAGCCGAAAGGCGATGCCCGTACCGAGCAGCGCGGCACCCAGCACTACACCGAAGCCGTCGCTCGGGCTGCGGGTGGTGCGCAGCAACATGGCGCAGGTCAGCCCGAGCAGCGCGCCCAAACCGAGCGTGAGCGCGAAGCCTTGCGCGGCACCAAGGCCGACGCTCGCTACCTGCCCGGGCGTCCAGGCGAACAACCAGGCCAGACCGAGGTACGGCACGAGATCGTCGGCGGCAGCGAGTTGTTCGAGCAGCCGCGGCAACGGCCCGTGTGCAGCGCTGCGCTCCACCGCCCAGCGTGCGGCTTGTCGCGCGGTCTCGCTGCCGGCCAGGCCGAGCGCTGCGGCGAGGCTTGCCGCTTGCATCACAGGCCAGTGCAGCACTCGCGTGGTGAGCACGAACAACGCGAGACCAACCAGCGCGGCGCAGATCAGTGCGCAGACAACGCCCGCGAGCCACGGCCCCACGCGCAGCTTGGGTGCATCGACGCCGCCGCACTCGAGGCCCGCCAAGAGCGCGAGCCACGCCGTGGCGATCCCCGCCACGGGCTCCAGCGCCGCGAGCGCGCTTTGCGACACCACGCCGAGCAAGAGTGGCCCGAGCACGAAGCCGAGCACGAGCCACTCCGAGCCGGAGGGCAAGCCGTGGCCGCGCAGCGTGCGGCCGCCCATCAGCATGCTGCCGCCGTACGCGACGACGAGCAGGGCCAAGAGCAGCGTCATCGCGCTCACGCGGGCGGCTCCGGCGCCGTGCGACCGAGCGCGATGCCCGCGCCGGTCAGCGCTTCGAGCAAGCCGATACGCAGCTCACCCGGCGAGCCCGCGGCGCGCAGCGCAACGCCCACGCGAAAGCGCAGGCCGTCGGCATCGAAGTGCGTGAGCTCCACGCT
>DASVHQ010000232.1:0-9308 GCA_036382515.1 Polyangiales bacterium | reverse complement strand
TGAGCTACCGGGACCTCGAAGAGATGCTCGAGGAGCGCGGCGTGTTTGTGGACCACACGTCGATCTTCCGCTGGGTCATTCGCTTCACGCCGCTGCTGCTGGCCGCTTTCAAGAAGCGCAAAGCACCGGTGGGCGGCCGCTGGAGGCTGGACGAGACCTACGTCAAAGTGAACGGTCAAGACCGCTACCTGTACCGAGCCGTCGACAAGGCCGGAGACACCGTCGACTTCCTGCTCACCGCACGCCGTGACCGTGATGCGGCCAGGCGTTTCCTCGAGAAAGCCATCGCCCAGAACGGCGCGCCATCGCTCATCAACATCGACAAGAGCGGCGCCAACAAGGCAGGCATCGAGGACTACAACGACAGGCACGAGGGGCCAGCCATCGAGATTCGGCAGTGCAAGTACCGGAGCAACATCGTCGAGCAGGACCATCGCAGCATCAAGCGACGCATCCGATCCATGCTCGGCTTCAAATCGTTCTGGACTGCGAGGGCTTCACCGCTCGCCAAGAGTGACCCACCGCTGCTCGCGAGAAGAGACCCGGGTCGTGATCGCGATCTCGACGGTGTTCTCGCACAGCAACCAGCAGGTGGGCTGAAGGCTTGCACAGGATCTGGCGATAGCCGGCATTAAGCATGTGCCCAGTCTGCCAGCCCCCCAGCCCCGCGTCACCCGCCTGAGCAGTTACCCCTTCACAGCTCAGGGCGGCGCGTCGCATGCGCCGTTCACGCACGTTACGCAGGTATTGGTCACGCGGTTGCAGCGACACACGCGCGCCTGATCACTGCTTGCCAGGGCCCAGCCGCCCGTCTGCGGCACGCCGCTGCCGGAATACACGTAGACATCGACGCAGCGCGGATCGGCCGCGGTCCAGAACAAGCTGGCGCTGCCCGTGTGCATGGCACAGCCGTACGGCGGGGTCGGGCTCGCGAAGGACTGACCACCCTCGCGGTACACCTGCGAACAACCGCCGCAGTCCATGATCACCAGGCTGATGTCTGCGATCTGCGTCGTCTGCCCGCACTTCTCGCAGACCTCGTGCTGCACGAGCAGACTGTTGCCCAGGATGTTGCATACCGCCGTGCCGACCGTCGTTGCGCCGTGGCCGCCCGAGGCGCAGCCGGTATCCCGCATGGCGCACATGCCTTCGTCCGGTGTGAGCGGCGGAGCCACCATGGCGTCGGGTGCCGAGCCGGCGTCACGGCCGGGCAGCGGATCGCTGCCGCTGTCCGTGGTCGGCGGAAGTCCCGTGGCGGCATCGCCAGCTGCAACACCCGCATCCGCGCACGCGATGTAGAATTCGTCGTTCGGGGCTTTGTTCGGGGTACAGGGTCGACCGACCGAGCCGCGGCCGCCCGCGTCGCCGCTCGCGTCCGCGCCGCGCCGGCCCGAGTCTTGCCCCTGTGGATCCGATAGATCCGATGCGTGCTGTGCCGGGGACGAGCACGCGAGCCCGGTGATCAGAACCAGGACCACTACCAAGGCAATCGGCAGATGGCGTAGCGCAGCGCGAAATCCAAGCATGCAAGTTCCGCCACCGTGGGTCGCCGCAGCCTTGGTGTCAAGCGGGACCGCCGCGCGGGGGTAGGGCACCCGCCGCATGTTTAATGCCGCCTTCCGCCACCGTGGCGCGTCACTGCGTGACTGCGTCAACGCACTGCCCAGCGGTGCCTGAGCAATACCCGTTGACGCAGAAGCCTGGGCAGTCTGCGGCTACTTTGCACAGCTTCGGGGCGCACGTGCCCGAAGGCACGTCGCGGCACGCGAAGTTCGCAAGGCAATCGCTTTCTTGCGTGCAGGCTGCGCTCGCGCAGTGATGCATGGCGTTGCAGGCTTCGCTGGGGTTGCAGTCGGCGTTCGTGGTGCAGCCGGGGATGCAGTGCGGCGGATGAATCGCGCCGTCGTTTTGGCAGGCGCACAGTAACCCGCAGATCATGTTCGCACCGGCGCTAGCACCGGCGCAGTCTGCGTCGACGTGACAACCGAAAGCACTGACGGGTGCTTCACACTTGCCGCCGCAGATCGGGCGCAGCGGGGCGTACACCTTGCAGTCTTTGGTGGGTTCGCATTCGCTCGTGGCCCCACACATGGCTTGGCCTGCGCTCCTGTCGGGGCCGCCGGGAGAGGACGCGTTTCCGCAACCCTCCGTTGCAGCGAACGAACTAAAAGCGAGCAGCGCGAAAAGAAGCTGAACTGATGTCACGCGCTCATGACACAGCAAAGCGCACGCGCATGCAAGCGACGGGATGGGGGGCGATAGCCAGCATAAACACCATCCAGTCTGCCAGCCGCCCAGCACCGCGTCACCCGCCTGGGCAGCTACCCCCGGCGGCGGACGCCCCGACGCCGCGCGACCGCATCATCGCTCACATGAATCGCGACCCGTTCGAAGACAGCGAGCGCTTGCGCAGCTATCCGGCGGCGCTGGCGAAGCTGATGCGCGCAGCCACAGCGAAAGACTGGAAAGATCGGCCCACGCCCATCGAGTTCGGCCGCGAGTTCGTGCGCTCGCTGTAGCGCGCTGCCGAAAAACCTGAACCGAATTCGCGTGCTCGCGCTACGTCTACGCATGCTTCTGTCCTGGACAGCGCGCGGGCACTACTGTCGATCGGGCCACACTCTGCGTTGCTGCCTTGCGCTCGCTCTCGCCGGTTGCAGCACGGCCCGCCATCCGCATGCCGATGGTGGAGCACTGGCGCATGCAGGTTCCGGTGCGGGGGCCGCTGGGCAACTTTGCAGCGCTTGCACGGATGCGGCGAGCGTGGTCGACGCTCGCGCGAACACAGTCGATGCGGCGCGGAGCAGCGACGGATCGGCAGCGCATGCCGACGCGGGCCACGCCACCACCGACGCCGCGACCGACGCCGGCAGCGCGTCATTCGATGCTGGCGTGCCGGCAGGCTACAAGCTTGTGTTTGCCGACGAGTTCAACGCTGCCGACGGCACGAGCTTCGATCACAGCAAGTGGACTGCCGAGATGGGTGGCACGGGCAACGGCAACTCCGAGCTCGAGTTCTACACAGATGCCACGACCAACGTGCAAGAGGCGCAAGGCTCGCTGATCATCACGGCGACCACTGCCGGGGCGGCGCAACAGAAGTGCTGGTACGGCACCTGCAAGTACACCTCGGCGCGACTCGTGACCTCCGGACACTACGACGTGACTTATGGTCGCATCGAGGCGCGCATCCAGATCCCGCAAGGGCAGGGCCTGTGGCCGGCGCTCTGGATGCTGGGCAAGGACATCGGCACCACCGGTTGGCCGGGCTGCGGCGAGATCGACATCATGGAGAACATCGGCAAGGAGCCGGGCACCGTGCACGGCAGCTTGCATGGTCCGGGCTATTCGGGAGGCAACCCGCTAACGGGCTCGTACATGCTGCCGAACGGCGCGCACTTCGCCGACGCGTTCCACGTGTTCGCGATCGAGTGGGAGCCGAACACGCTGCGCTTCTACGTCGATGACACGCTCTACGAGACGCGGACCTCTGCCGATGTGCCGCAGGGCAAGACCTGGGTGTACGATCACCCGTTCTTTCTGTTGCTCAACGTCGCAGTCGGTGGTCAGTGGCCGGGCTCGCCAGATGGCACCACGCAGTTTCCGCAAGAGATGCGTGTGGACTACGTGCGCGTGTTCCAGAAGATCTAGCGGGCGATAGCCGGCATAACCACCACCCAGTCTGCCAGCCGCCCAGCTCCGCGTCACCCGCCTGAGCAGCTACCCCTGCGGCGGACCTCGACGACTGGGACCATCCGCTGCGTCGGTTGAAGATCAATTGAGCACGGCGCGAGCGGGTTGCGCGGCAGAACGAGCGGCGGCCGCTGACGGTGGCCTGGCACGACGGCACCACGCACCTGCTACTCACAGCCCACGAGCTACTACAACGCCTCGTTGCGCTCATCCCGCGACCCGAAAAGAACCTTGTCGTCTATGACGGCGTGCTTGCTCGCAACGCCAAGTGGCGCAAGCGCGTGAGCCTGCAACCCCCCGTTATCTGCCAGCGCGTCCCTCGGCAGGCTACCAGCGCCGGGGCGCATAAGATATCTTACGTCAGCTGCGCCGGGGACGGGTGTTTGTGTGGCTTACGCGTCGACGTGCCGAATCTACGGCCTTGCCATAGCGCCGAAACCGGTCATCGGGAAATTCTTGAATCCGAGCTTCAGCGCGGGCGAGCCGTCCTTTACCGAGTAGTCTCCCGCAGAGGGATCGACGAACATCGGATCTGCCACGACCGAGTTGGCATCCAGCCCGGCGGCTTTCCACTCTGCCCAGGTGAAGGAACTACCGTTCCTGTTGAGCCACGGAGAGATTTTTGGATCCTTGCCGCTATTGTAGATGCAGTTGAAATCGAAGGTCGGGATCTTCTGCGCGATGTCTGTGCTCAGATTGTTGACCAAGAAGGTGGAATAGGTGACGTCCCCCACGAAGATGTTGTTTTTGACGACATGGTTGGAGTTGGCCCAGGGGCTGTGGATATCGACGACAGCTCCACCAACGAGGATGTTGTTTACATACGTGTTGTACCTGTTCCATTGCAGCTTGAGGCCGCCACCGATGAGCAGGTTATTGGTCTGCAAGTAGTTCGTTGAGTTGTCGTCGAGATCGATGCCGAAATAGGGCGGTCTCACTTCAAAGCGATTGTTCTGGACCGTCGTGGTATCCACGGCGTCCAGCTTCGACGCGCTCACATCGTCTGACCAGCGGGAATTGCGATCGCGCCCCCAGGCATTGAGCGGGCCGTGGTCGCTAGTCTCCAGTACGGCATCGTAAACCCAGTTCCACTCGATGACATGGCCGCCCCAGCAACCATCGGTGAAGTTGATACCAGCCCGTGGCATCTGGTGAATCGTATTGTGGCGGATCGTATCCTTCCTCGTGATCGACAAGTCGACCCCGGCCACCTGCTTCTCGAAGCGGCCGAAATTGAACATGGTGTTGTTCTCGACGAGCACCGAAGACGGATAGTCCTCCGTGAGCGGGCCCGGCATGTGGTCGTCGCACGTCCCAGCATCGTCGAAGGAATTGGCCCCGCAACGAACCGCGGTTTTCAGTCCGACAAGCGCAACACAGCTAGCTCCAGCATCTTCGAACTTATTGTTGACGATGCTGTGACTCCGGTTGTAGCCGCTCACGAAGACGCCATTGCCACCGATCTGATCGAAGAAGCACGATTCGATTCGGATGTTCTCGGCGTTGGTCATGAACACGGCGCCGGCGCGGGCGATGGCCCAGTCTCCCCGTAGAATGGGCTCGTAGGGTTTACTGAAGAGCGTGCGGTACGTGTGAGTAAATGTGACGCCCTTGAACGTGATGTACTGGGCCCTCGACGACGACGTCCCGACAAACCTCAGCAGCTCGTCTTGCGACGCAAGCTCGACGGTCGCAGTGGTGAGGTCGGTCCCCGACGGCGGATAGAAGAACAACTCGCCCGTGGTCTTTCTGTAGTACCACTCGCCGGGAGCGTCGAGCTCCTCGAAGATGTTCTCGACCATGCGGTAGGTGGCATGTTTGCCGCTGCCCCGATTGTTGTCGCCCACCCACTTAGAATCCACCGTAGTGCCGCTCTTGCCGGTGATGATGAATGAGTTGCCTCCCCATTGTTGGTCGTGCAAAGTGCGGATATACCCCGGTCCTTCGGCTGGATTCGCCCACAGGCTGACACGCGGAGAGTCGAGGCAGTCGCTTGCGAAGCCGTCGAGGATCTTCGTGGAATCGAAGTTCGGGTACCTCGCCAGTACCTGGCGTTTGCCGTTCAAGAATAGCTGGTCGACCTTCAGATTGGTCGCGATGGTCGCCACCTTGATGGAGCCCGAAGAGGTCGACCATGAAGGTGTCACTTTGATCCCGCCGCTAATGACGGGCTTTTCGTTTCCGTAGGCGGCATAGACGATTGGCGCCGTGGAGGTCCCGGAGTTCGAAGGACCAAACTCGACCGGCGCGCTCAGGTAGTACGTGCCCGCACGCAGGTAAACTGTCACCGGCGTATTGTTCTTCTTGCGCTGATCCGCTTTATCGCGGGCGGAGGTGAGGGTTTTGAGCGGGAAGGCGATCGATCCGTCGTTCGAGTCATTGCCGGTCGGAGAGACATAGATCTCCGCGCCGGTGCCTCCGTCGGTTCCCGCTCCGGCAGTGCCTCCCGCTCCGGCTCCGGCAGTGCCTCCCGCTCCGGCTCCGGCGGTCGCTCCTGCGGCGGCGGCGGTGCCAGCACTCCCAGCCACTCCACCGCTTGCCGTTGCGCCGCCGTTCCCGGTTGCACCGCCAGAGCCCGCCGCAGCACCGCCGCTCCTCCCACTGCAGGCAACATGAGGAGCGCTTGCCAGCACCATCAGCAACAGTGCCAGTCCTGCTGGGTTTCTCCCGGAATCGTTCCTGTTACACAAGGTTCCCTCCAGAGAGCACGCTGCGTACTGGTTCAGCATGAACGTGATGGCGGCGCAGCAATACAACTATTGAACCAGGGGTTGAGGCTAGTCGCAATAGCGGGACCGGCCCGTTCACCTTCCGCAAGGAACTGCGCCCCTACGTGGAGCAGATGCAGTCTGGCCAGCGCGGCTTCGACTCGACGACCCTGTCGATCGGCCAGGGCCTGGAGTATTCGGTCTACCGCGGTTGAGCACGACGATGCGTCCGCGAGAGGAGCTACGCCCATGTCCAAGGTTCGAGTAAACGCTTTTGGAATCACTATCGATGGTTACGGCGCCGGTCCCGACCAAGATCTGGCCAACCCGATGGGCGCCGGAGGCATGGCGCTGCACCAGTGGGTCTTGGGCACCAAGACCTTCCAGAGAATGCACGCCGACTTCGCTGCATCGCTGATCGGTGACGAGGTCGCCCGAGAAGGCGTCGACGACGACTTTGCCGCGCGCGCCTTCGAGAACCTCGGCGCCTGGATCATGGGTCGCAACATGTTCGGCCCGGTGCGGGGCCCCTGGCCAGACGACAGCTGGAACGGATGGTGGGGCAAGAACCCACCGTACCACGTGCCGGTCTTCGTGCTTACGCACCATGCACGTGCGTCCATCACGATGGAGGGCGGAACGACCTTCCATTTTGTCACCGATGGCATCCATGCCGCGCTGAAGCGCGCGAAAGAGGCGGCTGCGGGCAAGGACGTCCGAGTCGGCGGGGGCGTTGCCACCATTCGCCAGTACCTCAGCGCCGGGCTGATCGACGAGCTCCACCTCGTGATCTCGCCCGCGCTGCTGGGCAGGGGCGAGCAGGCGATAGCCAGCATTAGGCATGTGCCCAGTCTGCCAGCCGCCCAGCTCCGCGTCACCCGCCTGAGCAGCTACCCGGCGGCGGCAAGCGCAACGCAACTCCGTCACTCGATGACGGAGACAGTGCTGTCGGCGGAGTTGATCACGTAGACCTTGTTCGTGCTTTGATTTGCATCGAGGGTCGTGGGCGATGATCCCACTGTGAGCGTGCGCGTGGTGCCGGCGACCACGTCCAAGATGCCGACGGTGCTGGCGGCGTTGCTGACGTACACGCGGTTCAGGCTGGGAAGGAGCGTCATATAGTTGGAGGGGCCGTTCAGCGGAATCGTCGAGACCATGTTGGTTGCGCCATCGATTACGCTCCCGTTGTTTCCGCTCCCGGAGGTCAGGTAGATCTTATTCGTCGTTGTATTGACGTGCGGATCGCCTCCATACACGTTGATGTGTGTGATGGCGTTCGTTGCTCCGTCCATCACCGTGACGCTTCCGTCGGAGAGGCCGAAGTAGATCCTGTTCGTCACCGCGTTCACGGCGATGCCGCTGATCCGCTGACCGACCGAGATGTTGGTCGTTGCATTCGTGGCGCCGTCGAGGACCGTGATGCTGCCGTTCACGTGCCCCATGTAGACCTTGTTCGTCGTCGCGTTGACCTTGATGTTCTCGGGCTGTGCCGTGACGCTCAGCGTCGTGACGGCGCGAGTCGCCCCGTCGATCACGCTGACCGTGCCGGGGTTCCATCCGTACTGCGAGACGTAGATCTTGTTCGTCGTCTCGTTGACGTCGATGAAGTACGGGTTGGGGCCGACGGGGATGGTCGTCACGGCGTTCGTGAGGCCGTCGATCTGCGTGATGGAGTAGTCGGGCGACGGGCTCGTGCCGTAGTTCGTCACGTAGATCTGGTTCGTGACCGTGTTGACCGCAGCCCAGGTAGGTCCGCGACCCGTGGTCACCGTCGACGTCGCGTTGCTCGCGCCGTCGATTACAGTGACCGTGCCCGCCTCCAAACCCGTGCCGTAATTTCCGACGTAGATCTTGTTCGTCGCGCGATTGATGGCGAGCGCGTACGGGTTTGCGCCGACGGGGATCGTCGCTGTAACCGTCGGGTCGGTCGGCGCGGAAGCCGGCTGGCAGGTCAAACTGACCGCATCGCATTGCTCCCCGTTGCAGCACCCAACGGCAACGCCCGTGCACGAGGCTGCGTGCGGGACGCACGCGCAGCCAGACGCGCCTGCGAGGAAGTCGCCGACGTGGCCCGTGTGCGCGCTCACGCACGCCTGCGTCGCGACGCTGACGAGCGTGTACGCGTTCGTCGTCGAGGTGGTCCGGTGGCAGATCTGATCCTTGCCGCCGACGGTGCCGCTCGTGCAGTCCTCTGCGGTGAGCGCCGAGGTTGTGGATCTGACGCGACCAGTTCCTTCATCCTCCGGGCCAAGAGGCGCGGCTACGCACCCAGCGAAGATGAGTACCGAGACAGTCGATGCACCGATGAGGAGGCCGTTTCTGGACATCGGAGCGACAGGTTCTCACGTTCCGCACCAGAGCCTGATTCGAGCTCACGTCGCCTTTGTGCCGAGCGCCACCCAGCCAGTAGGCAGGCACCCGCTGGGCTCTATCCCGGGCCAGCCTTCCATCCCGGTTTCGACGCCATTGGTAAAGCTTACGACACGTCATCAGCGGTTCACTTGCGTTCGTCTTCTCGAATCTCACCTGCCGCGATCATCGTCGCGGCGTTTCCCTCGACGCTCACCACGACGGCTCTTGACCGACGCAGCTCGAGGCGGTTTGGAAACTGGCCCTGCAGCCCGTTCCCGAGGGACCATCCCTCATCTCTGATGCAGTTGGCGCCCGGCGTTTCACCGTGCGCGCTCGTGACACACGAAGGCCGCCGCTTTTTTTAATATTTCGCGCTCCATCTCCAGGCGCTTGACCCTGCGCCGCAGCTCCCCGAGCTCCTCACGCTCGGCGGTGCTCAGCGCCTCCTTGGGGCCCTTGCCGGCGTCGATCTCGGCGCGTCGCACCCACTCACGCAGCGCGGTCTCGGTCAGGTCCAGATTGTCGGCGACCTGCACGATCGACTGCCCTCCCGCC
>DASVHQ010000231.1:0-2231 GCA_036382515.1 Polyangiales bacterium | reverse complement strand
AAAGGGGAGAAACAGTCAGGGCTCGCAAGACCTTCAGCATCCACCGCGCCGGCTCCCGACCCGACTATCGCCTCGACGCCCAGCTCGACGTGTTCGTCGTCGACAACGCCGGTGGCGTGCGGGCGTACTGGGAGCGGAATGCCGGAGTTTGGCAGGGGCCCGCCGGTTTGACGCCTCAATCGTACGCCCCGAAAGGAGCCGACCTCTCCGCCATGTACCATGGCGCGGGATCTGCCCAGCTCGACCTCTTCGTCGTCAACTCGTCCGGAGCGGTCGCGGGTATGTGGGTCTCGGGCGCGACCCCATGGATCGGCCCCTACGCGCTGTCCCCCAACGGCGTTGCCGTGGCCGGCGCCAAGCTCAGCGCCACGCTCCAGTGGAGCGCCGGCGGCGTCAACGGCTGGGGCCACGACCAGGTCGACTGGTTCGTGGTGGGCAAGAACGGGCTCCTCCTGTCGGGCGCCATCGGCGCCGGTCCGGTCTTCGGCCCCGTCCCGATTCGCTGAGGCGGGCCACTGTCACGGCGCGACCCCACCGGCTCCCGCGCGCCTCGCACCGCAGCCGCCGCCATCAGCAGCGAGGCCGCGGCGAGCTCATCCTTCGCAACTGCGCCTCGCGCTCAACTGACGACACGTCGATGCCCCCACGGCCGCCTCACGCAGCCCGCAGCAGACCCAGCGGTGTGAGCAACGGGTTCCGGTGGCAGCGCAGGCAGACAGTGCCACGCCAACCGCGCGCTTGCAGTGGCGCATGCAGTGCCAGCCGAGGGCTCCCGCCGATACCGCAGGCACGCCGCGCCAGCGAGCGCTTGACATCACGAGGGGGAAATTCGAGCTTGGTACGTCCTGGGCGCCTCCACTTGCGGCATTGACCGCGTTCTGAACCTGTGGGGCACTAGCGTGCCACCACTTCGTGGCGACCGACCGCTTCATCCAAATCTATCTGCCCCTGTACTCTTGGCTCGAGATGGCTCCGATACGTTCGTTGCGCGCGGTCGTGCTTGTCTGTGCGCTGCTGGTCTGCGCGTGCAGTGGCTGGCAGCGGCCGGCTGCGCGGCCGACCATGCGCTCAGCTCCAGCGCTGGCGACCTCGGATAGCAGGAAACGAGAGCCCGTCGCTGCACGACTTGCAGATGTGGCGCAGGTGCAGGCGCTTGCGCTCCAAACTGCTTTCGGGAGTTATCGCGGCGAGGGCGCCGTCTGGGTTGCCGGCCAGCGGCTTGCCGTCAATCGCGACTACGACTTCGGCATCGCGCTCGGCGTGCCCGACCTCGGGCCGGCCGTCGCAGCCGGGGCGCGCCTCGACGCCAATCGTGCACTGGCAGCGCAGCTGGCGACTGCGGGCTGGAACACGATGTTCGACGCTCGCCTGCGGACTGTGGTCGCGCAGTCCGGCACGTGCGCGGGATCCGAAGCATCCGGGGTCTACGTGTACGCCCTGCTTTTCGGCACTGACCACGCCCGCTTGCAAGTGATGCTTGAGATTCGGCGGCCGGGGCGGAGCACGCTTTACCTCGCCCTTGTGTCGGCCGAGCACCCTCTCGCGGGCAGCGATTCCTGGACCACGAACGACGCTGCGCTGCTGTCGGCTGAAGTCGCGGCCGGGGCGTCGTCGCTGCTCGGTCGCTGTGCCGAGTTGGTCGAGATTGCAGATTCAGCGGCACCACTGGCTGCTTCCCAGCAGCGGTGCTCGGTTGGTGGCAGGGAAACCCTAACTGGTTGCCTGGCACGAGCACGCGATGGGAAGCCCGTGCTGGTCATCAAAGAACCGACGCCAATGTTGGTGCTCTGCTCGCCCGAAGTCGCCGCGCCCGTGAGCGCTCAATGACACGGAGCTCGTGGAGCAAGCCGAAGAGGCCGGCGGGCTGCCGAGCTTCGACGCGCTTCGTGACACCCGAAGGGGTGTCGTGCGCGAGGTGCAGGACTACTTGCGGTGTGGACTTCTGCCGCGTGGAAGAACGGCGAGGGGATGACGCAGTACTTCGTAGCAGTGGTAATATCTTACCTTCAACGGAATGCCCAACACCCCGTTCATGCCAACTGTGTGCACCACCTGGTGCCAGGCGTTCAGCGGCATGTCTGCAGCGGCTATACGTAGACTCGAGGCCATGCGGCGCTCATGCTTCCTCGGCGCGACGCGCCGGCTATGAGCCAAGAGCCGACATGACCAGAGCTGCGTGCAAGGGAACATAGCCGGCCCCCAATGCTGCGGGCGTTGCTCCGTCGCCGCCG
>DASVHQ010000230.1:0-9034 GCA_036382515.1 Polyangiales bacterium | reverse complement strand
TACCATGGTCGGCATGCAGCCCCTCGACCACACCAAGATCATCGCCACGGTCGGCCCTGCCAGCGCCTCGCTCGACTCCCTGCGCGCGCTCATCCGCGCGGGTGCTGACGCGATTCGGGTGAATTTCTCGCACGGCACCGGTGCCACGCTGGGGCCAATCATGCAGCGCGTGCGCGAGGCCGCGAAGCTGGAGCGCGAGCACATCGCGATCCTGGCCGACATCCAGGGCCCGAAGCTGCGCGTGGGTGAGATGCCGCGTGCGGGCGCGTTGCTGGTCGAGGGGCAACCGTTCACGCTCACGCAGCGTGCGCTCGAGGGCACCTCCGAGATCGTGCAGGTGATGCACGAGCGGCTGGCGCAGGATGTGGAGCCTGGCACGCAGATCTTGCTGGCCGACGGCAGCATCGAGCTGGACGTGGTGGCGATCGAAGGCAGCGACGTGCGCTGCCAGATCATGACCGGCGGCCGCCTGTTTTCTCACAAAGGTCTGAACCTGCCGGGCCGCAAGGTGAGCGTCGACACGCTCACCGAGAAGGATCACGAAGACCTGCGCTACCTGGCACAGACCGACGTGGATATCGTGGCCATCTCGTTCGTGCGCAGCGCAGCGGATCTTCAGCTCGCGCGCAAGTTGCTCGGCGGCGGGCGCACGATTCCCGTGATGGCCAAGCTCGAGCGGCCCGAGGCGCTCGACAACTTGGACGAGATCCTCGACCAGTCGGACGGCATCATGGTGGCGCGCGGTGATCTGGGCGTGGAGCTGCCGTTCGAGCGCGTGCCGGTGTTGCAGAAGAACATCCTCACGCGCGCGGCGGAGCGCGGGAAGTGGGCCGTGGTCGCCACGCAGATGCTGGGCTCGATGGTGTTGGCGCGTCGGCCGTCGCGCGCCGAGGCTTCCGACGTGGTGAACGCGGTGCTCGACGGTGCCGACGCGGTGATGTTGAGCGAAGAGACGGCGGCGGGCGACAATCCCGTGCTCGCCGTCAAGGCGATGGATGCGCTGACACGCAGCGCAGAGCAGGTGGCACGCCGCGGTCGGGGCACCGAGTCGGGCAACGATGCGCACTCGTTTGCCGTGGGCGCTGCAGGTGCGGCGGTGGCGGCTGCACAGCGTCTCGATGCCAGGGCGATCGTCACGCTGGCTGGCTCGGGGCTGACTGCGCTGCAGGTCTCGAAGTGGTTGCCTTCGTTGCCGATCGTGGCGCTCAGCTCGACGTCGGCCACGCTGCGGCGGCTCAACTTGCTACGCGGCGTACGACCGGTCGAGATGCCGCACCACGCCGACCTGGAAGTTCAGCTGGGGTTCGCTGAGCGCTTCCTGATGGATGCAGGCTGGGCCAAGCCAGGCGACGTGGTCGTGACAGTCGGCGCCGTCCCGCTGGGCTCGGGCACAGAGACCAACACGATTCGTTTTCATTGCGTGCGCGATCGGAAAGCCGGCAGCTGACGCGCTTCGGCGCCCGGCTCCCGTCACACGCCAGCGCGTGCCATGCCCAGAACGCGCATGCTAGGTTGCGCGCATGAGTCGCAGAGCACGAGCGCATCCGGAAGCGCATCGCGGCGAGCGCACGGGCTGGCTACGCGCTGCCGTGCTTGGCGCCGACGACGCCATCGTTTCCACAGCGAGTCTGATGATCGGGGTGTCGGCGTCCGCTGCGTCGAAAGAGGCCACGCTGCTCGCGGGTGTGGCGGGCTTGGTGGCGGGCGCGATGTCGATGGCGGTCGGGGAGTATGTGTCGGTCAGCTCGCAGCGCGACGTCGAGCAGGCGGACATCGAGCGCGAGAAGGCCGAGCTCGCCGCCGACCCGCTCGCGGAGCAACACGAGCTGGCGAAGATCTACGAGCAGCGCGGCCTTGACCAAGAGCTCGCAGCGAAGGTCGCACAGCAGCTGAGCGCGGGTGATCGGCTGGGCGCGCACATGCGCGATGAGCTGGGCATCGCGCAGGACTCGCTCGCGCGGCCGCTGCAGGCCGCCTGGATCTCCGCCGCGAGCTTCGCTGCGTTCGCGCTGGTGCCGATCGCGGCGTTGCTCGTTGCACCGCCGAGCCTGCGCATGGCTGCGGTCGGGCTGGTTTCGCTGGCGAGTCTGGGCGCGCTCGGCGCGCTGGGCGGACAGCTGGGCGGCGCACCGCGCGGTCGAGCAGCGCTGCGCGTCACGCTGGGCGGGGCGCTCGCGATGCTGGCCACCGCGTTGATCGGTAGGCTGTTCGGCGTGGCCATCGGCTGAGCCCAGGCGCCACGTTCGGGGCTTGGCTGCATGCTGCGCGCGCTCCCTCGCTTGGCAATAGCGTGTACGCTAGCGCGGATGAGATCCCGCAAAGCCGTCATCGCGATGTTGGTGGGTGTGCTCTGTGCCTGCGCCGCGCACTCCTCGGACGTGAAGCCCGAGACCTGGCGCGCGCGCCTGCGAGCGGCGATGCAGCAGCCGGTGGATTCACGCGAAGGTCGCGACGAGCTGAGCCGCTTGCTCGTGGATGCAGTCGAAAATGCTGAGATCGAGCGGCTCACTCTGGCCGAAGTGCGCGCGGCATTCGGTGCCGGCATCGCCTGCGAAGATAGCGCCCTGTGCAAGCAGCATGGTTTCGCCGCAGACGACTGGTACTACCCGATCGGCAATGCCAAAGATCCGCACATCAAGCAGTTGCCGACGCTGATCATCGGCTGGGATCCGCAGGGTCGTGCCGCGCGCGTGTATGCGCTGCGTACGCACTGAGCGCGTAGGGGCGATCAGCTGCTGTGCGACGCTGTGCTCGGCCGACGGGCGAACGAAGCGCTCCGGCAGTGGCCCGCCCAGCGAAAACGCGCGGCGCGTGGGCATTTTCCATGCGCAACGCACGCATTCTCCAGCTTCCGAGCCCTTTGTTCGGGTCGCAGCGAACGCTGCGCGCCGATCCATGCTACTGAGTGCACGGTGATGAGCGCTCTGTCCCCAGGCCACGACGGCATCGATTCGCTCTCGCGTTCGAAGCCGGGGCAGGCGCGGGCGCAGGGCACCCCATGAGCGCTGCGACGTCGCGCGACGGCGTCGACTCGTCTCGAGTCGCGGCGCCTGCCAGCGCCAAGCAGATGGCCTTTGTGGGCACGTATCCGCCGCGGCGCTGCGGGATAGCCACATTCACGCACGATCTCGCCGAGGCGGTGGCGACCGCGAGCGGAGAGGCGTTGCCGATGGTCCTGGCGATGACCGACCTCGCTGGCGAGTACGCGTACCCGCCCGAGGTGAAGCACGAGATCCGCCAGGGCACCAAGGGCGACTACGCTCGCGCGGCCGAGCTCGTGAACTACAGCGACGTGCGCCTGGTCTCGATTCAACACGAGTACGGGATCTTCGGCGGCGATGATGGCAGCTACATCCTGGATTTCCTCACGCCGCTGCGCGTGCCTTCGATCGCCACGTTGCATACCGTGCTCAAGCAGCCGTCGGCCTCGCAACGCTCGATCGTGCAAGAGATGGCGCGGCAGTGCGCGAGCCTGGTGGTGATGAGCCAGGTCGCCAGGGATCTCTTGGCCAGCTCCTACGCGGTGCAGGGCCCGAAGATTCAGATCATCCGCCACGGCATTCCGGAGCTGCAGCCGGTCGATCAACAGACTCTGAAAGCACGCTTCGGCGTGGCCGGGCGGCGCATGCTCTTGACCTTCGGGCTGCTCAGTCCGAACAAGGGCATCGAGACCGTGATCCGCGCATTGCCGGCGGTGGTCGCGCACTTCCCGGACCTCGTGTATTTCGTGGTCGGCGCGACTCACCCCGCCGTGGTGCGCCGTGACGGCGAGGCCTACCGAACGCTGCTGGAGCGCGAGGCCGAGCGACTCGGTGTACGCGAGCACGTGGTGTTTCGCGACCAGTTCGTCAGTCGCACCGAGCTGGGCCAGTACCTGCAAGCCACCGATGTGTTCGTGAGCCCGTACCTGAACGAGGCGCAGGTGACGAGCGGCGCGCTGTCGTACGCGATGGGTGCCGGCGCGGCCGCGGTGTCCACGCCCTACTGGCATGCGCAAGAGTTGCTCGCAGACGGTCGCGGCCGGCTGTTCCCGTTCCGCGACCACGACGCGCTCGGCCGCACGCTGCTCGAGCTCTTCGGCTCCGCGACGGAGCTGCAGCGCATACGTTCCGCCGCGGTGGAGCTCACGCGCTCGATGCACTGGCCCAACGTGGGGCGCAGCTACCTGGAGCTCGCGAGCCAGACGCTGGCGGCCAGTCCGGCGCGGCGACCGGTGATGAAGCTCGCGCGAGCCAGCAGCCTTCCAGAGCTTCGCCTCGATCACCTGCAGCGCATGACCGACGACACGGGTATCACCCAGCACGCGACCTACAGCGTTCCGTTGCGTCAAAGTGGCTATTGCGTCGACGACAACGCCCGCGCGCTGATCGTCGCGCTGCACGCCGACCGGCTTCACACCTCGCTGCACATGCGTCGCCTGATCACCACGTACCTGAGCTATCTGCAGCACGCGCAGCGCAGCGACGGTACCTTCATCAATTTCATGGGCTACGACCGGGTGTTCATCGAAGCGGAGCGCTGTTCCGACGACTGCATCGGCCGTGCGATCTGGGCACTGGGTGCGACAATCCGGCTGGCGCAGGATGAGGGCTGCCGACGGCTCGCACGCGACATGTTGATGCGTGCACTGCCCAGCACGCTCACGCTCGGTCCGCGTGGCGCAGCGCTTGCCATGCTCGGCCTCACCAATCACCTGGTCGTGGAGCCCGAATCCGACGAGCTGCGCAGGTCGCTCAGCCGGCTGACCGACTTGCTGCTCGGGCGCTACCAGGAGCAAGCCACGGAGGACTGGCGCTGGTTCGAACCGACGCTCACCTACGACAACGCTACGTTGCCGCTGGCGTTGTTCAAGTCGTACGCGGTCACCGGCGAGCGGGCAACCTTGCGTGTAGCGCGCGAGTCGCTCGAGTTTCTGGAAGAGAAGTGCTTCGAGGCGGGTCGCTTGGTGCTGGTCGGAAACGCCGGCTGGCACAGTCGTGGCGGTCCCAAAGCCGAGGCCGACGAGCAAGCCATCGATGCCGCGGCGCTCGTGCTCGCGTTCCGTGGTGCCTACCTCGCCACGCACGAGCGCCACTACCTGCGCCGCATGCGCGAGGCCTTCGCGTGGTTTCTCGGCGAAAACCGCCTGGGCTTGCCGCTCTACGACTTCACCACGGCCGGCTGCCGCGACGGGCTCGGTCCGGCGCATGTGAATCTCAACCAGGGCGCCGAGAGCACCCTGTGTTTTCTGATGTCTCTCATCGACATGCTGGAGCTGGCCGGTGAAGGCCTCGAGCACGCCGAATCCGGCGAAGAAACGAGCAACTGAGATGTCATCCGTCGCAGTCACGCGCAGCCGGCACCGCCTCTTGCCGGACGCACGGCGTGTCCTGGCCAAGCCCTATTTGCCCGGCGAGGAAGTGTTACTGCCCGGCAGCTCGCGCGCAGGCCTGCTGATGGAGCGCGTGCTGGACATCCCCGAAGCCGAGGTCAGCGCGCTGGTCGCGGAAATTATGCGCGACTTCGCGCCGCGTCATCGAGGCTTCGACCAGCTGCTCGAGCGCCACTTCGACATGGTCGCGCACAACATCGATCCGAGCGTGGTGCTCAGCGCCGAGCGCCGCCAGCTCATCGGTGCCTATTTCACGCACGAGTACGCGGTCGAAGCCGCGGCCCTGTTCAACCCATCGCTCGTGCTCGCGCCCGATCAAGGGCAGCTCGCCGCTGGCGAGCAGCGCGTCGTGATGAGTGTTCGCGCGGTCGGCGAGGGCCACCTGTCGTCGATCGAGTTTCGCTCGGGCTGTCTGGAGGCCGGTGGCGGGCTGCACTTCGATCCGCCTGGGCCCTATCTCTTGGCAGGACACCGCACGCCACCTCGCGGCTACCACAAACATCGCTTCAGCACGAAGCTGCGAGAGCTTGGCGCAGAGAACGAGCTGTCTGCCCGTGTGCTCGGTCGGCTCCCGGAGACCTTCACGTTGCTCGAGCTCGAAGCTTCACTCTCGGCCCTCGAGGAATACGGCCCACCACCCGCGATCTGGTTCGAGACGCTCAAGATCATTCGGGTGCTCGCGTCCTCCAACTACGTCACCGAGTTTCCGGCCGATTCCGAGCTCGCAGAGCGCGTGATCTTTCCGGCCGGTCCAAACGAGACGCGCGGCATGGAGGACGCTCGCTTCGTGCGCTTCACCCACGACGACGGGACGATCAAGTACTACGCCACGTACACCGCGTACGACGGCTTCAGTATCCTACCGCAGCTGATCGAGACCACGGACTTCGTGAGCTTCGCGATCTCGACGCTCAACGGCGCCGCCGCGCAGAACAAGGGCATGGCGCTGTTTCCGCGTCGGATCCGTGGGCGCTACGTGATGTTGTCGCGCAAGGATCGCGAGAACATTCACCTTTCGACCTCGGACGACGTGCACTTCTGGAACGACGTCGTGGAGCTGCACAAGCCCACGCGGCCGTGGGAGCTGATGCAGATCGGCAACTGCGGCTCGCCACTCGAGACCGACGCCGGCTGGCTCGTGCTCACGCACGGTGTGGGGCCGATGCGGCGTTACACGATCGGTGCGCTGCTCTTGGACCTGGACGATCCGCGCCGCGTCATCGGCCAGCTCGCGCAGCCGCTGCTCGAGCCCGACGCCACCGAGCGCGAAGGCTACGTTCCGAACGTGCTGTACTCATGCGGCGGTTTGATCCACGGCGATCAGCTGGTCTTACCGTACGGATTCTCCGACGCAGGCATCGGCATCGCCATGGTCTCGCTGCCGGAGTTGCTTGCGCAGCTGACGGCTGCGGCGTCGTGAGTCAGCGCGCGCGGCAGCCGCGGCTCAGCGGTCGTCCGGAAACGCCCAGCGTGGCCGCCACCAGGGGCGGCGGTGCGTCCAGTCGAAGGGCTCGCCCTTCTTGCGGCGTCGCGGCGGCGTCAGTAGGACCAACGCGAATAGGACGACCAGCGCGAGCAGGATGAAAACCATGCAACAGGCTAGCACGCGCCAGCCGCCCCTGGGCCTTGGCACCCTGCGACAGCCGTGCGCTGCTCGCGGCGGCCTCGTTTGGGGCGCAGCACGGCAAAACGCAGGCTGCGACTGCGCTTTTCTTGGTCATTCACGGCCAGCCAGGTCGGGTGCTTGGGCGCGCGCGGTGGTTGATGCAGGTCATTCACGGCCAGCAGGACGGTCGCCCACGAGGCACTTTGCGCTTTCGCTTGAGTAGGGCACACAGCGGGCCGTAAGGTCTTCTCGTGTTGCAAGCGCAAGCGGTGAACATGCGCATCGGCCTCGATCTCGGTGGGACAAAGATCGAGGCCATCGTGCTCGACGCGTCGGGTGGCGAACGCTATCGCACGCGCGTCGCCACGCCCGCGCACGACTACGACGCGCTGCTTGGCGCCCTGTGCACCCTGGTTGGCGACGCAGAAAGCCGTCTGGGCATCCACGCCAGTGTCGGTATCGGCACGCCGGGTGCGTTGTCGCGCGCCACGGGCCTCATCAAGAATTCCAACACCGCGTGCCTCAACGGCCGCGCGCTCGACCGCGACCTCGGTCGGTTGCTGGCACGCCCGATCCGCATCGCCAATGACGCCAACTGTTTTGCGCTCTCCGAAGCGATCGACGGAGCCGGGCAGGGCGCCGACGTGGTCTTCGGCGCGATCCTGGGCACGGGCTGCGGTGGTGGCGTGGTGGTCGCGCGACGCGCGCTCGTGGGCGTCAACGCCATCGCGGGTGAATGGGGCCACAACCCGCTGCCGTGGCCGACCGACAGCGAGCGCCCTGGCCCGGCTTGCTACTGCGGCCGCTCCGGCTGCATCGAGACCTTCGTCTCGGGCACGGGGCTGTGTCGCGACTACCAGGAACACAGCGGGCTGTCCGCGAGCGGTGCGCAGATCGCGGCGGCTGCAGCCTCCGGTGAGCCGTACGCGCTCGCGGCGCTCGAGCGCTATTGCGATCGACTGGCGCGCGGTCTCGGCAGCGTGATCAATCTACTCGACCCGGACGTGATCGTGCTCGGCGGCGGCGCATCGAAGCTGGAAGCGATCTACACGCAGGTGCCTGTGCTCTTGCCCAAGTATGTGTTCTCCGACCGCGTCGACACCAGGCTGTGCCGCGCAACTCACGGCGATGCGAGCGGCGTGCGTGGCGCAGCCTGGCTGTGGTCGGACAGCGAGTCGGCTCGGTGACACCGAGCGGCCGCACTAGAATTTCCCGTGCTTGCTCTTGCCACCGGCGAAGTCTGCGGCGCCGGTGAACGCTTCGCCGGTGCCGATGGCATCGAGACCGATGCGGTATTCGAGCTCGAGCGCTCGGTCGATGGGCAGGTCGGCGCCGAGCAGCGCCGCCTTGCGATCGCTGCGCATGCCCGTCTGTGGGAATGCAGCCAGGCTCCTAGGAGCTTGCGATTCGGGATCGGTCCAGCGTGCCGGGCAAGGCGTCGGGATCGAGGAGGGGCGCCGAAGGAAGGGTAGATCCCCTTTCGAGGGGCGCCGACATAGAACCCGGCGATTTGAGCGGTGCGAGAGGCCGTTTCAGGATCGTGATCTCTGATTTAGGATCCGGCCATGCTGATCAAGCGCATTCTTTTGAGCACGGTGGCGTGTGGCCTGCTCGCGTGCTCCGCTCCCACGTCGCGGGCTGCGGGCAGCGGCCCGGCTTCCGCCACGAGCTCGCCTGCCGCGTCGACGCTGTCCGCGCCAGTTACGCCAGCCACGCCTGTCGAACCGCCGTCGCCCGCGCCAGCGGCTCCGGTTCCGGTCGCCGTGGTGCCTGCGCCGGTCGTGCCCGAAGGGCCGCCGCGCAAGTCCGTGAAGGGTGAGGGCATCAGTATCATCGAGACCTCCGACGGCCGCGTGGTGCTCAAGACCACCGCCCGCTGGGGCGAGGCCATCGACACCATTTACACGGACTGCAGCTTCTACACGGCGGCCGTTCCCGTGCTCAAGCGGCAGCTGTCGGCGGCACGGGCCAAGCTGCTCACGCGCGTCTGCGCTCACCCGGCCGGCAAGCCCAAGCCCTGACCCGCACGGCGTCGTGACGCGCGCTCGCGCACGCCG
>DASVHQ010000229.1:0-50065 GCA_036382515.1 Polyangiales bacterium | reverse complement strand
CCCGGCACTGTTTGCAGATACGTCCCGAGATGATGTTCCGCGACACGACCCCGCACTGCCGTCAGCAACCGCGCGGTGCCGCCGAGCACATTCAGCAGCTCCGCCGCGCTCAACCCGAGGGCCTGCTCGAGTGGGTGCTTCTTCCCTGGACGCGGCACGCCCGCCCTTGCGAGCTCCGCTCCAACGATCAATCGCTCCGACGCATCGAGGCCCGACGCGTGTCGTTCAAACTCGATGTAATCGAGAAAGTGCTTCGGCGTGAACGCGCAAAGCGCTTCGGTCTGAAAGCTCTCCTCGGGCAAGATCCGTTTGCGGCGCCCGGCCATCGAGCGCTCGCGCTCCCAGCCGTGCCAGCCGCGCTTCTTTGCTTCGAGTAGGTCGTCCTCCTTGAACTCGACCGAAGAAGAGAACCACGTCGGTGTATGCAGGATCGGATCGGCGGTGATGAAAAGGTCGAGCTCGTGATGGACGCCGAAGAAGAGCGTCGTGCGCTTACGGCTCGGATCAATGTAGAGGTTGTGATAGCGAGCGAAGTCGCTGCCGTACTTGATCTGGAAGCGATGCTCGTCGATCGGTCTCCCGGCGCCGCGGTACTTGTTGGCGGTGAAGGCGTAGCAGACGAGATCGCGCCGCTCGCCGCTTGGCAACTCGATCGCGTACTCGTACGGGGCGCTCGTGGGATCCGGCGCTGAGATGATCCGTCCGCCGGCTGCCTCAATCGCCGCCGTGACTCGGGCCACGTTCTCACGGCCTTGAGCTCGGGAGTATTTCTCTAGTTTCACGCGGCCAGGTTACCAGGAGGCCCGTGACGCAGCGCAGCCGTTTGCGAAAGCCGAAGACTGCCGGCGCCCGCCTATGCTACACAGGTGCGCAGTATGCGCCGACCACGCGTAATCAGTCTGTTCTCCGGTGCTGGGGGCATCGACTACGGCTTCGAAGCGGCTGGTTGCCAGACTTCCGTGGCGGTCGAGCGAGACCGGGATTGCTGCGTAACTCTTCGACAAAATCGGAAGTGGACGGTCATCGACCGCGACATCTTCGAGGTGTCGACCGAGGATCTGCTCGCTGCCGGCAAACTGAAGCGTGGCGAAGCCGACATCTTGATCGGCGGTCCGCCGTGCCAGCCGTTCTCGAAGGCAGGCTACTGGGCTCGGGGTGATGCCGGCCGCCTGAGTGACCCGCGCTCCGACACGCTTGCGGCATACATGCGCGTCGTCGAGGAAGCGCTACCTCGTGCATTCATGTTGGAGAACGTGGGCGGCCTTTCGTACTCGGGCAAGAACGAAGGGCTCGATCTCCTGCTGGCACGCGTGGAGCAGATCAACAAGAAGCATCGGGTCCAGTACAAGCCGGTGTATCGCGTCGTGAAGGCTGTCGAGTACGGCGTACCGCAACTGCGCGAGCGCTTCATCATGATCGCAGCGCGTGACGGCGACGTGTTCAAGTTCCCAGCCGCAACGCATGGGAACACGGCTAACGTGAAGGGCCAACTCTCGCTCATCGGTGCTCTCGAGCCGTATCGCACTGCGTGGGATGCGATCGGCGATGTGAAGCTAGACCCTCACGAGGAGCTGGCCGTGCGCGGCAAGTGGGCCACTCTGCTTCCATCGATTCCAGAGGGACAGAACTACTTGTTCCACACGGACCGTGGCGAAGGCTTGCCCTTGTTCGGGTGGCGTCGACGTTTCTGGTCGTTCTTGCTCAAGCTTGCGAAGAACATGCCGTCGTGGACGGTGCAAGCGCAACCTGGACCAGCGATCGGCCCGTTTCATTGGACGAATCGACGACTCAGCATGCGCGAGCTGTGTCGCATCCAAACTTTTCCGGACGACGTCATCATCACGGGAGGCCGCACCTCGATTCAGCGGCAAGTCGGCAACGCGGTCCCCGCACTGCTTGCCGAGGTCCTTGCTCGTGCGATTCGCGCGCAACTACTTGGTCAGCGCGTCGATCAGCAGCCGCGGTTGTTGCCTGCTCGCCGTACGCCCGTGCCACGCGCCGAGCGCCTGAAGCCTGTCCCGAAAATCTTCCTCGATCTTCAGGGCGAACACGTTGCACATCCCGGTACGGGCAAGGGCTATCGAGCGGAAGCTTGGAGCCAGAGCGCTGAGTAGCTGTGGCTCGCAGAGCCGCAAGCTACGTCGGGTTGCAGTCTTCGTCGGATAAGGCCAGCGCAGCAGCGCGCGGTTCAAGCCGCAAGCGCAACACGAAGCCAGAGCTGCTTCTACGTGGGGCGCTGAGACGCCTCGGAATACGAGCAACGGCCAGCGCACAAGCGCTGCCCGGTCGACCCGACTTTGTCTTCGCTCGCAAGCGCGTCGTCGTGTTCGTCGATGGTGACTACTGGCACGGCCGAAGATGGAGCGTGCGCAAGAAGAAGCTGGCGAGCGTGCACAATGCCACCTACTGGCTTGCGAAGATCTCCGGCAACCGACGACGCGATCGCAAGACCAACGCCAAGCTCCGCGACGCTGGTTGGATCGTGCTGCGATTTTGGGAGACCGACATCGCGAAAGACCCTGATGCGATCGCGCTCAAGATTTCAGCCGCGTTAGCAACGGTGAGCGCCGTGTGACGAAGCCGCGCCCCGCGGCACAGACTACCCAAGTGGAGGGCGCATAAGATGTCTTCTGGTGGGCACGCGCGAGGCCGTGCGCATCGGTGTGCGTCTAGCGCTGCACCTACCTCCACTTGGTCGATCGCATGGACAAAGTGATCAAGTCATGCGGCGGCAGGTCGCACCCAACGAAGTGGAAGCCGTGCTGTACAACATCGCGGACGTGGAAGAGTCCGCACCTCCGGGCAGGCCTGGGTTGGGGCTGCCCGTTCGCCAAGCCTCGTTACGCAGCGCTCAGCGCCGCGTCTGCGCTGCTTCGCGATCGAGCGCGAGGTCGTGCGCGCGGTGATACGCGTGACCCAGACGCGACCAATCGAATTCCCAGGAGCGGCGCTCGACCTCGTTGCGCAGCTCCACGCGCTCGCGCCGTGACAGCGTGCAGTACTCGAACAGGCGATCGGCAAGCTCGCGCGTGGCGTCGTAGTAGCTGCGACCACGACGCTTCAGCACCGACAGACCCCACGATTCGTGATCGGGCATGGTGTCCATCACGTAGCGACCGAAGCCGGCGAGATCGCTCGACACGGCGGGTGTGCCCAGCGCCATGCATTCCAGCGGCGTGTAGCCCCAAGGCTCGTACGCGCTGGGGAACAGGCCCAGGTGACAGCCGCGCACGAACTGCTCGTACTCGATGCCCCACAGCGGATTGACCGGCGTGATGAACTCCGGGTGATAGACGACCTTCACCGGATCTTCCGCGCGATTCCAGAGCTTCAAGCTGCGCAGCTGGTTGAGCACGGGATCGTTGTGATCGTCTTCGAGGATGTGCGTGACGATCGGCGGCAGCACGTCCATGCGGAACGCCGCTTGCGTGCGGCGGTAGCGCAGCTCCCAGTACTCCTCGATCAAATCGTCGAGGTGCAGGCGTTCACCAGCGGCGGCGCGGCGCGACAGCTCCTCGCCCATGCGACCCACGATCTTGTCGCAGACGTCGTGCAGCTCGTTGAGCACGCCGCGCTTCTCGAGCACCAGCGGGTTGAGCGAGCGAGTGGGCCGCGCGGTGATGATGAAGAACACGATCGTCACGCCCAGACGCACCGCCTTGAGCTGCTCGTTGAGCTGCGCGAGCGCCTCGATGCACAGATCGAAGCCCTTGTTGTGCGGCTCGAAGCGACCGCTGGTGAACATGTAGATGGTGCGGTCGAGATCGAAGCGCTGGTTGGGGAAGAAGTACCCCATCGTGAAGGTGTGCAGCCGCTCCTTGAAGTTCGCGTGGAAGGTCTGGAAGTCGTGGCCAACGTTGAAGCGCGAGATGGTGAGGCCGTTGGGCGTGATCACGTCGGGCGTACGACCCAAGAGCGACGTGCACTCCTCGGCCGTGATCTGCGAGACCGTGGTGAACACGTGACTGTCGCGAGCACACGCCTGCTCGATCGCATGCTGCGCGCGCACGTTGTAGAAGGCCGCGGTTTCTTCGGGCGGGATGTTCGGCAACTTCTCGTAGAAGTCAGCCTCGCTCGAGGCGACGTAGCGCCCGAGCTGCGTCGCGTGCGTGGTGAACACGGTGGCCACCGGCAGGCGCGCGCGGCGGATCAAGGGCAGCGCCACGCCGCCTTGCCACTCGTGGAAGTGCGCGAGCAAGCGCAGGCGCGCCGCCTCGTTACGCGAACCCAGGTGCGTGAGCTCCTCGTGCGCGGCGGCGATCACCCGACGCACGGCTTCCCCGAACGTGATCGCGGCGTCGAGCAACGGCTCGCCCTCCGGAGGGTCGATACCGTACTGCGTGCGCAGCGCGTGCTTGAGCTCGGGCAGCGTGTGAGCGAGCAGGCTGTGGTCGAGCAGGAGCACACGGGGCTTGCCCTGGATCAACCAGTGTCCGTGATGCACTTTCAGCCCGGAGCGTTCCACGGTCTCGATCACCGTGGCGAGCCAGCCAGTCGCCGGCGACTCCTCGATCTCCAACTGCGCCTTGCCCTCGACGTACGGACCGATCAGGCAGTAGCGGTCCCGCCAGCGCTGCGCCATCAGCGGAACCTTGGAGCGCACGACCTGATAGATGCCACCGACTTGGTTGCAGACTTCCCAGGCAGTTTCGAAGAGGAAGGCGTCGCTGGGCGCGGCCGGTGCGAGCGCGGCCGTGGCCTCCGAGGCGTCGAAGGGCACTGGCGGCCGGCTTCGAGTGGGCGCGGGTCTGAGCATTTGGCGAGTACGTAATCACCGTTACGCGGCCGCGTCGAGAAACGCGGCATCTCGCAACAGCTTGCTGCGACGCGCACGGCAAGAGCATCGAGGGGAGCATCGGGCGTGATCGTGCGTACGTAACGGCGGCTTGCGCCAGACGTCCTCGGTCGCAGCCGGGACGTGGTAAACCGCGTACCCGATGCGAGCCGACGACAAGCGGCCTAAACAGTGGAATAATCCGTTCGCGCCGAAACAGAACTTCGGCTGAGACCCCGATAGAGGAGACTCCATGACGACGCAGAAGATCATCTGGACCGAGATCGACGAAGGCCCTGCCCTGGCCACCTATTCCCTTTTGCCCATCATCCAGGGCTTCACCAAGGGGACGGGCATTGCCGTCGAGACCTCCGACATCTCGCTCGCGGGTCGCATCCTTGCGAACTTCCCCGAGCAGCTCGCTCCAGGCCAGAAGGTCGCCGACAACCTCGCGCACTTGGGCGACCTCACGCAGAAGCTCGAAGCCAACATCATCAAGCTGCCGAACATCAGCGCGTCCATCCCGCAGCTGATCTCGGCGATCAAAGAGCTGCAGAGCCAGGGCTACAAAGTCCCCGATTACCCCGAGCAGCCGAAGAACGATGCCGAGAAGGCGATTCAGACGCGCTATGCGAAGGTGCTCGGAAGCGCCGTGAACCCCGTGCTGCGTGAAGGCAACTCCGACCGGCGCGCGCCTCTGTCCGTGAAGAACTTCACCAAGACACACCCGCACAAGATGGGCGCCTGGGCGGCCGATTCGAAGTGCCGCGTGGTGCACATGTCGGCCGGTGATTTCTACGGCACCGAGACCTCCACCACCGTCGCGAAGGCAACGACGGTTCGCATCGAGTTCGTGGCCGCCGACGGCAGCGTGAAAGTTCTCAAGGAAAAGACCGCGCTCAGCGACGGCGAAGTGATCGACTCGTCGGTGATGAGCGCCAAGGCCCTGCGCGCGTTCTACGCCGACCAGATCGAGGTCGCCAAGAAGGAGAACCTGCTTCTGTCGCTGCACCTCAAGGCGACCATGATGAAGATCTCCGATCCCATCATGTTCGGCTACGCCGTGGCGGTGTTCTACAAGGACGTGTTCGACAAGCACGGCAACACGTTCAAGGAGCTGGGGATCAACCCGAACAATGGCCTCGGCGACCTGCTCGCCAAGCTCAAGTCGTTGCCCGAGGCCAAGCGGGCGGAGATCGAAGCCGACATCAAGGCCGTGTATGCCAAGCGCCCGGCGCTCGCGATGGTCGACTCGGACAAGGGCATCACGAACTTGCACGTGCCAAACGACATCATCGTGGACGCCTCCATGCCGGTGGTGGTGCGCGACTCCGGCAAGATGTGGGGTGCCGATGGCAAGCTAGCCGACACGCTGGTGATGATCCCCGACCGCTGCTACGCGACGATCTACCAGGCCATCATCGAAGACTGCCAGAAGCACGGCGCGTTCAACCCCGCGACGATCGGCAGCGTGCCCAACGTGGGTCTGATGGCGCAGCAGGCCGAGGAATACGGCTCGCACGACAAGACCTTCCAGGCGAGCGCCGCGGGCACGATCCGCGTGGTCGACGTGGCCGGCAACACCTTGTTGCAGCAGAAGGTCGAGGCGGGGGACATCTTCCGCATGTGTGAGGCCAAGGACGCGCCGATTCAGGACTGGGTGAAGCTGGCCGTGACCCGCGCGCGCATCACCGGCGCACCGGCAATCTTCTGGCTCGACAAGCAGCGCGCACACGACGCGCAGATCATCGCCAAGGTGGAGACCTACCTCCGGCAACACGACACCAAGGGGCTCGACATCCGCATCATGGATCCGGTCTCGGCGATCAATGCTTCCTTGGAGCGCATCCGCGCCGGCAAGGACACCATCTCGGTGACCGGCAACGTGCTGCGCGACTACCTCACCGATCTCTTCCCGATCATCGAGCTTGGCACCAGCGCCAAGATGCTCTCGATCGTGCCGCTGCTCGGCGGCGGTGGTCTGTTCGAGACCGGCGCGGGTGGCTCGGCACCCAAGCACGTGCAGCAGTTCCAAAAGGAGGGCTACCTGCGCTGGGATTCGCTCGGTGAATTCTCGGCCTTCTCGGCCTCGCTCGAGCACATGGCCAACACCTTCAAGAACCAGAAGGCGGCCGTGCTCGCCGAGACGCTCGACCAGGCAATTGCCAAGTTCCTCGACAACAACAAGTCGCCGGCGCGCAAGGTCGGTCAGATCGACAACCGCGGCAGCCACTTCTACCTGGCGATGTACTGGGCGCAAGCTCTCGCAGCACAGACCAAGGATCAGGAGCTGCGCGGCCGCTTCACGAAGGTCGCCCAGCAGCTCGCTGACAACGAAACGAAGATCAACCAGGAGCTGATCGCAGCTCAGGGCAAGCCCGTGGACATGGGTGGCTACTATCACCCCGACCACAAGAAGACCTCGCAGGCCATGCGCCCCAGCCCCACGCTCAACGCGATCATCGATGCGCTGAACTAGCGTCGGTGTTCGAGAGCACGTTTCTGTAGTCGCAGACGGCCCGCGCTCGCGGGCCGTTTTGCGTTGCGCCTCGACCGAATCGGGCGGGTTGCATTAGGCTGCGAGAGCGATCCTCTGGCTTGCGCGACCCCGAGCAACACGCTCATGGACGCTGGGATGTGCAGGAAGGCGTGCGGCGGCTGCGGCGCACCCTGCAACAAGCGCAGTCGCTCCGCCGACGTGTGCATGTGACGCGCACGACCGGCGCCGGCCGCTACCACCTGCGCCCATCCGGGTCGGCGAACGGAGCTTGCCCCGTGCGGGCATCGCACGGGCCACCGCTGCAGCTGCACGTGCAGACCTCGCAGCCTCGGTTGTCGTGCGTGCACGAACGGTCACCGGCAATGCACCAGGGCTCGTATTCTTTGCACGGGCCGCGCCCGTAGTTCTTCGTGGTGTAGCAGCCAACGAAAGCGAGGCATGCGCACGCGATGAGCGCTGCGCGAAGGCGAGACCGCGTTGAGCGCGACATGCTCGACGCCAACGCAACAAGCGTGCCGTGGCTGCATGCGTGCCACGCCTACAGATCCAGCGCGAAGCTCAACGTCCCGAGCACGGCCCAGCGGCGCGGGCCCGCCGTGTGTGGCGTGGTGACGACAGCCGCGTTGCACTTTGTATACACGGATGTGCCGCTCACGCTCGCAAGGTCGACGGCGAGGCGCATGCAGCTGAGCGCTCGCATGGGGCGTGCCGCTGATGGTGCCTGGGCCGCGAGCGCGGCTCGCACGGCCGGAGCTCGACGTCGTGGTCCGACGCTCGCGATGCGGTACGCTCCCGACCGGAGACTCGCCGGGCGAGCCTCCCCGGACTTGCCATGACCTGGCTTGCGAGCTTTCGAGACACCCAACCCCTGTCGTTCGCGCTGCTCGCGATCTCCGGCGTCGCTGCGCTCGGCCTCGCGCTCGGCCAAGTGCGCGTGCGTGGCATCGGCCTCGGTGTCGCTGGCGTGCTCTTCTCGGGCCTCTTGTTCGGGCACTTCCAGCTCACGCCCGAGGCCGCGGTGCTGCAGTTCGTGCGCGACCTGGGCTTGGTGCTGTTCGTGTTCACGATCGGCCTGCAGGTGGGGCCAACCTTCATCGCCTCGGTGCGCGCGCGCGGCCGCATCCACAACGCGCTTGCTCTGGGCATCGTGGCTCTCGGCTCGCTGCTCACCGTGGTCGTCGCTCGTGTGCTCGGCATCGCGCCTGCCGCTGCGCTGGGCGTGCTCAGCGGCGCCACCACGAACACACCCTCTCTCGGCGCCGCCCAGGAAGCGCTGCGCGCGATGGGGGAGAGCAAGCTGGCCGAGCTGCCTGCGCTGGGCTACGCGGTCACCTACCCCTTCGGCATCGTCGGCATCATCCTCGCGATGCTCGCGATCAAGGCGCTGTTCCGCATCGACGCCGCGCGCGAAGCCGCACAGAGCGCCGCAGCCGACGCATCGAGCGAGCCGCTGGCACGCCTGCACATCGTCGTCGAGAACGCGAAGCTCGACGGCACACGCATCAGCATGATCCCGGGCATGAACGAGCTGGGCGTGGTGGTCTCGCGCCACAAAGTCGGCGCGACGGGCGAAGTCAGCGTGGCCAAGCCCGGCGCCACGCTGCACCGCGGCGACACACTGCTGGCGGTTGGGCCACAGGCCAAGCTGGACGAGTTCCGTATGATCGTCGGCAAGCCGAGCAGCGAAGATCTCACCAGCGCCCAGGGGCCGATCAGCTCCGAGCGCGTGGTGGTGAGCAAGAGCGCGGTGCAAGGCAAGACTCTGCAAGAGCTCGGCCTGCGCGAGCATTACGGCGTGGCGGTGACGCGCGTGCATCGTGGCGACGTGCAGCTGGGAGCGGCGCCCGGACTCGAGCTGAACGTGGGCGACGTACTGCAAGTGGTGGGCGAGCACGAGGGCGTGACGAGCGCCGCGCAGGAGCTGGGCAACTCGCTCAAGGTGCTGTCGCAGACGAACTACGTCCCCGTCTTCGTCGGCGTGGCGCTGGGCGTGATTGTGGGCAGCGTGCCGATCGCGCTGCCGTTCGCGCCTGCGCCGCTCAAGCTGGGCCTGGCGGGTGGCCCCCTGCTGGTAGCCATCGCGCTCTCGCGCGTGGGCAAGCTCGGGCCGCTGCTTTGGTACATGCCCGGTCCGACGAACGCCGCGTTGCGGGAGCTGGGGATCGTGTTCTTCCTCGCCTGCGTCGGCATGAAAGCGGGCGAGCACTTCACGCAGGTGCTGATGAGCGGTGACGGCCTGCGCTTCATGCTGGCCGGCATGCTCGTCACGCTCCTGCCGCTGCTGCTGATGGCGGCGGTTGGCCGGATCGCGCTGCACCTACGCTTTGCGGAGCTGTGCGGGGTGCTCAGCGGCAGTATGACCGACCCACCCGCGCTCGCCTTCGCCACGGCGATGAACGGGTCGGACGAGCCGGCCGTCGCCTACGCGGCCGTGTATCCGCTCACGATGCTGCTGCGCATCGTGTTGGCGCAGGTGCTCGCGCTGTGGCTGTGCTAGCGCCTCGACAGCGTTCCGTCAGCACGCCAGCCGCAAGCGTCTCCCGCTCACAGCGACCGCTCGACCTTGTACACGAGCCAGGCTTCGCGCCTCGTTCGAAAGCCCGGGATCTGACCCAGCAGGCGTAAGCGCACGCCAGCTGAAGGACCGGACAGCGCGGACAGCGCCGTGAAGCTGCCGTGCCAGCCGATCACGAGCTCGACCTGAGCGTCGCGCACGTACTCGAGCAGTCGGTGAGCCCGAACGGCGCGTAGCGCGTCTTCGTTCACGACGCCATCGAGATTGACCACCGTGTGGTCCGCCGCGAAGTAGCCCAGCGCCCCGGTCTGGCCCGCACCGAGCACGGTCTTGGCCGGCAAGTGATCCCGTACCCACAGCGCCATCGCGCGATACCCCTGGTCGCGCGGCTGGTGATGAAAGACATCGCGCCAAGCGTCGAGCGATGCGGCTCCCAGCAGCAGCGTCCCGAGCGTGAGCGATCCCAAGAGCACGCTGCGCGAGCCCTTGACCTCGGCAGCCAACACGTGGACCGACGCAGCCAACAATAAGATCGGAACCAAGTGTGCGGGGAAGAGATAGCGCTCGAAGTACCACCATCCGCCCTGAAAGAACGCGTAGGCCACGAACAGAGAGCATGCGAACAAGAGCACCGGCGCAAAGGCCAGCGCGTCACCCCACAGCGCGCGAGCTTTGCGCTTGGCGATCACGGCCATGAGTAGCAGCGCAGCGGCCGCGACCTGAAATTGCGAGCCACGCCAGAAGGCGTGCAAGGCCACGCGCGCGCTGTGCGAGAGGAACCTTGCATCGAGCTGCGCAGGGAAGCTCTGCAGCCGCGTAGCTTCCCCGCTGATCGGATACCAGTGGCCCGTGTGGTGCAGTGAATAGCCGACCCAGGGCGCATAGATGAGACCGAAGCCGAGCGCCGAGCACGCTCCCAGGCGCAGCCACGCGCGTGGATGACGCCACAGAGCCAAGAGCGCGATCCAACCTGCGGCTATCGACACGTCGATGCGCGCCAGCGTGGCGACGCCGGCGAGCGCGCCGAGCAGCCACGCCGCAGCGACGGAAGGCGCGCGCGGCGCGCACGCGCCGCGTTCGAGATGCCAACTGAGCAGAGCGAGACTCGCCAAGCACGCCAGCGACGTCTCGAGACCGTTGAGGGCGGTCTTCACCACCAACGGCGAGCTCGCCCAACAGGCCGCTGCGATCAGCACACCGGCCGAGCGACCCCAGCGGCGGGCGAGCATGCGGACGAGCAGACAAAGGCTCGCGAGATCTGTGAGCACGAGCAGCAGAAGAGCGCTGCGCACGCCGCGATCCTGGACTGGCAGCGACCGGAGGGATGCGTCCCCGAGCAGCGCGTAGACCGGCGCCATCAGCAGCACGTACAGCGGCTGAACGCCGTTGGTGAGACGGCCGGCGCTGCGCGGGCCCAGGCCAAGGCCGATCGAACGCGCCACATCCAGCGAAATGTAGGCGTCGTCGGGCAGCAGCGTAGCATCGAGATCCGACAGCGGTTGCGTCAGCGCCAGGACGCGCAGCTCACAGGCCACCGCAAGGCTCGCGATGAGGCAGAGCACCCACGGGTCGGCGAGAGAAGGCAGTCGGCGAAGCATAGGAAGACGAGTCGACGCAGGCGCCGATCATGCGTGAATTGGACCGGCGATGGAATGGCCGTGAGCTCGCACGCGAAACCGGCGTGGCCGGCGCAAGCTCACGCTCCATGAAACGCCGGAACTGGTCGCGGATCGATTTCTGTGCGGGGCGGAGCTCCATGGCACGACCTCAGCTTTCGTCTTCCGTGTCTTCGCTCGCGGCCGGCGCGTACTGCGGCCAGCGCTCCTCGGGCCATGGCGGGATCACGATCGGCGCCGGGTTCTGCGGCTCGGGGATCGGCCAGCTCTCGCCCCAGAGTGAGCCTCCGCCGTCCACGCGCAGCGTGGCTCCTGTCACGAAGTCGCCCGCAGGCGACAGCAAGTACATCACGGCCCCTGACACCTCCTGCACCGTACCCAGGCGCTTGAGCGGCACGCTGCGCGTCGCCAGCTGCGCGACGCCCGGCGGGTAGTTGTGCATGCCGGTAGTGAGGATCACGCCGGGTGCGACGCAGTTGACGAGGATGCGGCTCGGGGCCCACTCCACCGCCAGCGTCTGCGCCATGTTCACCACGCCCGCGCGCGCTGCCCCGGTATGGACCATCCCCGGAAAGCCGCACCACATGTCAGCGACGATGCTGACGATCTTGCCGCCGTGCTCGAGCATCCACTTCTGCGCCGCCACCTGACACATCTGCCAGGTGCCGGTGAGGTTCGTCTCGATCACAGCACGAAAACCCTTGTCGGTGATCATCGCAGCCGGCGCGAGGAACTGCCCGCCGCCGTTGTTGATCACGAAGTCGACCTGACCGAAACGCTGCAAGGTCTCGTCGAACAGCGCCTCGACCTGCGCGCGCTCGCGGATGTTGCAGACCAGGGGCACCACCTCGCCGCCGTACTGCGCGCAGAGCCCGCGTGCCGCCGTCTGCAAGCGCTGCGACTTGCGCGAGGCGATCACCACGCGCGCGCCGAGGCTGACGAGCTCCTCGGCGATCGCGAGCCCGATGCCGGTGGCGCCGCCGGTCACGATCGCGACGCGGTCGCGGAACAGGCCGGGTGCGAAGATGCTCTGGATGGTCATGAGTCGGTCCCGTTCACGCTTGCATCGCTTGCAACTCCACGAGCAGCTGCCGCGCCTTGACCTGATCGCCGCGCTGCACGTGCACCGCGTGCACCACGCCATCCATATCCGCCGCGATGCGCAACTCGAGCTTCATGGCCTCGACCACCGCCAGCGTCTGTCCGCGAGTCACGCTGTCGCCTGGACGCACCGGCACGTCGACCACGGAACCGTCCATCGGGGCGAGCGCGCGACCACTGCCGCGCGCCTGCGTGGCGTCGCTCGCGGCATGGGTGACGTCGCGCAGGCAAAGCGGGCCAGCCGGGGTGTGCAGCCACAGCTGCTCGGCGACCCACGCGAAGTCGAAGCGCAGACGCACACCGTCGACCACCACGCTGACCGAGTCGGTAGCCGCTGCTGCGAGCGTCGCCAAGACCTCTACTTCGCCGACGCGCACGCGGTACTCGCGGCAGCGGCCGTCGGGCGTGACTCGCAGCTCGTGGCGTTGTTCGTCGACCTCGATCGTCATCGGCCAACCGAGGCCGACGCAGTTGGTGAAGCCCTCGGTCTCGGTCGCGTAACTCGTCACGGTCGGCGCGCGTTTCAGAAAGCACAGCGCTGCCGCCACGAGCGCGTGCGTCGTAGGTGCCGCCGAAGGCTGGTGCACGAAGTGCCGGTCGAGGAAGTCAGTGGCCGCGGCGCCCGAAGCGAAGGTCTCGTGCGCGAGGACTTCGCCGAGAAACGCCTGATTCGTGCGTAAGCCCAGGACGCGCAGCGCTGCGAGCGCGGCGATCAAGCGCAGCCGCGCCTGCTCTCGATCCACGCCGTGCGCGATGATCTTGGCGAGCAGCGGATCGTAGTGGGCACTGATCTCTTGACCCGGCGCGAGCCAGTGATCGATGCGCACGCCCTGCCCGCTCGGCAGCACGAGCCTGGCGATCGTTCCGGTCTGCGGCACGAAGCCGTGCGCGGGGTCCTCTGCATACAAGCGTGCCTCGATCGCATGGCCGTGCAGGTGCACATCAGCCTGCGTCAGCGGCAGCGCTTCGCCCTGGGCGATCCGAAACTGCCACTCGACGAGGTCGAGCCCGGTCAGCGCCTCTGTCACCGGGTGCTCGACCTGCAGCCGCGTGTTCATCTCGAGGAAGTAGAAGCTGCCGTCCGGCGCGAGCAACAGCTCCACCGTGCCCGCGCCAAGATAGCCCGAGCGCCTGGCCGCGAGCACGGCCACTGCGCCCATGCGCGCACGTAGCTCTGCGCCAACCGCGGGCGACGGCGCTTCCTCGATCACCTTCTGGAAGCGTCGCTGCACGGAGCAGTCGCGTTCGCCGAGGTGGATGACGTTGCTGTGAGCATCGGCGAACACCTGGATCTCGACGTGACGTGCACCGTCGATCGCTCGCTCCAGGATCAGTCGGCCGTCACCGAAGCCGCTCTGCGCTTCGGAGCGCGCGCGTGCGATGGCTTCGGGCAGCGCTGCTGGCTCGGTCACGCGGCGCATCCCGCGCCCGCCGCCGCCAGCTGCGGCCTTGACCATGAGCGGGAAGCCGAGCGTGGTGGCTTCGCGCAGCAGCGTGGCGTCGCTCTGGTCGGCCCCGTCGTAGCCCGGAACACAGGGCACGCCCGCGGCGTGCATCGCGATGCGCGCACGCCCCTTGTTGCCCATCAGCTCGATGGTCTCGGGCGCTGGCCCGATGAAGCACAGGCCCGCGGCTTGGCAAGCGCGCGCGAAGGCCGGGTTCTCGGAGAGCAAGCCGTAGCCGGGGTGTACTGCGTCCGCGCCCACCCTGCGGGCGGCGGCCACGATGCGCTCGGTGTTCAAGTACGAGGCCGAGACTTGTGGCGGACCGATCAACACGGCCGCATCGGCAAGGCTCACGTGCGCGGCGGTGGCATCGGCTTCGCTGTACACCGCGGTCGTGCGCAGGCCGAGCGCACGCGCCGTACGCAGGATGCGGACTGCGATCTCGCCGCGGTTGGCGACCAGGACGTGCCGCAAGCGTCTCATCTACTGCGCCCACTTCGGCGCGCGTTTCTGCACGAACGCCAACGTGCCTTCGCTGGCTTCGTCGCCCAGCGCGGCCTCGGCGAAGACCTGCGCCGCTTCGTCGAGCACGCTCGCCAGCTCGCGACCGAGGCTGCTCATCAACAGACGCTTGGTGGCTGCGTTCGCGCGCGGCGCGCAGCGACGCACCTGCGTGAGCGTTTCGGCGAGCCGCGCCTCCAGTGCGGCAAGGTCATCACACGCTTCGTGCACCAGGCCGATGCGCAGCGCCTGCGCTCCATCGAAGCGTGCGCCCGTGAGCATCAGCCGACGAGCTTGCGTCACCCCCACGCGCTGCACAACGAACGGCGCAATCTGCGCGGGAATCAAGCCAAGGCCCGTCTCCGGCAGGCCGAAGCGCGCGTCGCGCAGGGCGAGCGCGATGTCGGACGCACACACGAGCCCAATCCCGCCCCCCATGACTGACCCTTCGATCACGGCGATCACCGGCGCCGTGGCGGCTTGAACACTGCTGACGAGCTCGCCGAAGCGCCGGTTGCCGACTGCGATGGCGCGTTTCGGATCGGCGGCAACGGCAGCGGCTTCGGCCGGGTTTGCGCTTGCCATTGCTTTGACATCGGCGCCAGCGCAGAAGCTGCCCCCCGCGCCGCGCAGCACGATCGCGCGCAACTCGGGCGCCGCGGCGCTCTCCTTGAACACCGAGATCAGCTCGTCGACCATGCGCGGTGACAGAGCATTGCGACGCTCCGGGCGGTTGAGCGTGACGTGCAGGACGCCCGCGTCGAGCGTGGTCAAGAGGGTTTGCAAGGGCACAAGCTTCATGTCGAGCCTCCGCTGCGCGGCGGCGTGGCGCGCAGCTCGTCGTGGATCGCCTTGGGGACGGGAACTTCGAACGCGAGCAATTGCTGCGCGTGGGCCTTGCCCTGCGGGTCGGCGCGCAGCGACGCGATCCCACCGCCGCCGAGACTGTTCTCGAGCAAGAAGTTCCAGCCGCAGCAACCCGGCAGCGTGTAGCGCGTGACGCGGCCGTCCACGGGGTCCACGAGGTGTGCCAGGTGACGAGCCACCGCCTCGGCCGTGAGCGCCGCGCCGATCAGCGGGACGAAGCGCTCTTCGCGTGCGACGATCCCGATGTTGCTGTGGTTGCCTTTGTCGCCGCTGCGGCCGCGAGCCAGCGCGATCAGCGGCACGCGGTACGTGCTGTCGATCACGGGGTAGCTGGGCTCCGGCGCGCTCGGGCCTGCGAGCGCCGGCACTAGCTTCGGAGGCACGACAGGTCGGCGCTCGCCATCGAGCTCCAACTGAGCCTGCACGCGGGACTTCGCGATCAGAAACGAGAAGAGCTTGACCATGTGCCCGGGCTGCGGCCGACCACCGACCAGCGTCGCGAAGCCGGGCGCCATGCTGGTGCCGGCCTGCGGCAGCTCGCGCAAGAAGAGCTTCAGCGCATCGCGCTCGCTATGGCTCACGGCGATGCGCACCACCACCTCGCGCGTGTCACCGGCGCGCGCGTGCGGCCCGTACGTGGACTCCGCGCCGAGCAGGTCGACGCGTGTGGCGGCAAACGGCCCGAGGCCGCGGGCCACGAGCAACCGTTCGATCTTGTCGAGCAGCGCGCGCGCAACGCGTGCGCCTTTGCGGGCAGCCTGCTCGCCGGCCAGGAAGATGCCGACGTCGAGCTTGTAGCCATCGGGGTAGGTCGCAGACACCTTGTACGTGTCGGTCGCGGCGCGGCCCTTGGCGCCGACCACGCGCACGCGATCGGGGCCCACCTGCTCGGCTCGTACCTCGGAAAAGTCACACACCACATCGGGCAGCATGTACGCGCGCGGGTCGCCAATCTCGTAGACCAGCTGCTCGTAGACCACGGCCGGAGTCACGAGCCCGCCCGTGCCTTCGGGCTTGGTGACCACAAACGAGCCGTCCGCTGCGCACTCGACGATCGGATAACCCATGTCGTCGTAGCCGGGAACCTCTTCCCAGTCGGTGAACAGCCCGCCGGTGCACTGCGCCCCGCACTCGATGATGTGACCGGCGAGGCTGCCGCTCGCGAGCCGATCGAAGTCGTCCCAGCGCCAGCCGAATTCGTGCACCAGCGGACCGAGCACCAGCGCACTGTCGACCACACGACCCGTGATGACGATGTCGGCACCGGCCTCCAGCGCATCCACGATGGGCTTGGCGCCGAAGTAGGCGTTGGCGCTCAGCAGGAAGCCTGGCATGGCTGCGCCGCTGTACATCTCGCGCACGCCCTCGCTGCCGAGTTGCTCCTTGATCGGCAGGAGATCATCGCCGAGCACGACGACGATCTTCGGTGAGACGCCTAGCTCGGTGGCGAGCGCGCGCAGCGCATCGCGGCAAGCCAGCGGATTTACGCCACCGGCGTTTGTGACGATGCGCACACCCTGCGCGAGCGCATCCTCAAGCGTGGCACGCATGACACGCGATACGAAGTCGGTGGCATAGCCGCCGTCCGCAGCGCGCAAGCGCGCGCCGGCCATGATCGACATGGTGATCTCGGCCAGGTAGTCCAGCACCAGGTAGTCGAGCTTGCCGCGAGCCAAAAGCTGCGGGGCCGCGGTTTCCGTGTCGCCCCAGAAGCCTGCAGCGCAGCCTACGCGTACGACGCTCTTGGTTGTTCGGTGCTCTGCCAAGTTCGTACTCCGGCTTTTTCTGGCGAGTGGCCTTGACCAAGCAAGCGCTTGGTTGGAAGCTACCAAGCAAGCGCTTGGTTTGCAACGCCCATGGCACGTAGTCCCACACTCAGAGCCCTGCCGCCCCGCAAGAAGCCCGCCGACAAGCGCGCAGTCGTGGTCACGCCCGCGGTCACGTCGGCGCCCGCGTCCACGCTGGCGTCCACGCTCACGCGCTCCACCTCGATGGACGAGAGCCCGCGCGGGCGCATCCTGCGTGCTGCTGCGCATCTCTTCCTCACGCAAGGCTACGCCCAGACCACCGTGCGTGACCTCGCGGCGAGCGTCGGGATCCTGTCGGGCAGCATCTTCCACCACTTCGACAACAAGGAAGAGATCCTCGAAGCCGTCATGACCGAGGTGAGCGTGCGCAGCACCGAACGTATGCAGCAGGCGGCCAAGTCAGCAAGCTCGCCGCTCGCCTGCGTGCGCGCGCTGCTGTTGTGTGAGCTCGAAAACATCCACGGCGACAGCGGCGAGGCCATGACGCTCCTGGTCACCGAGTGGCGCAGCCTCGGCGCGCAGGCGCGCACGCGCGTGCTGGTGGTTCGCGAGGCCTACGAAGAAGTGTGGCTGCGCGCCCTGCGTGCCGCGCGCACCGAGCTTGCGCCGCTCGAACCGTTCATCCTGCGTCGGCTGATCTCCGGCATGACCTCGATCACCGCGACCTGGTACCGGCCGCGCGGCCCGATGTCGCTCGGCACCCTGACCGACCACATCCTTAGCCTCGTCGTCCGAAAGGCCCCCGCCCGTGGTTGAGTGGAGAAGCAACGTCGCGCCGAGCGGCGCAGACTTCCGGACCAACGCCGACTTCATGCAGTCGTACGTGGAGCGTGTGCGCGACGTGCAGCGCAAAGGTCTCGTCACCGAGCAGGGCTACGCCGAGCGCGCGCACAAGGCAGGCAAGCTCTTGCCACGCGAGCGGCTCGCGCTCTTGCTCGACCGTGGCGCACCGTTTCTGGAGCTGTGTCCGATCGCCGGCTACCGCATGTACGGCGACACCGACGGCAGCCTGGCGGGCGGCAACCTGATCGCGGGCATCGGCTTCGTCACCGGCCGGCGCTGTCTGTGCATCGTCTGGAACTACGCCATCAAGGGCGGCACCATCACGCGCGTCACGACCGAGAAGATGCTGCGCTTGCAGGAGATCGCCCGCCGCCAACGGCTGCCGATCGTCTCGCTGAGCGAGAGCGGCGGCGGCAACCTCGAGGGCGGCGGCGTGAGCTCCGATCCCTGGGGAGCCGTCGGCTTTCTCGAAGGCGGCCAGTGCTACTGCCAGCAAGCGGAGCTGTCCGCGGCCGGCATCGTGCAGGTGGTCGTGGCGCACGGCAACGCCACTGCGGGCGGCGCCTACCACGTGGCGCTATCGGACTACGTCGTGCTGGTGCGTGGCCAGACGCAGCTGTTCCTGGCAGGCCCACCGCTGCTCAAGGCGGCTACTGGCGAAGTCGCCGACGCCGAAGAGCTCGGCGGGGCGCAGATGCACGCGCGCGTCTCGGGCACGGGCGAGTACCTGGCCGAGAACGACGCCGACGGGATTCGCATCGCACGCGCGATCATGGCGCAGCTGCCGCTCACCCCCTTGCCTGCAACGGATCGTTGCCCCGAGCCGCCGCGCCACGATCCGCGTGAGCTGGCCGGCGTGGTCCCGCCCGATCCCAAGACATTCTATGACGTGCGCGAGATCATCGCGCGCATCGCCGACGGGTCACGCGTCTTCGAGCTGGGCGCCGAGCTCGATGCAGGCACGGTGTGCGGCCACATCCACCTCGGCGGCCATCGCGCCGCGGTGATCGGCAACAACGCCCCGATCACGCCCAGCGGCGCGAAGAAGGCTGCGCAGTTCCTGCAGCTCTGCGATCAGAGCGCAACGCCCGTGATCTTCCTGCAGAACACCACGGGCTTTCTCGTCGGCGTCGAGGCCGAGCAGGCCGGGCAAGTCAAGCATGGCGCCAAGCTGATTCAGGCGGTCGCCAACGCGCGCGTCCCCAAGCTCACGCTGGTGGTCGGCAACAGCTACGGTGCAGGCAACTACGCCATGGCGAGCCGCGCGCTCAAGCCCGACTTCATCTTCGCCTGGCCCAGCGCGCGCACCGCCGTGATGGGCGGCGCGCAGGCTGCCAAGGTCCTGCGCATCGTCGCCGAGGCCAAGCTCGCGCGCAAAGGCGCCGTGCTCGACGAGCCCACGCGCGACTTCCTCGACAAGAGCGCGCAGGCGATCGAAGCCGGCCTCGATGCCATCTCGGAGTCGATGTATTGCAGTGCGCGGCTGTTCGACGACGGTCTCATCGACCCTCGCGACTCGCGCACCGTGCTGCTGCTTGCCCTCGAGACTTGCTTGCACGGCCGAGCCGCGCAGCTGCAACCCAACACCTTCGGCGTGGCCCGATTCTAGGAGGGACGTCAACATGAGCGACGATCCATCGGCACAGGAGCTCGAGAGCTTTCGCAAGCAGGTTCGTACATGGCTCGGCGCCAACGCGCCCAAGCCCCCGCGCTTCAAGCTGCCCGACAGCTTCATGGAGGTCGGCACCGACGAGCAGTTCAACTACCTGCGCGATTGGCAGCAGAAAGCCTACTTGGCCGGCTACATCGGCATGAGCTGGCCGAAGCAGTACGGCGGCGGCGGTATGCCGGCGGCGTATCAGGCGGTGGTGAACTCGGAGATGGCGCGCGCGAATGTGCCGTTCATGGTCAACCTGATCGGTTTGTTCTGGGCCGGTCCCACGATCATGAAGCTCGGCAGCGAAGAGCAGAAGAAGCGCTACATCCCGAAGATCCTGTCGGCGGAAGAGATCTGGTGTCAGGGCTTCTCGGAGCCCGAGAACGGGTCCGATCTCGCCAACGCACAGACCACGGCGATCCGCGAGGGCGACGAGTATGTGCTGCGCGGCACCAAGGTCTGGACCAGCCTCGGCGTCTACGCGCACCACATGATCCTGCTCGCGCGCACCGACAAGAGCGGGCCGAGCAAGTACCACGGCCTGTCGTTCTTTCTTGCACCCATGCGCGTGCCGAATGTCGAGACCACGCCGATCCGCAAGATGACCGGCGAGCACGGCTTCACCGAGACGCGTTTCGACGACGCGCGCATTCCCGCCAGCTGCCTGCTCGGCGAAGAAGGCCAGGGCTGGAGCGTCGCGTTGACCACGCTCATGTTCGAGCGCGGCAACGACGGCGGACAAGCCGGCGGCCTCGCGATGGTGCCGCTGCGCGTCGCGCAGGTCATTGAGCTCGCACAGGTCATGCAGCGCGACGGCAAGCCAGCCATCGAGGACCCGGTGATCCGCGAGCAGCTGGTGCGCTTTGCGATCGAGGAGCGCGGCCTCGAGCTGAGCCAGTACCGCATGCGCATCCCGAGCCTCACCCAGCCGCGGCCGTTCGCGATCCCGATGATGAGCAAGCTCGTGATGAGCGAGCTACGTCGTCGGCTGTGCGCGTTCGCCGTGAGCCTGCAGGGTGAAGCGGGCAACCTGTACGTGGGCGATCCCGACGCCTGGTCGGACGGCGACTGGCAGCGCAGCTACATGAACGCCTTCTCGGCCACCATCGGCGGCGGCACGAGTCAAATCCAGATGAACATCCTGGGCGAGCGTGTGCTCGGCCTGGCCAAGGGGTGAGCACCATGCAAGCTGCCAGCATTCAGAGTCGCATCGAGATCGCTCACAGCGAGGAAGAAGCGCTGCTCACCCTGAGCGCCGCGGAGCTGCTCGGCAAGCGCTGGGACTTCGGCGACGTGCGGCGCGCGCTCACGAGCACGACGGGGTACGACGCGTCGCTCTACCAACAGATGGCGGAGCTGGGCTGGTTGTCGCTCGCCACGCCCGCCGCTTACGGCGGCGCCGGCATGCCGGTGGGCGCGCTCGCGAGTCTGGCCGAGCCGATGGGCAAGCAGCTGCTCGGCTCGCCGTTCCTGGCCACCACCCTCGCCTCGCAGCTCTTGCTGGGCGCGGGCAGCGAGGCGCAGAAGCAGCACTGGCTACCGAAGCTCGGCAGTGGTGCCGCCATCGGTAGCATCGCGCTGAGCGAGCCGGGTGAGTCCTATGCGATGCTGCCGACGTGCGTGAGGCTCGCAACCAGCGGCACGGGCTTCACGCTGTCCGGCACCAAGTGCTTCGTGCTCGACGCGCAGCACGCTGACCTCGTGCTGGTGAGCGCGCTGCACGACGGCCGGCCCGTCGTGGTGTTGCTCGAAGCCTCGGCGCTCGCCGGTCGCATCCGCCGCGAGACGCTGATCGACGAGACACGGCGCAGCGCGCGCATCGACCTCTCGGGCCTGCTGATCGGTCGCGACGCGCTGCTACCGGCGGCAGACGCGACCGTTGCGATCGAGCACACGCTGCGCGTGGCCTGGCTGCTCTTGTCGGCCGAGATGGCCGGCGGCGCCGAAGGCGTGCTGCAGCTGACACTCGACTACCTCAAGACGCGCAAGCAGTTCGGCAAATTCATCGGCGGCTACCAGGCGCTCAAGCACCCGATGGTCGAGATCATGTGCGCGATCGAGCAAGGCCGTTCGCTGCTGTACCACGCGGCCACGGTCTTCGAGCAAGCGAGCGTGGAGCGAGAGATCGCCCTGCGCATGGCGAAGGCGCAGCTGGGCGAAACCTATACCCACGCAGCGGATCGCTCGATCCAGTTCCACGGCGCCGTGGGCTTCACCTACGAGTGCCACGCGCAGCTCTTCTTCCGGCGCGCGCAGTGGGCGCAACACGCGTTCGGGGATGCCTTGCACCACCGCAAGAAGCTCGGCGAGCTGATGCTGCGCGACGCCAGCGCATTCTGACCTGCATGCAGCGACCGCCACGCCGTGTCAACCGCGGGCCTGCTTGCGGGCACGCTGCAAACGGCGCATGGCTTCCACCAACTCGCGCTCGTCGAGCCCGGCGAAACCCAGGCGTAGAAAGGGCGATGCGCGCTGCTCGAAGTCGAAGAGTCGACCCGGCTGAAACAGCACACCTTCGCGCTGCGCGCACCCCAGCCAGCGCTCGACCGGCAGACCGCGCCGCGCCTTGATCCAAAACGCCATCCCGCCGGGCGGCACACGAAACGAGAGCTCGTCGCCGAAGCTACGCGCGAGCAAGTGCGCACACAGGTCGCGACGCGCCCGATACACGCGGCGTGCCCTGCGCACGTGGCGCTGCACCTCGCCGTCCTCGAACAACTCCGCCACCGCGGCCTCGGTGGCCTGATCACCCTGTCGATCCAGGTAGAAGCGCTGTGCGACCAGAGCGCCGAGCAGCGGCGCTGGTGCCACCACATAACCGATGCGCACGCCCGGCGCGAGCACCTTCGAGAGCGTGCCGATGTACACCACGCTGCCAGCCGTGTCCGCGCTGGCGAGCGGCAAGATCGGCCGGCCCTCGTAGTGGAACTCGTGGTCGTAGTCGTCCTCCAGGATCGCGAAGCGCTTGCGGCGCGCAAGCGCGAGCAGCGCAAGGCGCCGCGAAGCAGAGAGGGTGACGGTGGTGGGGTACTGATGGTGGGCGGTGAGGTACACGGCGCGCACCGGCTCTGTCTCACACAACGTTGCAAGGGCATCGACCGACAGACCGTGCGCATCGAGCGGCAGCGGGCAAAGCCGCGCGCCCGCGGCGCGCAGCGCTTGCCAGGCGGGCGCGTAGCCGTGCTGCTCCACGGCCACCACGTCGCCAGCTGAGAGCAGCACGCGCGCGCACAGCGCGAGCGCCATCTGCGAGCCGCGCGTCACGACGAGGTCTTGCTCGCCGATGGCCAGGCCGCGCGTGGCCGACAGCATGCTCGCGAGCGCCTGGCGCAAGCGTGGATGGCCCGCCGGGTCGCCGTAGCTCAGAGTCGCCGGATCGGCCAGCGCCCTGCGGTAGGCACGCGCGAGCGCTGCGCGCGGCAGAAGCCGCACGTCGGGCAGCCCGCCGTACAGCGCCAACGTGCCCCTGGGCACCGGCACGTACCCGGGCGCTTGCACCGCCTGCGCCCCGAGCGCATAGCCCAGCGTGCGTGCGAGCCCCGGCAGTGGCGGCGGCTTGCCGAAACGCCGCGGCTTGGATTCCGGCAAGCTGGCCGCCACGAACGTCCCGAGCCCGACCCGGCTCTCGAGATAGCCCTCGGCCAACAGCTCCCGGTACGCGGCGATCACCGTGTTGCGGTGCACGCCCAGCGCGGCGGCGAGCTGCCGCGTGCCAGGCACGCGCGCGCCCGCCCCAAGACGCCCCTGCGCCACGGCCTGCTCGAGGCCCCGCGCGATGCACACGAACAGCGGCTGGTCAGCCCCGCCGATATCGAGCTGCAGCGCGAGATCCCAGTGCTTCACTGGTCTAGTCATTTTGTCGGTTCCGGTACTTTCGCGTAGACCAGTGCACAGGCACGTTTAGCGCATGTCCGACCCGCAAGCCATCCCCGAGCTCGCCGTGACCGAACGCACCCAGCTACGCCGCCATCCGGAACGCGGCCACTACGATCGCGCCCTGGTCCACGCCATCATCGACGAGACGCTCTTGTGTCATGTTGGCTTCGTCGCCGACGGCGCGCCGTGCGTGCTGCCCACGGCGCACGCGCGGCTGGGCGATCAGCTGTACCTGCACGGCGCGCAGCAAAACCGCATGCTGCGCGCGCTGCTTGCCGGGCCCGCGGCAATCACCTTCACGCTGCTCGATGGTCTGGTGTTCGCGCGCTCGGCGTTCCGTCACTCGATGAACTTCCGCTGCGTGGCGCTGTTCGGCCAGGCGAGCGAGGTGCTGGATCCGAGCGAGAAACGCGCGGCGCTCAGCGCGCTGGTCGATCACATGGCTCCGTCACGCGCGAGCGAAGTCAGGCCCCCGAACCAGACCGAGCTGAAGGCCACGCTCGTGCTGCGCATCCCGATCGTCGAGGCCTCGGTGAAGCTACGCAGCGGCCCCGCCGTGGACACCCAGGACGACCTCACGCAACCGTGCTGGGCGGGCGTGCTGCCGCTGCGCTTGCGCGCGACGGTCAGCCAGCCCGACCCGCAGCTGACGGCGGCGACGCAGCTGTCACCTGCGGTGAGCGAGCAAGCCCGACGCTTGGGTGGCTACCAGAGTCAGGCCTGGCAGTGGCGGAACGACGATTACCTCGTGAGCACCGAGCGCGCCCGGCTCGACGTCGAGCTCGTCCACCGCTTCCTCAGCGAGCAGTCGTATTGGGCGGCAGGTATCAGCCGGCAGCGCGTGGAGCGCGCGATCGCACACTCGGTATGCTTCGGGCTGTACCGGGGCACGCAGCAGGTCGGCTTCGCACGCGTGGCCACAGACTTCACTCGCGCCGCCTACCTGGCCGACGTCTTCGTCGCGGACGGCCTACGCGGCCGTGGCCTCGGCCGCTGGCTCGTGGAGTGCGTGCTGGCGCATCCCGAGCTGGCGAGCGTCGACCGCTGGCTGCTGGGGACCCGTGACGCCCAGGCCTTCTATGAGCCTTTCGGCTTCCGGCCCGCCGATCAGAGTCGGTGGATGGTGCGCACGGGACCCGCGCAGCCGGCACCGGGCTGAGCCTCGCTGCTGGCGCGCCCCGGTGGTCCTGCCGAGGTTCCCGCAACCTGCCGCGCGCCTCCCGCAGCGCAGCGGGCTGCACTGGCTGGCGCATCCGGCTGTACGGATTTCGCACGCCCAGGTGTTTCCCGCGCCCGGATGCGCTAGGTTGTGCGTGGTTTCCGGTGCGCCGTTGGCTTGCATGGCGGCGGTTGGGAGTGCGATGTCCGGGCAGCGAGGTCACGATGCCAGCGAAGGCGTAAAGCAGGCGGCGCGCGCGGGCGCAGCGCCAGCTTGGCCACGGCAGGCGCCGTGGCGTGCGAGCCCGGTCGGCCTGGCGGCACTGCTGCTGCTCGCCAGCTGCTCGCTCGACCGTGCGCCATCGCACGCGGGCTTCCAGACCAAGGGCCTGGGCGTGAGCGGCGCGGGTGCAGCGGGCGGCACTTCCGGCGCCGGCGGTCTCGGTCACCCCAATGCAGGCAACAGCGCGATCGGCAACGCAGGCGCGTTCGGCGCCGGCAGCGGCGGCGCCGGTGCAGCCGGCGGCGGCGTGTCCGGTAGCACGGGCGGCAGCGGCGTGGGCGGTACGGCAGGCACGGCAGGCAGCGCAGGCACTGGCGGCATGCCCGTCCGCTGCGCGTCCGCCACTTCGAAGGCCGGCAAGTGCAAGATCACGGCCGAGGGCATCTACGCCATGAAGAGCGAGCTCGACGTGTGGTGGATGGACGAGGTGAACCCGAGCCAGCCGCTGACCGATCCCGGCCGCGGCAAGCTCACCATCTACTTCATGGCCGAGATCACCAACATGTGCACCGACGGCTCGGACGGGCTGACGACGCTGCACACCTGCGGCAACCGGTTGCCACCCCTGCTCGTGGATGTGGTCTGCAAGGTGATCCAGATCGAGTTCCCGGACGAGATGTGGGACGGCCCGCACATGCCCCGGTTCAGCGCGCACAGCACGCTCAGCGGGTTCAACCCCGGCGACATCCTCAGCCTCGAAAAGGTCAGTAGCCTTTTGGGCATCGAGCTGACCGCGCCCGATGCGGCGTGGCCGAGCTACAAAGACACGGGCAGCTTCCCGTGCACGACGGGCACCGGGGCCGGCTGCTTTCCCGACGAAGACGGCGATGGGCAGCCCGGCGTGACCGTGCACATCAACCCGGGCGGCACGTACACCGGCGTCACCCCCTACGCGTGCGGCTCGGGTGCAGCCTGGCAAAAGAGCAGCGCGCCGCTGGGCCTGACCGAGGCCGCGTTCAATCTCGCCGGAGCCCAGACCGCGTACATCGGCCTGCGCCTGGTGCTCGGCGGCGAGAGCAAGCTCTCGAGCGACTGCCTGAGCGGCGTCGGTGGCGGCAGCTCGAGCGCCAACATCCCGTCGCGCTCCATCGGCTGCGTGCGGGACGACGGCATGGCGTGCACCATCGCGCAGCAACAGTTCCTCGATCAGAACGTGCCCAACTTCCACTTGCTGCAGGTGGGTGAGACCCCTCCGCCTGCGCCCACCTGGCAGCACCCGCGCGAGAATCCCGTGCTGCCGGGTGTCCCCAAGGTCACGCTCGATCGCTCCACGAGCCTGGGCCCGCGCACCAGCGTGGTGCGAATCGGAAACGTTGGCGACCCACTGCTGTGCGCCGACGTACGCGGGGCGAACTTCCCGGCGTTCGAGTGAGCTAACGGAACGTTGCCGCAGTGCACAGCACGCTCGACAAGCACGCGCTCGTGCAGGCGCTGGTCGCATCGCTCGAAGACGAGATCCTGCGCGCCACGCAGGCAGCCAATCGCACGCGCGAAGGTGCGATCCACGAAGAGGCGCGCCCAGAGAACGACAAGGACACACGCGCGCTCGAGGCCAGCTACCTGGCGCGTGGCCAGGCGCAGCGCGTGGTCGACCTGCAGGGCGCGAGCAAGCGCGTGGCGTTCATGGGGACGCGCGACTTCGGGCCTGACGATCCGATCGATCTGTCGGCGCTGATCTTGCTCGAAGGCGACGACGCCGAGCGCTGGTATCTGCTGGCGCCCGCGGGTGGCGGCAGGCGTCTCGAGCAGAGCGGTACGAGCGTGGACGTGATCACGCCCGAAGCGCCGCTCGGCAAGGCGCTGGTCGGCCGCTTCCGCGGCGAGGAGGTGCGCGTGCAGCTGGGCGCACGAGCACGCGAGCTCCGCATCGTCGAGGTACGTTGAGCTGAGCGTTCGCGCGCGCGTCAGCGTGACTGACAAGACGGGCAGTAGTGCGTGGAACGCTGGCCGAGCACGCGGCGCTTGATCGGCGTGCCGCAGACCTGGCACGGCTCACCGGTGCGCGCGTAGACGCGACGCTCGTCCTGGTAGCTGCCGCGCTCGCCCAAGGGGCGCACGTAGTCACTGATGCTCGAGCCGCCGGTCTCGATCGACCGCAGCATCACGCGCTGCACGGCGCGCACGATCGCGTCGCAGCTGTCAGGTTGTAGCCGATGGGCCCGGCGCACCGGGCTCACGCCCGCGAGGAACAACGCTTCGTCGGCGTAGATGTTGCCCACACCGGCGAGCACCGACTGATCGAGCAAGAGCGTCTTGGTCGCGACCTTGCGCCCACGCGACGCCCGGTGGAGGTCGGCACCCGTGGCGACCAACGCATCCACGCCGAGCTTGGCGAGCCGCTTGCTGCTCTGCGCGATCGATAGCAGCTCGACCTTGCCGAACTTGCGCACGTCACGAAAGTAGAGCGCTGGACCTGCGTCCGAGAACGACAGCGACAGGTGCGTGTGTGCGTCGGGAACGAAGCCTGCGAGCTGCGCTTCGGGTGCAAGCGTCACGCCGCGCAACGCCGAGAGCAGGCGCAGGCTGGGCTCGCCGGAGAAGAAGAGCTGGCCGGTCATGCCCAAGTGCAAGAGCAGGCGTGCGTCGTCATCGAGCTGCAAGAGCAGGTACTTGCCCACGCGCACCAGATCGACGGCGGTCTTGCCGGGCAGCTCGCGACGCAGACGCGCAGGCGCGGTGAGAAAGAAGTAGCTGGGACGCGTGGTCGCAACTTCGGTGATGCGTCGACCCAGGAGCCTGGGCAACAACTCTCGGCGCGTGACTTCGACTTCGGGGAGCTCGGGCACTTGGCACCTGTACGCGCACACTTTCGCACCCAAGCGCCAACGAGGAAAGACGCCTGTGGTCCACACAGCGCGCCGCTGCCGCTGGCATTCGTACCATCCGCTACCGTACTCTTTGAGCCGGCGCACGCATCCGGGTGGAGCGGCGCCCAGGTCCGGCGGAGAAACAGAGCATGCTTCGGGCGGCGGTGAGATGTCTGCTCGTGCTGTGCGTCGGATGCGGCGGCAGCCAACTCGGCGCGCAGGGCGCAGGTCTGATCGCGCCGCCTGACCGCCTGAAGGCCGAGCAGTACCCGCAAGCCGTGACGCGCTACCAGCGCGCCTGTGAGGGCGGCAACGCGCAAGCTTGCGGCTATCTCGGCTTCATGTACGACAACGGTCACGGCGTGCCGGTCGACATGGGCCACGCGCTCTCGCTGTGCGAGAAGGGCTGCAGCGAAGGCGGCGCCTACGGCTGCGCATACCTCGGCTACCTCTATCAGACGGGCCGCGGCGTGAACCCCGACGCGTTGCACGCCGCTGCGCTCTTCCGCAAGGCGTGCGAGGGCGAAGACACCGCGGGCTGCCTGCTGCTCGGCATCATGTACAAGACCGGCTCGGGCGTGCCCCGCGACGCCGAATACGCCGTGCAGCTGTTCCGCAAGGCCTGCGACGACGGCGAGGGACTGGCGTGCGCCAGCCTCGGCTATATGTACGCCAACGGCGAAGGCGTCGATGTCGATTCCAGTCACGCGCGCGAGCTCTTCCACACCGCGTGCAAGGGCGGAGACCGCATCGGCTGCGAGGCTGAAGCGCAGCTCGATCGGCGAGCGACCGTGCCGTAGACTGTGCCGCGATGCTGCTTTCTCGACAGGAGATGAGCTTCGATTTCGGCGGAGCCAAGCTCGAGCCCGCGCGTGATCGCGAGATCTTGCGCTGGATGTTCTCGCAATTCCTCTACGGCGAGGTGACGGGCATCCAGGTGGGCCACTGGATCTACGCTGCACCCGACCTCGACGCTGCGCGCTTTCTCGCCAAGCAGGCGGTCGAAGAGCTGCAACACGTCGGCAACTTCCTGCGTATGATGCAGCTGCTCGAGCTGTCGCCTTTGCCCGCCCACCCGGTGCTGCGCTGGCTCGCCACCGGGATGATGGGCGACGACTGGGACGAGCACGTCGCGCTCGAGATGGCCACCGGTGAAGGCTTCGTGCTCACGGCTTTCTACGCCACCATCGCGACCCTCGATCACCCCGAGGCCGTGGCGATCCTCGAGCGCGCCGCACGCCAGGAAGAAGGCCACGTCGATTTCGGCGAGCGCAGAACGCAAGAGGCGCTGACAGCGCGGCCAGCCTTGCGGCGCCGCTTGCTCGCAGCGAACCTGCTGTGGATCTGGGGCGTGGGCCTCCTGGCGAGCTACATCGACCGGCGCTTGCCGCGGGACCAAGCGGTGCTCGCGCAGCTGCAACCCTTTCTCGCACACGCGCTGGCCTGCGCCGAGCTGCGATTGCAGCGCCTGGGCATCGTCGATCGACCGATCGCCGAGCTTTCGGTGTCGTATCGGCTGGCGCTGGTGGCCGAGCTGCTCGCAGGCAAGCTCCTGCACGGCCTCGGCAAATTGCTCATGTGGCCGCTGTCGTTTCTGCCTTTCGTGGGGCGCAAGCAGCGCTTGACCGACACGTACCTGAGCGATCCGGCGCTGAGCGCAGCGCTGCGTGCCGAGGCCGCGCCCGCATCGGACGGGCCGAGCTAGACCTGGGTGCGGCGCGCGTGAACCGTCAACGCGCAGCGCTTGTGCGCGCGTGCCGCTCGCGAAAGCCCGCCGTGCGCACATGCCGCGCGAAGAGCTCGGCCACGCTGCGGCAATCGTCGGTCACGAGCCCGTCAGCGCCGAGATCCAGCAGCCGCTCGGCCTCGGCGAGGTCGTTCACGACCCAGTAGTCGACGCGCAGTCCGAGCGCATGCGCTCGCTCGATGACAGGACGCGTGCCGAGGTCGAGCGCGCCGAAGCGAGTCGGGATCTGTAGCCGCTGGCCAAAGGGGCCGAGCCAACGCGCGAGCGACCGCGGCCCGAGCACGACGCGTACGGCATCGAGCTGAGAGAGGCCCAGCGGTCCAGTGTAGCCGCGGCGGCGCACGCGCCATAGGTTGCGCGCCGAGAAGCTGGTGAGCAGCACGCGCGCCTGCGCCGCATGCCGCGCGAGCAAGTCGAGCAGCGTCGGCACCATGTCGGGACGGTCTTGCTTGATGTCGACGTTGAGCCGCGCGGTGGGGAACGCTTCGAGCACGTCGCAGAGCGTGGCAAGGCTGGCGCTGGCTGCAGCGTGCGCTGAGTCTTGCAGACGCCAAGTCCGGAGCTCGGCGAGCGACGCGCTCGCGATCGCACGATCGGTGCCAGCAAGGCGCGCCCCGGTTTCATCGTGCGCGACCACGACGTGTCCGTCGGCGCTCATGCGTACGTCGAGCTCGAGCACGTCTGCGCCGCAAGCCAGTGCGTTCGCGAGCGCGGGCAGCGTGTTCTCGACGTGCGTGAGTGGAGTCCCACGATGCGCAAGCAGCAGGGGGCCACGCGTGGTAGCGAAGTCCATGGGCGGGAGGATAGCGGATGCGGCCGCCCCGCGCCGGCCTGCCGGAGCCCGCTGTGCCCCCCCCGGGGCATCGCGACACCTCACGCCGCTCTGGACGCCCGAGCCACGCCTGCGCTATGCCCACCCCATGGCCGGCATCGATCCGAAGATCAGCTTCGTCCCCGTGAACCTCGCAGTGTTGACCGTCTCCGACACGCGCGACGAAGAGAGCGACCGCTCCGGCGCCACGCTCGTCGAACGCGCGCAGACCGCCGGCCACAACGTCGTCGCGCGCCGCATCGTGCTCGACGAACAAGCCGCGATCGTGCAGGCACTGCGCGAGTGGATCGCCGACCCCAACGTGGATGCGGTGATCGCCACCGGTGGCACCGGCATCACGGGTCGCGACGTCACCCCCGAGGCGTTCCATGCGGTGTACGAGAAGGAGATCGTCGGCTTCGGCGAGCTGTTCCGTTTTCTCAGCTTCGCGTCGATCGGCACCTCGACCATCCAGTCGCGTGCCACGGCAGGCGTGGCGGGCGGGACTTACCTCTTCGCCGTGCCCGGCTCGCCCGGAGCGTGTCGCGACGCCTGGGATCACATCCTCGTGCAGCAACTCGACATCCGCTTCCGCCCCTGCAACTTCGTCGAGCTGATGCCGCGCCTGCGCGAGCGCTGAGTCGCAGCACGCAGCGTTGACACTCGCGCGCGCTGCCCGCACGCTGACCGCTGCAGAGCGGGAGCGTGCGCATGGGCCTGCTGAAGTGGATCGGAATCGTGTTGGCGGTCTTGGTCAGCGCCGCTGTTGGCGGCGTGCTGTATGCCGAATCGGCAGCCGCGAAGTATTACGCGCAGCACTTCGAGATCGATGTCGACGAGCTGCCGATCCCCTTGCCGCTCAGCGCCATGGAGATCGACGCACTGCGCAAAGAGCACGACGCCGCGCGCAAAGCCGCAAGCCGACTCGCTCGCCGACGTGGACCTGAGCGCCGTCGCGCTCGAGCGAGCGCTCGCGCGCGGCCGCCGCTACCTCGACAGCCGCGCCGGCTGCAAGGACTGTCACGGCGCAGACCTCGGCGGGAAGATCGTGATCGACAACGCCGCGATGGGCCGCTGGGTGGCGCCGAACATCACGCGCGGTGGCGTGACCAAGGAGTACACCGGTCGCGACTGGGTCCGCATCATCCGTCACGGGGTGCGCCGCGACGGCGGTATCGCGCACATGCCGTCGCAGGACTTCAGCTGGTTCTCCGATCAGGAGATCGCCGACATCGCCGCGTACATCCAGAGCTTGCCGCCGGTGGAGCGTGTGATGCCGCAAACCAAGCTCGGCCCGGTGTTCTCGGTGCTCATCTTGAAGTGCGCCTTGCCGGCCAGCGCCTTCACGATCGATCACAGCGCACCCCGGCCGCTGTACCCGCCGGCCGTCGCGCCCACGGTCGAGCTGGGCAAACACCTCGCGACCACCTGCAGCGGTTGCCACGGCATCACGCTCTCCGGCGGACCGATCAAGGGTGGCGACCCCAGCTGGCCTCCGGCCAAGAACATCACCTTCGACCCTTCGGGTCTCGGGGCGTGGTCGCTCACCGACTTCAAGAAGGCGATGCGCGAGGGCACGCGGCCCAACGGCTCGAAGATCCAGCCGCCGATGCCGATCCCCTACACTTCCCAGCTGCAGGACGCCGAGCTCGAGGCGCTCTACGGCTTCCTGCGAACCCAGCCCACTAAGCCCTTCGGCAACCACTGACGCAGCCAAAACGCGCGACGCAAAGCCGGAGCCCGGCTGCCGGTCGGGCGTTAGTGTGTAGCGTCGGGGCGCCGATGCGCTATTAACGCCGCCGTGAGCCTCGCCGTACTCGAAGAAGTCGCCCTCGGTTTCGGCAAGAAGACCATCGTCGAGGGCCTCGACCTGCGCATCGCCGCTGGCGACCGCATCGGCCTGATCGGTCCGAACGGCTCGGGCAAGACCTCGCTGCTGCGCTTGCTCGCAGGCGAGCAGGCGCCCGACTACGGCCGCATCACCGTCACGCGCGGCACGCGCCTTGGCTACCTGCCGCAGGACATCGCGATCCGCGACGACAAGCAGCTCTTGCGCTTCGTCATGGAGAGCGTGCAGGGGCGGCAAGAGCTCGACCGCGAGATCGCGGAGCGTGAAGCCGACCTGGCCGAAGCCGAGAAGGACCCGGGCGACGGCGAGCTGCTGATGTCGCTGGCCGAGAAGCTGTCGGACTTGCACGAGCGTGTCGCGCACTACGACATGCACTACACCGAGCACGAGGCGATGCGCATCTTGCACGGTCTCGGCTTCAAGACCGAAGAGCGCGACCGGCTGCTCTCCGAGCTCAGCGGTGGCTGGAAGATGCGCGCGGTGCTGGCCTCGTTGCTCTTCCAGAAGCCCGATCTGCTCTTGCTCGACGAGCCCACCAACCACCTGGACATGCCGTCTGTCACCTGGCTGAGCGATTTTCTCAAGGCCTACGACCGCGCCTTCATCCTGATCTGCCACGACCGCGACTTCCTGAACGAGCAGATCGAGCGCGTGATCAGCTTCGAGACCGAGGGCGTGCGCTCCTACTCGGGCAACTACGAGCGCTACCTGAAGCTGCGCGAGGAAGAGGAGATCATCCTCGAGAACAAGGCCAAGAACATCGCGCGCGAGCGCGAGCAGACCGAGCGCTTCATCAACCGCTTCCGCGCGCAGGCCAACAAGGCGCGCGCCGTGCAGAGCCGCGTCAAGGCGCTCGATCGCATGGAAGAGGTCGAGACCTACCAGAAGCGCAAGGTCATCCGCATCAAGTTCCCGCCGACCGAGCGCGCGGTCAACGAGCCGCTGCGCCTCGACGGCCTGGGCAAGGCGTATGGCGAGCCTGGTGACCCAGCCACGAAGCAGCCTGCGGCTCTTCGTGTGGTGCTGCACGACGTGAACCTAAAGGTCGCGCGCGGCGAACGCATCGGCATCATCGGCGTCAACGGCGCGGGCAAGACCACGCTCCTGCGCATGATCGCCGGCGAGATCGAGCCGAGCGCGGGCAAGATCGTGATCGGCGCCAACATCAAGGTTGGCTACTACGCGCAGCACCACGCCGAGTCACTGCATCGCGACGCCACGATCTACCAGGAGCTGTCGCAGGTCGATCCCAGCACCAGCGTGACGCGCGTGCGCAGCGTGGCGGGCGCATTTCTCTTCAGCGACGACGACGTGGAGAAGAAGATCGGCGTGCTGTCTGGCGGTGAGCGCGCCCGCGTGGCGCTTGCCCGCTTGCTCATCAAGCCCGGCAACTTGCTGCTGATGGACGAGCCCACCAACCACCTGGACCTCGCGTCGGCCGAGGCCCTGGCCGAATCGCTGACCGGCTACGACGGCACGCTGATCTTCGTCAGCCACAACCGCGCCTTCGTGCGCCGGCTTGCCACGCGCATCTGGAATGTCGAAGCCGGCACGGTCGAGACTTATCCGGGCACGCTCGACGAGTACATGGACACCTGCCGCAAGCGCCAGGAGCAGGAAGAACAAGCCGGCGGCAACGGCAAGAGCGCGCGCAAGTCCACGGCGCCTGTCGCGGCGCCGAAGCCAGCCGAGCGCAAGCCGGAGCGCGAGGCACAGCGCGAGCCGGACGCTCAGTCGGACAAGGCGCGCAAGCAACGCGACCACGAGCAGCGCCAGTCCAAGAACCGATTGCAGAAGGTGGAGCGCGAGCTCGCAGAGCTCGAAGCGCGCATCGCCCAGCTCGAAACGCGGCAGAAAGAGCGCAGCGAGCTGCTCGCCGACCCCGACGTCTACGCCGACAAGGAGCGCAGCAGCAAGCTCATCGTGGAGTTCAAAGACGCGCAGGCCGAGATCGACAAGGTCACGGCGCGCTGGGAACAGATGCAAGGCGAGCTGGACACGCTGCGCGCAGCCGTGGGCCCGACGCCGCCGAGCGTCTGAGCCGCTGGGCGCCCACAACGCGCGCGTGGTGTGGTCGCGCTGTCTAACCGGAGCTCGCGCGGCGCACGCGCCGGCCTTCCAGCGTGATCTCCCAGCCCAGGCCACGCCTGCGCAGCTCCGCCATGTACACCGAGTCGGCACGCATGCGCCGCGACACCAGCATCGCGACGGCGGTGGCGAGCATGAGCGGCACCACGATCGCGTAGTCGCCCGAGAGCTCGAAGACCAACACCGCCGCCATCAGCGGCGCATGCGTGGTGGCCGCCGTGAGCGCCGCCATGCCCACCAGCGCATAGCCGCCCATCGGACCCACTGCCTGCGCGCCGAACGCACGCACGAGCAGGTGCCAGAACCCGCCACCGAGCAGCGCACCGAGCAGCAAGGTGGGTGTGAACACGCCTCCCGGGCTACCCGAGGCAACCGAGGCCGTGGTGGCACCCGCCTTGGCTACGAAGAGCCACAGAAACAGGGATACGGGCAGCGCGCCGTTGAGCAGCAAGTTGATCGGCTCGTAGCCGTTGCCCGTGACCTCGGGACAGACGCAGGCCACCGCGCCCACGATGAGGCCGCCGAGCGCTGCACGAAACGGCTGCGCCAAGCCCGACCTCGCGAAGAGCGTCTCTCCCGCCGACAGCACGCGCATGAAGCCCTGCGCCGCCAGTGCAGCCAGCAAGCCGAGCAGCGCGTGAGCCAGCAGCTCATAGCTGGAGGTGAGCGCAAACGCCCGCGCTCCGTAGATCGGGCCGCCGCCTGCGATCGCTCGCGTCACACTGGTGGCCAGAGCGGCAGCGATCAACGCTGGTAGAATGGCGTCGAGCGCGACGATGCCCGTGACCACCTCCATCACGAACAACACCGCGGCCAACGGTGTGTTGTAGGCCGCCGCGAAGCCAGCCGCGGTGCCGGCCGCGATCAGCGCACGACCGCGGCGCGCCGGAAGGTGCAGAAAGTCGCCCAGCTGCTGGCCCAGATTGCCGCCGAACTGGATGATCGGCCCCTCGCGACCGATCGACCCACCGAAAACGATGGCCAGCCACGAGCCAAGCGACTTGCGCAGTGTCACTCGCATCGACAGGTGCACTTCCCCGAAGACCACGGCCTCCATGACGTCGCCAACGCCCTGCCCGCGCGTGGGGTGGGACGAGGAGGCCAGGGTCACCAAACCCGCAAGCAGGCCGCCGCAAGCCGGCAGCGCGAGCCGGTAGAACCACGGCAGCTTGTGAAACGCGCGCACCACGTCTGGCGCGCCATAGCCCGAGTGCATCGCCGCCCCGAGCGCCAGCCGAAAAACCACGGAAAACACGGCCGCTCCGCACGCCACCAGCGCGAGCCCGAGGCCGAAGCGCAACGACCCGCCAGCGGTGGGCGGCAGGGACACCGACGGCGGTGGTCGCGGCTGCTCGAAGCCAGGCCCAGTCATGCCGCCACCGTACCAGCGCTCGCGCGCGGAGCGCAGCTTCGTGGCGATCCCCGAGCCCGAAGAACCCGCACCAGCTCGCGAATCCTATATGCGGACCGTTGGCTCTTACCCGTGGATTCAATCAGGAGGCTGTGATGCCAGCGCACAACGAAGGCAAGATCGATCGCACGATTCGGGTCATACTGGGTGTGGGTCTGCTCGGATTTGGCCTCGTGGCCAAGAATCCGGTCGGTTTCGTCGGGCTTGTGCCGTTGCTCACGGGCGCTGTTGGTTTCTGCCCGCTCTACCGGCTGATCGGCCTTCAGACCTGCACTCGCACACAGACTGGAGCGTGACGCATGACCAACGACATTCGGATTTCGTTTCCGGGCGGCCGACGCGTCGATGCACAGGTCGGCGACCACGTCGTGCATACCGACCAATCCGTGGAGCACGGCGGCGCGGGCTCGGCGCCTGAGCCCTTCGATCTCTTCCTCTCCTCGCTCGCCACCTGCGCCGGCATCTACGTGCTGGTCTTCTGCCAAGCGCGCAACATCCCGACCGAGGGCATCGAGCTCTCGCAGAAGCATCGCTACTCGGACGACGGCAAGCGTCTCGAGCGCGTCGATCTCGAGCTGGTGTTGCCCGACAGCTTCCCCGAGAAGTATCGCGCCGCGGTGCTCAACGCCGCCGCTGGCTGCAAGGTCAAGAAGCTCTTGACTGCACCACCCGAGGTCGAGGTCGCACTGAAGACTCCGGCCGAGGTCGCGCGCCTGGCGAGCTGAGCCAAGACGAACGAACCGAGGTCGCGCGCACCGAAGAGTGCGTGCGGCCTTTTCACGTGCGTGCTTGGCGCGCAAACGTAAAAAGGCGCGAGCCGCGCAACCTGCACCGCAGGTCGAACGGTCCGCGCCCTGCGAGCGCTCAGCGTCCGCCGAAGAGCTTGGAAAAGAACGAACCCTCGCCCTTGCCCTGCGCACTCTGCCGCTCCTGCCTGCACGTGCAACGTTTGTCGGCTGGCACATCACCCAGCACTTGCTCGATGTGCATGCCGCAGCCGGCGAAGGTTGGCTTACCACAACTGGAACAGGTCACTCGTTGACACATCTGGGGGTTCTCCTCTCGAACGGCGTTTACCCACATGAGAGCCAGCTAGCGACGGTGAGGGTTCGCGACCCGACGAAAGAAGATCAGCACAGGAGCAAGCCCGCGCGCCGACGATGGGCCGCCACGCAGACGATCACGTCACGTACGCACTGTAGACGCCCGAACACGTCTTCCGAAAGGTCGATGGCAAACGACTCCTCGAGCGCCAAGGCCAGCTGCGCGAGCTGGTGGTGCTCGGCGCCCAGGTCCTCGACCAGGCGTGCGCTAAGCCGCACCATCGACTCCGGCAACGCCAGGTGCAGCGCCAGAAGAGCGATGATCTCGCGAATCCAGGAGGCGTCCAGCCGTTCGAGGAACGCATCCGTTCCGCCCGCCCGGGTGCGCCGCGCGGAACGCATCAAGGCGCCCCTGGCCCTGCCAGCGCTTCGTGCACCACGAAGACGTTGCGCTTGGCCAGGTCGACGACCCTCGCAGCCGTGGTGCCGACCAGGTGATCCCAGCCGCCGTAGCCGTGGCTGCCGATCACGATGAGGTCGGTGTCCAGCTCGTCGGCGACGTCGAGAATCGCTCGCCACGCCGGCCCGACGCGCACGACCGGATCCATGACGCGCGCCGGAGCCAGTCGCGGCATCCACGACGCGAGCTCGTCGGTTGCGCCCTTCACCAGGTACTCACTCATCGAATCCGTGTAGTGCAACGCAGCCGCTGGTGGAAAGTCCGGAGGTACGAACACCGCGCGAAACGGATAGAGCTGAGCATCGAAACGAAGCGCGAGCTCGCGCGCGATGCCGAGCACCGGCAAGGCACGCGCCGAGCCGTCGACCGCCGCCAAGATCTTTGTGAACATCAGCTACCTCGCGTTGTGGTCAGACATGCGTCAAGCCGAGCGCTGGTTCGGAAGGCGTCGCGGGTAGCTCAGTGGCAGGCGCGCGGCGCGCCAGCAGCGTGAACATCACCGGTACCAGGAACAGCGACAGGATGGTCGAGGAGAGCAGGCCGCCGACCACCGCAAGCGCCAGCGGTTGATTGGCCTCGGTGCCCTTTTCGAGCGCGAGCGCGGTCGGCAAGAGGCCAATCACCGTGGCCAGGCTGGTCATCGCGATCGGCACGAAGCGCGAACGCGCGGCCGCCACCACCGCCTCCAGCTTGTCTGCGCCGTCGTTGAAACGGCGAGCCGCGGCGTCGACCATCAGGATGCCGTTGGCCACCGCGATACCGACCACCATCAAGACGCCCATCAGTGCGGTGATCGAGAAACCTTGGCCCGCAGACACCAGCGCCGTGACGATGCCGACCAGCGTCGCGGGGATCGTGAACAGCATGATGAAGGGCAAGCGCAGCGACTTGAACTGCGAGGCCATGATCATGAACACGACCATGATAGCCAGACCAATCGCCGCACCCAAGCCCGAGAAGGTGGTGCGCATGAGCTGAACTTGGCCGACGTAGTCGAAGTGGATGTGACGCGTGCGAGGATCGGCCTTCAGCATGCGTTCGAGCTCGGCGGCGGCACTGCCGATGTCACGTCCCTCGGTCTGCATGAGCACGTGAGCGGCGCGTTGCAGCTGATTGCGCTCGATGGCAATGGGGCCCACCGAGCGCCGGATGCGACCATACGCGCCGAGTGGCACCGCCTTGCCCGTATCGCTCACACGTACGGGGATCTGCGCCAGCGCGCTCGGATCGGAGACGGCCTTGCCGTCGTATTGCGTGACCACGTAATACGACTGGCCGTTGTCCGGGTCGATCCACACGCTGGGCGAGTTGATGTTGCCGAGCGTGGCTTCGAGCGTGGTCTGGGCCGCGTTACGCGCGCTCACTCCGACCAGAGCCGCCTCGTCACGCCGAGTCTCCACACGAACCTCGGGATACTCGGTCTCGAGCGACACACGAATATCGCGAACGCCGGGCACGCTGCGTGCGACCTCAGCGACGGAGCGAGCCTGAGCAGAGAGCTCAGCCAGGTTGTCGCCCCGCACCTCGACGACGAGCGGTGCGATGTACCCGTTCGAAAAGACGCTTGCAACCAGGCCGCCCGGCCACTGCAGAAACTCCACGCCCGGATAGTGCTTGTTCAGGATCGCGCGCATCTTGTATGCGAGCTGTTGCTGCGACAGCGTGCGCTTGTCGACGTCGGTCAGCGCGAGCCGGATGAAGCCCATGTGCGGCCCGTTGTTCGGGCTCGTCATGGCACTGCGCGCGTTGTTCGGCGAGCCGACGTTGGTCAACACCAGCTCCACGTTGCCTTTGGGGAGCTGCTCGGCGAGCAACTTGCCCATGGCCGCAACTTGCTTCGCCGCTTGCTGAAGCGACGTGCCCGGCGCAAGTCGTACGTAGACGCGCTCCATCGACTCGTCGATGTCGGGGAAGAACGTGCTCGGCAAGCGCCCGGTGACCCACCCTGCGCCCGCTGTGAGCGCGATGCAGGCGCCAATCACGGTGAAGCGATAGGGCAGCGCGGCCCGAAGCGCCGCCGAATATCGATCGGCCACGCGGTCGATCAGCGCCGCCACCGCTGTCCCGAGCCGTCCGTGCTCGGCGTGACCGAGCAAGTATCGGCACGCCACCGGCGTCACGCACATGCTCACCAGGTAAGACGCCGTCATCGCCGTGGCGACCGTGAGTGCCAGCGGCGCGAACAGCTTCTTGGCCAGGCCCGCCAGCAGCAACACCGGCAAGAGCACGGCCATCGTGGTCAGCGTCGAAGCCAGCACCGGCAGCGCCACGGCATGGGTGCCTTCGAGCACGGCACGCGGCGTGGAAAGACCCATGCGCTGATGTCGGTGGATCGACTCGAGCACGACCACCGCGGTGTCCACCAGCGGTCCCATCGCGAGCGTGAGCCCACCCAGCGTGAAGGCGTTGAGCGTCTGGCCAGTGGTGTACAGCACGATCAACGTGATCGCGAACGAGAGCGGAATCGCCAGCGACACGATCAAGGTGCCGCGCAAGCTCTGCAAGAACACCAAGATCACGATCGAGATCAAGAACAGCGCTTGCACGACCTCCTGCTTGAGCCCGTGGTAGGTGGTGCGCACGAAGGTCGACTGATCGAACACCGCCTTGACCTCGACGCCGGTGGGCAAGTCTTTCAGTTCCGAGACTGCGCGCTTGACCGCATCGACGATCTCGAGCGTGTTGCCCCCGGGGATGCGCAACACGTTCAGATACACCGCGTCCCGACCATCGACCGAGACGGCCTGCGTCTCGGGGCTGCCGCCGTCTTCGACGCGCGCGACGTCGCGGATCAGCACGGCCTTGCCGTGCACCAGTTTCACACTGGCCTCACCGATCGTCTTGACGCGCTCGGGGACGGCGTTGGTGTACACGTTGGAGTCGAAGTGCGGCGAGAGGAACACCCCGGATGGCAAGAGCGCGTTCGATTGCGTCACCGCCGCGCCAACGTCGGCTGAGGTGATGCCGCGCGCCTGGGCCGCCACCGGATCGACGACCACGTTGATCTGACGCTGACGTCCACCGTTGATCGAGGCGCTGGCGACGCCCGGGATGCCTTCGAGGATCGGCTCGATGTTGTTGAGCGCGTAATCGTAGAGCTGCGGGCCGGACAAACCACGCCCAGCGACGGCGACCTGCACGACCGGCGCATTGGACGGGTCGTACTGCAAGACGAACGGCGGCAGCACGCCCAGCGACTTGGGCACCGCAGACATCGCGAAAGCAACCTGTTGTTGCACCAGCGTCTGCGCCGAATTGAGATCCGTGCCCCACTTGAACCACACGTACACGATGCTGAGGTTGTTGCGCGACACGCTCTCCACGTGGTCCACGCCCGGCGTCGCGCTCACGTACTTCTCGATGCGCCAGGTCAGCGTCTTCTCCACGTCTTTCGGGCCCAGGCCCTGCGCGAGCGTCCCGACCACGAGCACCGGGGGGGTGAGCTCCGGGAAGGTGTCCACGACCATGCGCGGCGTGACGACCACCGCGAACACCACGAGCGCGATCGAGATCATCAGGATGGCGATCGGATTTTCCAGCGAGGCTCGGGTCATGACTCAGCCACCTTGGCTTGCGGTAGGGTTCTTTGCCGTGGCAGCCCGGGTCGGCGCTGGCGGTGCACCGTCCATTGCCGCGCTGATGGGATCACCATCGTTGAGCAGAGCCCGACCCTCGGACACGACCAGCGTACCGGGTGCGAGCTCCAGATCCAGATAGAGCTGCCCGGCACGCTCGCCCTGCACGTGCAGCGTGCGGGCGTGGGCGACGCCGTCCACGGCCGTGAACACGCTCGCCTTGTCGCCACGCACAGCCGCCGCGGACAACGGAATCTCGCTCGTCGGCACCGGGGCGCCGACGTCGATGTGCAGCTCGGCGGTGGTGCTGACCGGAATGCTTCGATCGGAGTTCGGTACGTCGATCTCGAAGCGCAGCGTGCGCGTGCCGGGGTCGGCCGCGGGCGCCAGACGAGAGATCGTCCCGACCAAGTCATGCCCACTCGACAGCACGTGGATCTGCACGGAAGTGCCTGGCTTGGCGACGTCGAAGTCCACCTCGGGGACGTCCGCCGTGATACGCACGACGCTCCGGTCGACGACCGACACGATCTCCGTATCCGGCCGCGCAAACGCGCCTGGGTCGACGTTGCGCGTCGCGATCTCGCCGTCGAACGGCGCACGCAACACGCAGTCGTTCACTTCCAGGGTGCTGCCCAGGAGCTTGGCCTGGGTCGCAAGCAACTGAGCCTCTTGCGCCGCGCTCTGAGCATTCTTCTGCTCGGCTTCGTTCGGTGAAACGAACCCGCCTTGCAAGAGGCCCTGCACCCGACCGGCCTCGTGCGAGAGCGCAGCCTGTTGGGCTTCGATGGCGCGCGCTTGCATAGAAACCGCTTTGCTCGTCGCGCTGGCGTTGCGACAGTCGAGCGTCGCCAGGACCTGACCGCGCTTCACCACCGCGCCCGGCCGCACCAAAACCGTGTCGACGTAAGCAGAAACAAGCTGCGGTCCCACCTTGGCTTCGACCCACGGCTCGATCGTGCCGACGTAGCTGCGCGACGGTCGGAACGAGGCAGCCCGCGCGGCGATCACCGTCACTGGCTTCGGAGCGTCGGTCAGCGCGACCTTGTTCACCTTGGATTCGGCTCGTTGAACCAGCAAGCCGCCAAGGCCCAGCACCACCACGACCGCCGCGGCGATCACCACCAAAACGAGGGGCTTGCCACGCTTGGTCGCTGTCACGGGCCCATTCTTGTCGTCCATCGCTGTCACGTCACAGTCCTTCCGCGATCGCTCTGCCGAACGCTGCACGCGCACGCGCGAGCTCGAATTGCCCCACCGCCAGCTGCACCTCGGCCTGCTCTCGCAGTGCCTCGGCGTCGGCCAATTCCACGCTGGTGCCAAGCCCGGCACGAAAACGTGCGTCTGCCTGAGCGTGATTGGCCTGTGCAGCTTGGACCGCGCGCTTGCGCGCGGGCAGCGCCATGCGGGCCACGTCGACTGCCAAGTACGCAGCGCGGATTGCAGCCGCTTGCTGATAGCGCGCCGACGCGAGCTCCGCGCGACGCACCTGCGCGTCCGCCAGCGACGCAGCCTTGCGCGCGCCGACTGTGGCGTCGAACAGCGGCCAGGTGAACACGACCCCCAGGTCCCAGTTCACGACATCCGGAACGAAGCCGTCCGCAAGCGCGGCACGACCGTTACCTGAAGGTGGCGCACCACCAGCACGCCCCGAGACAGTTGCGGTCAAGGAGAGATCTGGTCGTAGCTCGGAAGCGATCGCGCGTGTCTTCAGCTCGTCGGCCTGCAGCTGTGCCAGCAGCTCCAGGATCGCCGGATCGCGCGCTGCGGCCTGTCGCAGCGCGTCGCTGAGCGCGGGCAAGTCTGCGGGGGCCTGCGGCTCGCCCGCTGCATCGAGGGCCGCATCGCTGACGCCGGTGACGGCCGCGAACGCCGACTGCGCCAGGGCCAAACCGCCGCGTGCCTGCTGCTCACCGACCGCGAAGTTTTCGAGATCTGCTTGCGCCCGTGTGAGCTCGATGGGCGAGCGCAGGCCCGCGTCGACGCCTGCCTTCGCCAAGTCTCGGTGCACGAGCGAGCGTTCGTAGGCGCCGGTGGCCGCGTCCACGATCGCATGAGCAGCCAGCACCGCGAAGTACGCCTCTTCGACGTTGAACGTCACGTCGAGCAGTGCCGCTTGCGCGCGACTGCGTTGTGCGTCGACGAGCGCGTCGTCGACGGCAGCTGCGGCCGCGATCCGACCGAAGTCGAAGAGCTCCTGCGTCGCCCCGACGCCGACCAGGCTCGACGCATACGGCGAAAATCGCCCGGCCGACAAGACGCGTGTGCCGCCAATGCGCGGGAGGTCCACGAGGCTCGTCGAAACGTAGCTCGCGGTGGTGTTGTTCGCGGTCGCGCCAAACAGCTGGCCCGTGAGTCCGACGCTTGGCAGCCAGCGCGCGCGGGCGATCTGCGCCTGCGCTTCCTGCGCCTTCATGCGCTCCAGCGCAACCCGCAGCTGGGGCTGGTGCTCGCGCGCGTACGCGATGGCGTCCGTCAGGCTGATGGCGCGTGGCGCGGACGCCGTGTCGGCCGCGTGGAGCTGCGGCGCAACGCCTGCGCCAGCCAACACACAGGTGCAGACGGCAGTGACGAAACGCATCGAGGCAATGGACATGGCGTGGCGGCGTAGAGCACAGGCCGTGCCGTTGGACTGATCGCGGGAGAAACAGGCCTTTCGGCCCGTTGGAGGCTCCGTGCGGCCGGAACAACTCCGGATCCGACTCGGAAATCTTCCACCAAACGCGGGCCTGGCGGCACGGCGAATGCCACAATCTCGGGCACAAACGCCGGTCGGCTCGACTCTTGCTGAAGAGTGGAACCGTCATGTTACTCAGCCATCCACCGCCGGCGTTCTGGACGAGGACCAAGCCCGTGACTCCAGCCGTGGCAGCACAACCTCATCCCCTGGTGCTGTGGATGGCGGTGAGCATTGCCGTGATCTTCGCGCTCGCCTATTGGGACGAGGAGCGCGAGTCGAATGCGGCGCTCACGGACTTCGCGCGTGAACAGGCCACGCTCGCGCACGGCATGGCCGTCGTGCTCAGCGCGCGTGGGCCGGACGTCGAGCTGCCCCGCCTGCTCTCCCAGCTGCAGCCACTGACAGAGCACCAAGGCTTGCGTGTGTTCGTCGCCGCGCCCGGGCAGGCTGGTCTGCTGGGCCCCGGGAACATCGTCGTGCGTAGCCCTGGCGTCGAGCAAGCCATCGCGCGGCACGCGCACACTGCACGACTGTCGCGTGGCGAGGCAGCGGCCCTCGGTCTGCCGCGGCGCACCGCCATGGCGGGCCTGTGGCCTCTCGAAAAGGCGGGCGCTCCGCCGCTGACGGCGGTGGTCGTCGCAAGCGCACAAAACGAGCGCGATCGAGAGCTACGCGCGCGCTTTCGCCTGTTGCTCAGCGTGACACTGGCTTCACTCTTGGTGCTGCTCTTCGGAGGGCTCGCCGCACGCAGGCAGCGTCGGCAGCTGGAGCTGGCGCGCGAGCTGGACATCGCGGCGCTCTCGCAGGAGCGCGACGAACGGCTCGTGCGTGCCGACAAGCTCGCCACGCTCGGCGCGCTCGCCACCGGCATCGCCCACGAGGTTTCGACACCGCTGGGCGTGATCATCGGTCGCGCCGAGCAAGTCTTGCCGCGCGTCGCGCACGACGAACGAAGCAAGCGCGCAGTGGAAGCGATCATCGACCAGGGCAACCGCATCAACCAGGTGATCCGCGGCTTTCTCGGGCTGGCCCGCGGCGCAGGTCCGGCGACGGAGCATGTCAACCCTCGCCACATCGCGCAGGTGTGCGTTGGGCTGGTGGAGCACCGCTTCGCCAAAGCCGGTGTGCACCTGACCGTCGTCGCCGACCCCGACCTGCCACAGATCGCCTGCGAGCCGCGGCTGTTCGAACAAGCGGTCATCAACCTGCTGCTCAACGCCTGCGATGCCTGCGAGCCGGGCGGTCACGTCGAGCTGCAGGTGCGCGCCGACGCAACGCGCGTCGCCTTCGTGGTCACCGACGACGGAACCGGGATCGCGCCCGAAGCGGCCGCACGTGTCATCGAGCCGTTCTTCACCACCAAGCCCGAGGGTCTGGGCACGGGTCTGGGCCTGGCGATCGCCAACGAGATCGTCAAGCACCACCAGGGCACGCTCAGCATCGGGCCACGCCAAGCGGCGCATGCGGGTGAAGATCCCGTGGCGACCGGCACGCGTGCGTGCGTCGACCTGCCTGCAGTGAAAGGTGCAGCATGAGCACATCGGAACAACCCAACACGACATCGAAGCCACGCAAGGCGCGCGTGCTGATCGTGGACGACGAGCTCTCGATGGCCGAGATGCTGACCGACGGTCTGCAGGAACACGGCTACGACGCGGTGCCGGTCGGCTCCAGCCTCCAGGCGGCCAAGCTCCTAGAAGCCGAGCCGTTCGACGCTCTGGTCACGGATCTGCGCATGCCCCAGCTGGACGGGCTCGGCTTGCTCGAGCGTTCGCGCCGCGTCGCCCCCGAGCGACCGGTGATCATCATGACCGCGTACAGTGCCGTCGACACCGCCATCGAGTCGATCCGTCGCGGCGCGTACCACTACCTGACCAAGCCCTTCAAGGTCGACGAGCTCGCGCTCTTCCTCGACCGAGCGCTGGAAGACGCCGCGCTGCGACGCGAGACGCGCTCGCTCAAGCGCGCGATCAAGGACCGCTGGTCGCTCCACAAGCTGGTCGGCGAGAGCGAAGGCATGCGCCGCGTCTACCAGCTGGTGGAGCGCGTGGCGAACAGCGACGCACCGGTGTTGCTCACCGGGGAGACGGGAACGGGCAAGGGCGTGGTCGCGCGAGCCATCCACGCCGAGAGCCAGCGCGTGAACGGCCCGTTCGTCACCATCAACTGCACAGCGCTCCCCGAGAACCTGCTGGAGAGCGAGCTGTTCGGCCACGTGAAAGGTGCTTTCACCGGCGCCGTTGCGCACCGCGTGGGCCTGTTCGAGGAAGCCGAACATGGCACGCTCTTCCTCGACGAGATTGGCGAGCTGAGCCTGCCCTTGCAGGCCAAGCTGCTCGATGTGCTCGAGCGCGGCGTGGTGCGGGCCGTGGGCGCGAACCGCGAGCGTGAAATCGACGTGCGCATCATCGCCGCAACGCACCGTGACCTGCGCGCACGCGTAGCAGCGGGCGCCTTCCGCGAGGATCTGCTGTATCGGCTCGATGTGATCACCATCGAGCTGCCGGCGCTGCGCGAGCGGCGACAGGACATCCCGGTGCTGCTCGCACACTTTCTCACGCAAGCCAGGAGCCGCCACGTCGGTTGCCGCGTGGAGCGCTTTGCGGACGCCACGGTGCAGCGCCTGATCGAACACAGCTGGCCGGGCAACGTGCGCGAGCTGGAGCACCTGGTGGAACGCGTCGTGGTGCTCGGACACGCGACCGAAGTCACGCCGGCCGACCTGCCCAGCACGTTTGGCCAGGCGCGCGACAGCGGGTTCGACTTCGGAAGCACGGTGCTGCCGCTGCGGGAGCTGCAACGCCGTTATGTAGCGTGGGCCTTCGTACAACTCGGGCAGCGCAAGCTGCTGACCGCCGAACGGCTGGGCATCGACGACAAGACGCTGGCCAAGTGGCTGGCGCGCGAGGCCGGGAAAGACGCCCTGTAGCGGGCACGCCGACGAGCGTGCAGACAAGAGTGGTGGCTGACGGCGCTTCGGGGGTCGGCTGGGTATGTGCGCAGGAACGATTCTCGGCGTAGCCCGCTACCCACCAGCGTGCCCACGAGCGTCCGCTTAACCGCCGAGCGCTCAGCCCGCAGCGCCCGTGAAGGGCCACAGCTGGCCGACGGTGACGGCCTCTTGCCTCACGGTAAAACCGTGATATCTGCTGCCCCCGTCCATCTCTCACGGAGAACATCCGGTATTTGCTCCGGTTTTCGACGAAGACGCCGCTGGCACGGATGCTGCTCAAGGGCGCTGCAAGACCGCAAACCACTTAGGAGTCCCGTCATGACTTTCCGTTTTTCGTCCCGCGCGCGCAGCGTGCTCGTCCTGTCCGCAGTGCTGGCGCGCCCGCAGCTGACGGCGGCGCAGGCCACCGCGCCGGCCAGCGCATCCGCAGCCGCACCGACTGTCCAGCCACAGGTCGTCGAGCAACTGGCGCCGCCGCCGTCAGCGTCACCGACCGCGAACGCGCCCGCCGCGAGCGTCGCGGCCCCGACGCCGGCCGTCGCAGCCGAACCGAACGCCGTCGCGGCGACCCCGCAGCAAGCGGCGGCGGCCACGCCGACGGCGGTCGCGCCGAGCGCTGTGCCCACGATCGACGCCGCAAGCCAGCGCGTGGACGCGCTCGAAAAGCGCGTGGATGCGCTCTCGCGCCTGAAGCTCTCCGGCTACGTGCAGGCTCAATACGTACACAACGACAGCTCACACAACGGCATCGACACGACAGGCAAGCCGCTGAACAAGGACCTCTTCGAGGTGCGGCGCGCACGCTTGCGCGCGACCTACACCCTGGACCCCGCAGAGTTCCTGCTCAACATCGACGCCATCCCCTCCGGCGTGAGCGTGAAGGAGGCCGAGCTCAGCATCTACGTGCCGTGGACGCACGAGGTGAAGACCAAGCTCACTGCGGGCCTTTTCTACATCCCGTTCGGCTACGAAGTGCAGGAGTCGGATTCGGTGCTGCCCTTCGTGGAACGCACGCTCGCCGCAAACCGCTTGTTTCCTGGCTCGCGCGACGTCGGCGTACGCGCGCAGGGCGACCTGCTCGAGCAGCACGTCGTCTACCAGCTCGCCGCCGTCAACGGCAACCCGATCTCCGATGCGGTGTTCCCGGGCACCGATCCGAACGGCGCCAAGGACTTCGTTGGCCGCGTCGGCGTGCACTTTGGCGGCCTGCGTGCGGGCATCTCGGGCTTGATCGGCCAGGGCTACTTGCCACCTGCTATCGACGACACCAAGACCACCACGATCAACGAAGCCCACAGCTACGGCAACTTCATCCATCGCGCAGCCGCGTTCGACGTCACCTACAACGTGGAGTTGCCGGTGCTCGGCGAGCTGGCGCTGTATGCCGAGGGTGTGATCTCGCACAACCTCGACCGCAGCAAGCTCAGCGACTACCCGAAGGTGCTCTTGGTCAAGCAGGGCGCGCTGCAAGTGGCGACCAACTCGATCGTCGATGCGAACCAGACGGCCGGCTACCTCGGCTTCACGCAGCACCTCGGGCAGTACGTGGCCCTGGGTGCGCGCGGCGAGATCTTCGACCCGAGCACGGCCAAGAAGGGCAACGGCCTTGGTGCCGTGACGCTGGTCGGCCACGTGTACCCGGCCGAGCTGCTACGCCTGACGCTGGCCTACCAGCTCAACTACGAGAACCCGAGCGTGGCCAACAACGTGTTCTGGGCGCGCGGCCAGGTGAAGTTCTAGGCCGCTCCGACCGCGACCGACACATGCAACACCACGTTGCATCCAAGAAGACATCGGGCCTGCCGCGCTCACCGCGAGGTGAGCAGGGCAGGCCCTTTGCCGTGTCAGAGCTGCGCCCGATTTAAAAGATGTAGAAGCTCGACAGCTGCACTCGCTCGTCGTGAGCCTTGAGGCCGTCGGCGTACTTCTGCTGGAACCACGCGACCTCGAGGCCGAAGCGAACCTGCGGCGTGGCGTCCCAGAACACGTTGCCGTCGGCCCACTGCGACTTGTGGAACACCTTGGTCGAGGACATCGCGGACTTGCCCACGAACTCCAGGGCGTTGTCGGACTGCATCTGCGAGTAGTTGGCCGACAGCCAGACGCGGCCGTTGTCGACGGGCAGGTAGTACTGCGCGCCGATGATCACCGACTGCCACTCGACCAGGCGGGCATCGCCGTTGTTGTCGTAGCTGAGCAGACCCGCATCCATCGTGGAGTTGTAGGTCGGCGCGGGCGAGGCGTTCGTGGGGTTCGGCACCGCGGGGAAGCCGATGCCGCCCGTCAGGCCGGTGAAGAGATCGGCGATGCCGTCGCCACGGATGAACGAGCCCGTCAGGGTGAGGGCGTTGCTACGATCTTCCTTGGTACCCGCCACGACCGGCACGAGCGCGTCGACGGAGAAGCCCCAGCCGGTGCGGGTGCTCGCGCTCTTGGGTGCGCCCGAGAGCTCGGGCAGACGCAGGCGACGCGCGATGCCGGAGACGCCGATGGCGGCTGCATCCTCTGAAGTGCCGGTACTGCCCGCGGTGCGCAGACCCTTCCACTTGTTCAAGTACATGCGAGCGCCGGCCTGGCCGTCGGGCATGCCGGCGTCACGCTGCGCGGGGCGCACGGCGGCGGCGGCGAGCTCGACATTCACGTCTTCGGTCTTGAACACGTGCGACAGGCGGAACTGCGGAGCGCGCGAGTAGATCTGACCCGGCACGCCCTGGATCTCCACCGTGTTCGGGTGGAAGTACGGCTGCCAACCGAAGAGATTCCACGACTGACCGACCAGCAGGTCGACGCAGTCGCTCTCGAGCTTGAGGGCCATGTGGCGGATGCGGAACAGCGGGCTCGTGAGCAGCGAGGACTCCGAGGTGCCGGAGGGCTGCTTGCCCAGGAAGTCCATTTCGAGCACGGCGCTCGCGCGCACGTCGCGGTACTCGGGTGCCGCAAGCTTGAAGCCGAGGCGCGAGTTACGCGCGCCGAAGGTGAAGCGCGAGTTGTCGCCAGCGTAGCTGCCCTTGCGAGCGATCGACGCGTTGCCCGCGAGATCATCGAAGCTCTGCGTGGTGTCGTAGATCATGTCGGCTTCGACGAAGCCGTAGAACGAGGGCAGCCACTTCGAGGACGCTGCCGCCGATGGCGGCTGGGCCACCTCCCACTCGCGATCGAACGGCGAGGGCCTGAGCGGCTGCGCGGCAGCCGCAGGCGTGACCAACTCGGCAGGCGCCGCAGCGGCGGGCGCAGCGCTCGATGCGGCCACGGGAGTGGTCGACGTGGCGCTGGCGGACGCCGCCGCAGCGGCGGGCGCAGCCGCGGCCGCGGTGGGCACGCTGGGAGCCGCAGCTGCAGCCGTTGTCGCCGCGGGCGCAGCAGGCGCAGCAGGCGCAGCAGGCGCAGCGGGAGCTGCACTCACGGGCGCAGCGGGCGCAGCCGGAGCGGCAGTCACTGTCGCAGCAGGCGCAGTGGGGGCTGCACTCACGGGCGCAGCGGGCGCAGCCGCTGCCTTCGCCGGCGCGGCCGCCGTTGGCTTCGCAGCGGCCGGGGCTGCCACAGCCTTGCCGGGTGCCGCCGCGGGCGTGGCCTGGGCCGACGCCTGCGCGTGCACGCCGCACAGCGTGAGCGCGATGAATGCGCCCGCAAGCTTGTCTAGGCGACGGGAAATGATGGATCGCATGAGCACGTCTTCTCCGTGTTTCAGGTTTGTGGCGTTGATACGGGCGGCAGCGCCCGAGAAGATGACGCTCGTGTGACATTGTCGTGACATCGA
>DASVHQ010000228.1:0-13956 GCA_036382515.1 Polyangiales bacterium | reverse complement strand
AGCGATGCGCTCGGGCTGTGTGTTCAGGATGGCCCCGAGAGCGATCATCGCCCGGTTCTGACTGCCAACCCAGAGCTTGCTTTCCTCCAACTTCTCGGCGGCGACGGGCTCGGTGTGGCGAGAAGCCGTGAGATCAAGGCTGGCGCGTTTGGAAGCGAGCGACTCGAGCACGGAGATGACCTCATCGAAGGTGTGACCGGGCGATAGCCAGGACTAACGCTGGCCCCTCCGCGCGGCGGAATGCGAGGCGCCCGGCAGCGGCGGCTTCAGCGGCGTGCCTGCACTCGAAGCTCGGATCGAATACCGTCGTCCAGGCGGCCACGGAGCCACCTTCACAACGCGCCGCGGTCGAAATGATGGACTGGATGAACCTCGTACAGAACGACTCCGGCGTGTCCGCACCACCGGCGGGCGCGGCGTGACAACTGAGGACGGCCAACCAGGCGCACGCCGGAAGCAAGCGCCAGCCCGACCGAAGGTCGGCCGACGAGTCACGGGATCTCCGCGTTAGCCACTCCATTGCTGACCTCGCAAACCGCCGGGCCGGCAAACCGCTGCCAGAAGCTTCGGATACTTCGCGATCTCGCGCCAGGCGGGGCGATAGCCGGCATAACCACCACCCAGTCTGCCAGCCGCCCAGCGCCGCGTCACCCGCCTGAGCAGCTACCCCTGGCGGCGGGCCGTGGGGCTGCGGCAGCTTGTCGCAGGGCGCGGCTTGACAGTGGTGCAACTGTCCCGTATCCGGGTCGGGTATGGCACCTGGCCGACCGCTGCGCTCGTTGCGCTCGCAGAACGTGGCCCGCCGTGAGGCGAGCGGCGGGGTCATGTCATGGCTGGCGCTGGTTCTGGTGTGCGGCTCGGTCGCCGGGCAGTTGGCGAGCTTCGCGCACCTCGCACTGGTACGGCACAGCGTTTGCGCAGAGCACGGCGAGCTGATCCACTCGGACGAGGGTGGGGAAGACCACGTCGGTGCAGCCCGCACGCTCGGCTCCGGCGTGTCCCGCCAAGCCGTGCTCGGCGTTGCGCGCGGCGCAGAGGCTGCGCACGCGCACGAGCACTGCCTCGTCATCACGGGCCGCCGCGACCGCACCGTGCATCGCGCTGCGCTTACGTTGGTGGGCTGCGCAGGTGTGCAGCAGGTGTTGGCGTTCGCCACCCAGTCTGTCGCCGTGGTTGCGACGAACGTATTCGCTTACGCACCCAAGTGCTCGCCGCCGGTGTGAGCGCGTAGACCGGCCGGCCGGGCACCGCTCGCGTTGCGAGCATGCGGCCCGGTGTCGATCCCAGGCGCGTGCCATTCCAATGGCCGCCGGGTTCGCAGCTGTCGGTGACCTGCCTCGAATGCCACGCGCCGCCTGCAGCCGTCGGCTGCAGCGCGCTGACCACACCAGACCCGCAGCAGCGCACTTGCGCGGGTCGTGCAGCTCTTTCAAATCCAGCGCCGGCGAGCCCGTGTTCGCCTCCTTTTGGAGAGTCAGTCAACGTGTCCTGTATCCAACTCCATTCTCCAGCATCGCGCATCGCGGCCGTGGCAGCTCTCGCGTTGGCGTTGGGCTGGTTCGACGCGGCCAATGCGCGTGCGCAAGGTGCGCCAGAGGCGCCGTCTGCGAGCGCAGAGGGCGTGACACCACCCAAGTTGCTGCAAGGTGAGAGCCCTGCGTATCCGTCGCCGGTTGGCGAGTCCGCGCAGCCGCTGACGCTGACCCTGATCGTCACCGTGGCTGCCGACGGCAGCGTCAGCGCGGCCGAGGTCGCGCAGAGCGGCGGGCAACCCTTCGATGACGCAGCGGTGGCAGCTGTCAGGCAATGGCGCTTCGAGCCAGCGCGCCGCGGACAGCAGGCGGTCGACAGTCGCATCCGCGTGCCGGTGCAGTTCACGCCGCCCAGCGCCGCGCCGTCGCCGTCGATACCCACACCGACACCGCCCAGCGTTCCGACGTCGCCGCCGCAGGCGTCGCCTGCCGCGCCGCTCAGCTTACCGGGCGAGACACCGGCGCTTGTCGCACCGCCGCCATCAGCAGCAAGTGCACAACCTGCTCCCGGGGCTGCCGCCGCCGAGCCCGCCAAGTCCGCCGAGTCCGCCGAATCCGAACCACCCTTCGAAGCCAGCGCCCATGCGCGGGTGCACGCGCCCAGCCGCGGCAGCTCCGACTTCCAGCTCGAGCCCGGCAAGCTCGCGAGCGTGCCGCGCCAGAATGCGGCAGAGATGCTCAAGCTCGCGCCTGGCATCTTGCTCACGAACGAAGGCGGCGAGGGGCACGCCGAGCAAGTCTTCATGCGGGGCTTCGACGCGCGCGAGGGGCAAGACATCGAGTTCAGTGTGGGAGGCGTGCCGATCAACCAGGCGGGCAACCTGCACGGCAACGGCTATGCCGACACGCACTTCATCATCCCCGAGCTGGTCACTTCGTTGCGTGTGCAAGAAGGTCCGTTCGATCCGCGTCAGGGCAACTTCGCGGTGGCGGGCAGTGCCGACTACGAGCTTGGCCTGCCGCAGCGCGGGCTCATCGCCAAGCAGACCCTCGGCTCGTTCGGTACCAGCCGCACCTTGCTGCTATGGGGGCCGGATGGCGAGCGCCCGGGCACCTTCACCGGTGTCGATCTGTACCAGACGCAGGGCTTCGGTCAGAACCGTGACGGTCGCCGCGGCTCGCTGCTCACGCAGTACGAAGCTCACAGCGGCGTGCACACCTACCGCGTGGGTGCCACTGCGTACCTGGCGAGCTTCCACACCGCCGGCGTGCTGCGCGAAGACGACTACCAGCAACAGCGCGTGGGCTTCTACGACACTTACGACCCGCGCCAGGGTGAAGACGCCTCGCGCTATTCGCTCTACGCCGAGCTCGATTCGCACTACGAGCACATGCTGGTGCGGCACGAGCTCTTCGGCATCGTGCAGCCGATGCGCTTGCGCGAGAACTTCACTGGCTTCTTGCTCGATCCGCAGGAGCCCTCGCAGTCGCCGCACGCGCAGCGTGGTGACTTGATCGACTTGCACAACAGCGCGAACACCGTCGGCGCGCGTGGCTCGGTGCAGGTCTCCGAGCGCGCCCTGGGTCAGCCGCAGCGGCTGGAGGTGGGTTACTTCGGTCGCGCTGACTTCGTCGACAGCACCGCCATGCGTGTGGAAGCTGCAACGGGTCACCCCTATCACACGGACACGGACCTCAGCGCCACGCTCGGTGACCTCGGCTTGTATGCTGACTTGAACCTGCGCGCGAACGATTGGCTCGCGCTGCGTGGTGGTGTGCGCGGCGATCTCTTCACCTACGATGTGCTCAATCGCTGCGCGGTCCAGTCCGTGTCGCACCCGTCGCGCAGCAATCCGCCAGGTGATGCGTCGTGCTTGAGTCAGCAAGACTTCGGCGCCTACCGCGAGCCCACGCAGCGCGTGTCCACGGTGGGTGCCGCGCAATCGCCGCGCGCGTCGCTCGTGGTGGGCCCATTTTCCGGCGCGTCGCTTTCGCTCGGCTACGGCCACGGCGTGCGCTCGGTCGACCCGGTGTACATCAGCCAAGATGCGAAGACGCCCTTCGCTGCGGCCGACTCGGTCGAGACAGGGCTCTCGTTCGAGCGCAAGCTCGGCGCGCTCGACCTGTCGGCGCGCACCACGCTCTTTCAAACGCGGGTCGATCACGATCTCGTTTTCTCGCAGAGTGCCGGACGCAACGTGCTGGGCGGGGCCAGCACGCGCACCGGCAGCGCGAACACCCTGCGCGTCACCGGCGGCTTCTTCGATGTCGCCGGCAATCTGACCTACGTGCGCGCGATGTTCGCCGATACGGGCTTGCTCATCCCGTACATCCCGGATTGGGTCGCGCGCCTCGACGGCGCGTTGTTCAACGATCAGCTGCTGCGTCCCGAGCAAGCCCGCGGGCACGCGCTGCGCGGCAGTCTCGCGACCGGCGCGACCTTCGTCGCAGCGCGCCCGCTACCGCAGGGCGAGCGCGGCGACAGCGTGTTCACGCTCGACCTCAACGGCACGCTCGGCTGGTCGGTGCTGGAGCTTGGGCTCTCGTGCACGAATCTCTTGAACACGCAGTATCGGCTGGGCGAGTACAACTACGCGTCGGACTTTCACAGCGCGGCGTTTCCCACGCTGGTGCCGGTGCGCCATTTCAGCGCCGGTGCTCCGCGCGCGGTCTACCTGACGCTGACGGTGCATCTGGGAGGTAAGCCATGAGAGTTGCTCGCAGCAGCGTGCTGGCCTGGCTGTGTCTCGCCTGTGCGTGTTCGGGCACGACGGGCGGTCAACGCGTGGCGTTTTCGGCGGTGGCGGTGGGCGCAGCGCCCAACGTCGGCAAGACGCTCGAGTTCGACAACAGCGTGGGCTACCACGTCACGCTCACGCGCGCGCACCTGCACGTGGGGGCGATCTACCTGAACCAGAGCGTGCCTTCGTCGGGTGCGCAGGAGACGGCGTGTGTGCTGCCGGGCATCTACGTGGCCGAAGTGTTCGGGCCACTCGATGTAGATGCCCTGTCCGCCCACGAGCAGAGCTTTCCGTACGACGGAGAAGGCATTCGCGTGGCTGCAAAGGCCGCGGAGCTGTGGCTCGCAGGCGGCGACATCACGCATCCAGCGGATATCAACGACCTGAGCAACGCACCGGTGATCCTGGACGTCGCGGGGACCGCCGAGAAGAACGGTGGGCGCTTCCCGTTCGAAGCGCAGCTGACGATCGGTGACAACCGAGCGATCGCGTCGAGCGACCCGGCATATCCCGGGGCCAATCCGATCTGCAAGCAGCGGATCGTGACGCCCATCGCCGTGAACCTCACGCCGGAAAACGGCGGCAAGCTCGTGCTTCGCGTCGACCCGCGCAAGTGGTTTTCGGGCGTGGACTTCTCGTTGTTGCCGCGAACGTCACAGAGCCCGCTGCTCTACCGCTTCGCCGATGCCCCGACGCAGGCAGCGGACGTGAGCTTGTACGGCGCGTTGCACTCCCGAAGCGGCGTCTACCAACTTACCTGGGAATGAGGAGGCAGACATGCGCGTGCGAAGCTGGATTCGAGTGCGGAGTTGGCTGGGCATTGCTGTGACGCTAGCAGCTGTCGGCTGCGGAAGCAGCAAGTCTGGCGGTGGCGGCAGTGTGCAGCTCAGCGTTTCGGGCGAGGTGTTGGCGCTCGGCGGCTACGCCTTCCCACCCACGAGCGACGGCGACCCGGCGTTCGTGGATGGCTGGGAGGTGAAGTTCGACGAGCTGCTGGTCACGCTCGACCACGTCACGCTCTCGGAGAACCCGGACAAGTCCGCCACCGATCAGTCTCAGACCGATGGCGCCGTGGCACGCGTGGACGGACCGTGGGCGGCGGATCTGCACCAGGGCGGGCCGCTGCCGGGCAAGGGCGGCAGCGGCGAGCAAGCGTTGCCGATCGCGACCATCGACAACCAGAACCTCAACGGCGGGGCGGACTTCGACGACACCAAGCGCTACGCGTTCGGCTTCGACATCGTTGCGGCCACCGACAAGGCCAAACAGCTGAACCTGGATGCGACCGCTCGCAAAGACTACGCCCAGATGGTGAAGAACGGCTGGGCCGTACTGTACGTCGGCACAGCGACCTGGAAGGGCGGCAGTGGCTGCAGCTCGAGCGCCAAAGGCTACGACTTCGGCAAGCTGCCGCAGGTCGTGAAGTTCAGGTTGGGCTTCAAGTCACCGACCGCGTACGTCAATTGCCAGAATCCAGACAACGACCCAGCCCATGCGCTCGGCTCCGAGGAGCACCAGCGTGGCATTCAGATCAAGGCGAACACCCTGACGATCGCGCAGGCCACCGTGCACACCGATCACCCGTTTTGGCAGAGCTTCGAGCACGACACCCCAGCGCACTTCGATCAGCTCGCGGCGCTTGCCAAGAACGTGGGCGGCGAGTGGACGGTGACGCTCGATGACCTGAAAGGCACGGACTACACGGCATTCAAGGACGCTGCTGGCAAGGACCTGCCGTGGCGTTCGTGCTTGCCTTCGTTCACGCCGCCCGACCAGGCGCCGGCCATGCACTTCGATTCGCTGGGTATCCCCTACGACCCGAGCGGCAAGCCGAGCGAGGTCATGCGCGACTACCTCGACTTCATGACCTATGACCAGAGCACCCAGGGCCACCTGAACTCCGATGGCCTGTGCTTCGTGAAGCGCAACTACGCGTCGCCGCCGTGAGCGGCGGCGATCGACGCCGTGTCACTCAGCCGTGCGCTGCGGCGCGCGTAGCGCCACCACCAAGCAGTTGCCGCACAGCACCAGCAGCATCAAGAGCGCGCCTTCGAGGTTCAGCGCGAACGGCGTCTTGTCGAACCACAGGTCGTGGTTGCGCGGCGTCGGATCGGGGCGCGGCGTGAACCTGCTCACCGCGAGCGTCTCCCACGGGTACCAGGAGTGCCTGTTCCATTTCTCATCCGAGAAGTAGCGCTGCACGAGCCAGAGTTGGCCCGCGATGGGGCTCAGCTCCGGCACGAAGTGCGTGAGCAAGAGATCGTCGCGCACCTCGAAGGCGTTGCGCGCGCCCAGAGCCGCCACGTTCTTGGGCTCGTTCTCTTGCAAGTACAAGGTGGTCGGCGATAGTCGGGTCGGGAGCCGACGCGGTGGATGCTGGAGGAGTTGCGAGCTGCGTGCTGGAGCTGCTGCGCGGAAGGGTGGTAATCGGCCCGCCACCATTGCGCCGTCACAGTGGTCTTGCGGAGCGGTCCCAAGACGTTCTTCAACCGGCCGCCATCAGCGTCATCAAAGCCACGGGCGAGATCGAGGTTCAAGCGAGACCCGCAATTCCCTCTTTCGGCTCAGAAATCTACCGGGCCACAATTCCCGTCCTGTCCCAATACGCCGCCGAGCGATTGCAGCGTGATTGCCGACGTCTGCGTACGCCGGTGGTCAGCGCTAAAGAGCGCGCCACGAGTATTTCGGAACGCCGCTATGGCGTAGGATGCGTGGGGACGAGATGAAGCCTACGGCACTTCACTTTTTGATCCTGACCGTCGCCGGCTGGCTGGAGCGCCGCCGTGAAGAGCAGACCGCGTACCTGCTTGCCGAGAGAATGCGGTCTACAAAGAGCACTTCGTCGGCAAGCGTCTGCGGCTGACGGACGCCCAGCGCCGCCGACTGGCCGTCAAAGGCAAAGCCTTGGGACGGGCAGGACTGCTTCGTGTGGCAACCATCGGCACGCCCGACACGATCCTGCGCTGGTACCGCCAACTCGTCGCCAAGAAGTACGACGGCAGCCGCAAGCGTGGTCCGGGCAGACCGCGCACCCGAGTGGACCTGGCCGCGTTGATCGTGCGCATGGCCAACGAAAACCCGCGCTGGGGATACACCAGGATTCGCGGCGCGCTCAAGGAACTGCGTTGCTTCGTCGGGCGCACCACGATTGCACGCATTCTCGCAGACCATGGAATCGAGCCAGCCCCTGAACGTGGCAAGCACACACGCTGGAGCACGTTCTTGAGAGCGTATTGGGGCGCGATCGCGGCCACAGACTTCTTCAGCGTGGAGGTGCTCACCGCGTGCGGGCTTGTTCGCCACTTCGTGCTGTTCGTGATCGACCTCAAGAGCCGGCGCGTGGAGATCGCCGGCATCGTGCATCAGCCGTACGAGGCGTGGATGAAACAGATCGCACGCAACCTGACCGATGTCGTCGACGGGTTCCTGCGCGGCTGGTACAAACTCATCCACGACCGGGACCCGCTCTTCAGTGCCGGCTTTCGTGCGACGCTTGGTTCTGAGGTGGCGACGGTCAAGCTGCCCGTGAAGAGCCCAAACTTGAACGCATACGCTGAGCGCTTCGTGCTTTCGATCAAGTCCGAATGCTTGAATCACGTGGCGCCGCTCGGGGAGCGTCATCTTCGGCTGCTCGTCACGGAATTCGTCCAGCATTATCACGTCGAGCGCACGCATCAAGGCTTGGCAAACGAGCTGATCGTCCAACGCGCAGCGACGGCGAACGACAACGGCCAGGTGAAGCGCCGTAAGCGCCTCGGCGGCATGCTCAGCTTCTATCACCGAGCAGCAGCGTGACGCTCGATCCAATAATGGGACACGACGGCCGACGTGCTCGATGCGTACCGTGCGGTGTTGACCCAAGCTACCGTGTACGTCACGGAGGTCGGCGATAGCCAGGCGCGCACCGTGCTCGTGCCCGAGCCCCAGGCCGGCAGGCACGCAATCTCGACTCGGCAGTCGCTGCCGTTCTGAGCCCACGCGCTTCGGCGAGAGGCCGGCGCTCGCAAAGGCGCGCTAGCGCGCCGTGCTTTTTGGCGACCTCGGTGACGGACGTCTTTGTCGGCGTCACTGAGCCTCCGGCGGGTAGCTCGCGCGCAGCGGCGGCGCGGAGCTCTGCCGCGCATCCGGATTGCGAGACAGGTCCTGGTCTGCGAGATCTTGCAGCACGAGCAGCGGCACTTGCGAGTGTGTCAGCAGATCGGTCGTGACACTGCCGAACGAGTGCACGGGATCGCAGGCCGAGCCGTGGGCCGACAACACGATCAGGTCTATCTTCTCCTTCTGAGCTAGCTCGAGCAAAGCTTGGCGCTCGTTCGCGTGGCGAACCACCAGTGTACGGACGGTGGCATCTTCGTGCGTCAAACGATCGCGCAGTTGTTCGAGGTAGCGAGTCCCGGAGAGCTCGAGGCGCACGGCTAGCTGACGCGCAAGCGCGAGGTCCTCGGGCGCGTGTAACACGAGCGTCGGCATCGGCTCCTGGACGATGTGCACGAGCAGCAGCTCGGCGCCGTAGGCTCGGGCCACGCGCGCGGCCGTCGGCAGCACGCTCTCGGTGCGTGGCGAACCGTCCAGCGGGACGAGCATCCGCTTGGGCAAGCCGTTAGCCGAGGCTTCGGGCGTGTGCACGATGAACACCGAGCTGCGCGCGATCGCCAGCACTTGCTGCACAGTGCTGCCCAGGTTCGACGCCGCCCCGCCACCTTCGCCGTGACTCGAGAGCACGATGAGATCTGCGTCAATCTCACGTGCCATCTGCACGATGCGCTCGGCCGGCTGCCCTTGCTCGAGCCGTACCTGGACGGGTTGTCCCAAGGCTTGCGCCGTTTCTGTTTGAACCCGTTCGAGATAGACGCTCGCTTCGCGCCGGGAGATCTCCCACCCGAGCGCATCGCCCGTTTGAGACCCTGCGTGCTCTGGCCGACACCGCTCCATCACGTGCACCAACGTGACCGGGGTTCCGAAGGTCTTCGCGATGCCCAGCACGTACGGCAGAGACACTTCCGATGCGGACGAACGGTCGAGGCACACGAGCATGTGGTGTCCGTGTGCTTGGGAGTCGGCTCGAGCGCTTGTGGATGCGTCCATGATTGTTGTACCGAGCGACGCAAGAAGCTCGCCAGAACTTCCGACGTTCCGATGCGTCAGCTCTAGCGTGCGGCAAGAGGCACGCGTCGGACTCGCCAATGCGCATGATCGCGCGAGCGTGATGACGGACAGTCAGAATGAGCGGGCTGGGCAAGCTCGGTCAGTGAGCTGTCGTACGCTCGTCGGCTGGCTCTGCCCGACAAGAATGCCTCACGTACATTCTTGTCCCGAATGCCGCGACAAGGCTGCCCCGCAGCCTTCACCGTGCGGCGCGTCGATAGCTTTCAAACTGGTTGTTCTGTCTCAGCTCTGCATCACGTTGACGTTGGCATGCGATTCCGAATTCTCGCGCGCAAGTCCACCGTGTACGCCAAAGTCACCTTGCGGTCTTGCGGGCCCCGATCGCGTAGCCCAAAAGAGAGAGGATCGGGTGCAGCAGCAGCGCCAGGACTAAGCTCGATAGGACCACAAGGAGAGTTGGACGGAGCCAGTACGAGAGCAGCGGCCAAATGATCGTGAGCGCATCGACCTGGTCCCAAACGTAGAATATGAGCGCGAGCGGGCCATGCGCGGTCTTGCCAGGTGCGATACCGAGACGGCGCTTCACGAACGAGTTGGGCAACTCGCCCAAGCTGGCGCCGACGCCCATCGCCGTCCCGAACGGCAGCACCTGCACGTGGGCATAGTCCACCAGCGCGATGCCAGCGGCTCGTGCACCGACGAGATACTTTTGTATGGCGACGGCGATGACACAGGCGATCAGGGCCACAAACGCGCCCCGCCAAGTCTTGCTGTCGCCGAAGATGCGTCTGCCAGCCAAGCTCCTGCCCGCATCGATGGGGCGCCGAAGCGGCTGGAGCAACTCGAAGCGCAGCACGATGCCGCCTAGCGCCATGGAGAATAAGAGTGGCGCGAACAGGTACAGCAGCTGGGCGACGAGGCGTGGCACATCCATGGAGCGCTCACTTTGTCGACGACGACGGCCGGACGGGTAGGGCGGCATATTCGCGTTGCACCAGGTCCGTGCCGTACCTGCGTTCGAGCTTGCGGACGCAGAAGTGCCCTTCACTGATGCTCTGGAAGTGGTTCAAGAACATCACATTGAGCGCGGCTCCGCCGAGCGCGCCGAGCACGGGCAACGCCTGAGCCGCAGCCTTTTCCGAGACCGGGACCGAAAAGCGTGCGGCCAGCTTGGAAATGAGCCTGACGAGCGCAGGCGCACCGTCGTCCAACAGACCTCTGGCCGCCAGGTATTTCGTGGCTTCCGACATGCGGCGCGCGAGCGCGGCCCTGACCGCGAAGTAGCCCGTGTCGGCGGCGTCATCCGACCGCGACGGCCCGCCGAAAGCGAACACTTCGAGGCACGACAGTCGCGCTTCGAAGCTGCTCAGATCTTCGCCGTGCGGGCGCGCGACCTCGGCGATCGAGCGCAGGATGATGGTGGTGGAGACCGGCAGCTCTACGGCGAGTGCGGGCAGGCCAAACCAGCCGCCGGCTGCACCGCTGGCAGCGCCGAGCCACTTGTGGAGGTTCGGAGATGCGCTCAGGCCGGGTCGTTGGTCGAGCGTTGCAAGCGCGCCAGACAACGCGTGCATCAGGGCCTTGCTGGTCGCGTTCTGGATCGAGACCCGAAGCCGCGCCGGGAACAGGTCGACCGCTTTCTCGACCGGCAGGCCAACGAGATCCGTCACGCGCGCCGCAAAGCTCGGATGTTCCAGCAGGAGCTTCGCGCGCTGCAAGTCTTCGCGGTCGTGCTGCGACATGGTCATCATGTCGCAGCATAGCGTGAATTCGCGGCATGGGTCGTACCCGAGCCAGCTCGAGAGGGTGCGGTCCGACTCCACAAGCAGCGCGTCGTCGACGCCGTTGTCGAAGCGCCGACGGGGTCGTCTCACCCGCGGCCCAGCCGCCGACACGAGCGCCGGAGTGCCAAACCAGGGTGTGCAGCTGACGATTGCCCGCCGCGCTAACCCTGCTCCCGCTCGGCCGGGATGGTGAAGAAGAACGTGCTGCCGGATCCGAAGCGGCTCTCGACCCAGATCCGTCCGCCGTGTCTGCGCACCAGGCCGTCCGCGATGGACAGTCCGAGCCCGCTGCTGCGCCGATCGCTCTTGGTCGCCCGCCAGAAGCGATCGAAGATGTGCGGCAGGTGCTCTTCCCGGATGCCAGTGCCGGTGTCCGCAACCGATATCTGCACGTCGGGCCCCGCCTGCTTCGCGGCCACTGTGATCGTGCCGCCGTCGTCCGTGAACTTGACCGCATTGCCGATGAGGTTCCCCAGCACTTGCAGGAGGCGATGGCGATCCCCTTGGATCGCGGCCAGGTTCGGCGCCAGCCGCATCTCGAGGCGCAGGGATTTGGGGGAGGCCAGTGGCCGGGCGAGCTCGATCGCCTCGGCGATGAGCGGCTCGACGGCGAGCCGGGCGAGCTCGAGGGTGAGACTGCCGGCCTCGATTCGCGTCACGTCGAGCAGGTCCTGGACCAGGCGGTCCATGCGTCTCGCCGAAGCCAGGATGGTCTCGGCCAGCCGGCTCACGTCCTCGGATCTCTCCAGGCTGCGCTCGATGCGCTCTGCAATGAGCTGTGCGGAGAGAGCGACCACGTTCACCGGGTTCTTGAGGTCGTGAGCGACGATCCCCAGGATCTCGTCGCGTGCCTGGTTCGCGCGGCGTGCCTGGTCGTAGAGCCGTGCGTGCTCGATGGCGACGGCGATGCGATCGGCGGCCAGCAGCAGCAAGGTCGTCTCGTCAGCGGTGAAGTGCCGTGGGACGAGGGAGCCAACGTGGATGACGCCGAGCGTGCGATCCGCGAAGCGCAGCGGCGCGCCCATCAGCGAGTGCACGCCCAGGTCGCGCAGGCGGGGAGTCGCGAGGTCGGTCGCGCGCAGATCGTCGATGACGATCGGCCTGCGCTCGGACACGATCCGGCCAGCGAGTCCGCGGTCGACTGGAAACCGGAGGAAGTCGTGCGCCATCGCGCTGTCGAGCCCAGCGGCGGCCCGCAGCACGAACTCGTGCTTCTCTTCGTCGAGCAGAACGACGCCGACCGTGTCGACCGCAAACGCTTCCTGGATGCGCCCGACGAGCGTCCGGAGGAGGTCGTCGAGGTCGAGGCTCGCGAGCGCGGTCTCCGTGATCTGCTCGAGGGTACGCAGCGTCCCGGCCGCCGCCTCGGCGGCCATGCACGCCCGATCGGCCTGCTCGCGCAAGGCCAGCTCGCGCTCGATCAGCTGGGTCCGCTCATCCTCGATGCGCTTGCGCTCCGTGATGTCACGGACGCACGTGACGAGGCCCGTGGTCTTGCCGTCCTGCACGATGGGCCGCATCCGGTACTCGACGCGGACACTCGCGCCGTCCGCTCTCCAGAACAGATCGTCATTCACTTCGGCGGCGGCGTTGTTCACAAAGGCCTGGAGCGCTGGACACTCCGACGCGGGAAACGGTGAGCCATCGAGCTTCGTATGATGGATGATCGGATGCAGGCTCTTGCCGAGCAGCTGCTCGGGCCGCTGGTAGCCGAGCATCTCCGTGAAGGCGTGATTGGCAAACGTACATCTTCCTTCGAGATCCGCGCCGAAGATGCCCTCCGCCGAAGCATCGAGTAGAAGCCTGACGCGTTCCTCGCCCGCTCTCACTGCGTTCTCGGCCTGTCTTTGCTCCGTGATGTCTTGCGCGGTCCCGACGATCCGCAGGGGGCGACCACGTTCGTCCTGTTCCACCTTACCGGTGGCGTGTATGGTGAGGATGCTGCCGTCTCTGCGCAGCATTCGGTATTCCGCCGAATACGGCTTGCCCTCGCGAATCGCTTCGCCCACCGCCGTCTTCACGCGCTCGCGGTCGTCCGGATGAACCAGGCTCAGAAAGTCCTGGAAGGCATCGAGCGACTCGCCCCGGGCCATGCCCATCAGCCGGCACATCTCGTCGGACCAGTAGACCTCGTTGGTGGCGAGCTCTCTCTCCCAGTTTCCGATCCGCGCGATGGCTTGCGCGCGCGCCAGGCTTTCGAGCAGCCGGGCCTGCTCACCCTCGATGCGCTTTCGCTCGGTGATGTCACGCGAGATGACGAACACGCCGAAGATGGCGCCCGCGCGGTCGCGGCAGGGGCCCTTCGTGACGTGGTAGGTGTGGGCCTCGCCGCGCGGCCGGAGCGTCCGCTCGAACGTCCTGGTGACGCCCTCCCGGACAGTCCGCAGATCGTCGTCCTGGATCTCGCGCACGACCTCGGGGGGAAAGAGGAGGCTGTCGTCGTTGCCGACCAGCTCGTCGACGGTGGCGTCGTTGGCGCTCGCTGCAGCGGAATTCGCCAGCAGATAGCGGCCCTGCAGGTCGCGGACGAAGACGACGTCGGTCGTGCCCTCCACGATCGCACGAAGCAGCGCTTCGACCTGCGCGAGCTCGTTAGTGTTGGCCATGTTCGGCAGTCGCGCGGTTGGAGGCGAATGGCACCTGGCGCGCCCTCGTCGGATGCGCCCCACAACGGCGGCTACCGTAGGTGAACAGTCTTTGGCGCGCAAGCCGCCGGGCTATTCGGGGCGCCAGGTAGGATCGCAGCGGGCATCAAAGCGCTCGTCATTTTCCGCCACGCACTGCGCCCGAGCGGTGCGGTCTCGACGAGTCTGTGGCTCATAGGAAGGATGAAAGGGGTATCGGGGCCGGTAG
>DASVHQ010000227.1:0-3508 GCA_036382515.1 Polyangiales bacterium | reverse complement strand
GGCGGCGGGTGGTGGCACGTCGCGCTTTGCCATCACGATCGGCGGCAACGCGTCGGGACAGGAGCAACAAGTGAACCCGCCTGCGGTGGCCACTGGCAGTTGGCAGCACGTCGTGGTGACCCTCACGGGCAACACCGCCACGGTCTACATCAACGGCGTGCAAGCCGGGCAGAACACGAGCATGACGCTCAATCCGACGAGTCTGGGCGCTACCACGCAGAACTGGATCGGCCGTTCGCAGTACAACGATCCTTACCCGACGGGCAAGTTCGACAACTTCCGCATCTACGATCGCGCGTTGAGCGCCACCGAAGTTCAGAACCTCTTTTCTGGCAAGCTTTGAGCGCTGGCTCGGACTCGGTCGTCAGTCGGCATCCGGCAAGCGCAGCAGCTCGTCGAGCTCGGCTTGCGGGACCACGATGCCGAGCTCTCGTAGCGAAGGCACGATCTCGTCGCGCACCACGGAGATCGCCAGCGGCACGTACTGCGCGGGCTCGATCCAGCCCAGGGCGTGCACGTCTTCCTTGCGCAACCCTTGGCCGCCATCAGCTGCGGTGCCGCGCGGGCGCAGGTGCTTGCGCCACAGCGGCGCGTACGAGCTCAGTGTCGACAGCGCGACCGCGCCCAGGCGCTCGCGCTCGGCTGCGTCCAGGCGCTCGGCCGCCCATTCGAAGTACAAGCTGCCGAAGCGGCGGTGTCGGGCCTCGTCGCGCAAGATGCTGGCGTACACGCTGCGCACCAGCGGATGGCTCGTGGCCCGCATGATCGGCGCGGCCGTCCCACCCGCGAAGGCTTCAGCGATGCAACCGATGCGCAGCGCCAGCTCGTTCGCCTGCTGCAGTGGCGTCAACTCGGGCGAAAGTCGTGGCGCCAGCGTGCTCGGCTCGAAGCTGCGCACGGCCGCGCCCCCGAGCTGCATCACCAGGCGACTCGCGAGCTCTACATGCCGCGCTTCGTCGGCCAGGAAGTCGCCGGTCATGCCGATCAAGTCGAGCGGCGCCTTCACTCGGGTCAGCGCTGCGACCACCTCGCAGAACGCGGCGATGGCGGCGTATTCGCTGTGCGCGATGTCGGTCCACACTTCGCGCGCGGCGAGCACTGCGCGTTCGGGGAAGCTCGTGGCGTTCAGCGTGTCCCAGGCGAAGTCGTCCACGCCGGGGCGCGCCTTGTGGAAGTGATGCTCGGCGACGCCGCCCATCCATTCCAGCTCGAACCACTCGCCCATGTTACTTGCCCGCATCCGGCGGGACGCACGGGGCCGGCGCCGTTCCACCGTCCGAGGGGCGAATCACCACACCCAGGAATTTCGGGAGCCCAGCGTCGGCGCACATGGGCCGTACGACCACACCATGAAACTGCGGCGGACCCGAGTCGGCCGGTTGGATCATCACGCCGTGATATTGAACACCGCTGTCTGCAGCGTTTGGGCCTGTGCCGCCATCCACGGGTGGCTGTGGGAACAGGCCATACGCCACGGGGCCGCCATCAGCTGCAGGCGAGCCGGAGTCGGGGTGCGGATTGGCGACCAGGCCGTGCTTGATGGGCTGAGTGCTGGGGCAGCCCGCTGCGACGGCCGATGCCGAAGCGATGGAGAGCACGAAGCGGCGTTGGGTGGTCTTCTTGGCCATAGCTCATGTGCTTAGCACGTTGCATGCCGGCGCGGCAGACCCCGCAGCCTGCGTGCGCGGCTTCCGGCTGTGCCGAGCTGTGCCACGCGCGACGTGGGGCGATAGCCAGCATTAAGCATGTGCCCAGTCTGCCAGCCGCCCAGCCCCGCGTCACCCGCCTGAGCAGCTACCCCTGGCGGCGGTACAGTGGGGGAGTGACTGACCGTTGCCGAGGTAGCCGACAGTAGAGGACAGAGCTCATGGCGCGGAAATCACGCTGCTGAACCGCCCATCGGTGGCTCCGCGGGTCAGGACCATCCGTGACGGAAGGGGGAATTTCAGGTTTGGATGTCTTGTCCGCCCTGCGCAGTCTCAAACGCTTGCCGCCACGGCTTCAGCTATTGCGGTGGCGAGGTTGCCGCGAGCGTAGCCGAGCGCCTGCTCGGCGGGGCTCGCATCGCAAAAGAAGTCGCGCGAAAACAGCTGCGTCACGAAGGCCGGATCCACCCCGGTTTCACGCCGGACGAGCCGCGTGAGCAGCCGCGCTCCCACGCCGAGCGGAGCAAGCACCGAAGCCTGGACCTTCCGCACCCGACGTGGGCGTCCAGCAGCGGCGGCAAAGCGCTCGATGATGTCTGTCCAGCTGAGGTTTTCGTCGCCGACGACATGGCGCTGCCGAGCCTCGCCGCGCTCGACCGCCGCGGCAATCGCCTCGGCAAGCGACGCCGCCGCGATGAAGTTCGAGCCACCGACTGGGCCGAACAACGGCGACGGCGAACGCACATAGCGCACGAGGGCGCCCGGCAAGCTGACGCGCCCGTGGAGGCGACCGATGACCCACGACGGCTGGAGGATGCTCAGCGCCAGCTCTTCACCCGCCGCCGCGAGCGCCGCGTCTTCGGACTCGGCGCGGCTGCGCATATAGGGCTGGGTGGTGACCAGCTCGGGCTCGATGGCGTGGAAGAAGGAGGTCACGAATACGGCGCGGCGCACCCCCGCCTGGCGCGCCGCCGCGAACAAACGCGCGCTGGCGTCGACGTTGACCCGGCGAAAGAAAGCCAGCGCCGATCCCCGAGCGACCAGGCGCGGGTCGGCTCCTGCGGCGTGCACCAGGCCGTCGATGCCACTGAGCGCCGGCCCAAGCTCGCCCGACACCATGTCGGCGCGCACAAAGGAGACACCGTTGGGTAGAGACCCGGGCTCCGGCTCGCGTCGCGCGAGCACACGCACAGTATGCCCGCGCCGCAGGAGCTCACGCACCGCGTACTGACCGATGAGGCCTGTTCCACCAACGACCAATGTCCGCATGCGCCGACGCTACTCGATCCGCGCGAGGGAGTGCATGCAAAATCGCCAAACGTCGAGCCAGCCACCGCGGCTTCTGGGCAGTAGCCCGCACTGACGCTGGCCCCCTCCGCGCGGCGGTGGAGGGGCGCTACCGGGGGGGCGACTACAACCGCTCGATGAGCGTGCAGTTGGCGGTACCGCCGCCTTCGCAGATGGCCAGCAGGCCGTAGCGACCGCGCGTGCGTTCCAGCTCACACAGGAGCGTGGTCATCAGCTTGGCGCCGGTGGCGCCTAGTGGGTGTCCGAGCGCAAGTGCACCGCCGTTGACGTTCAGCTTCGCGCGGTCGGCGCCGAGCGCCTTCGCCCACGCCAGCGGCACCGATGCGAACGCCTCGTTGATCTCGTACAGATCCATGTCTTCGATCGTGAGCCCCGCCCGGGCCAGCGCCTTGCGCGCCGCGGGAATCGGTCCGTCCAGCATCACCACCGGATCGGAGCCGACCACCGACAAGGTGTGGATGCGTGCACGCGGCGTGAGCTTGTGCTCCTTCACCGCGCGCTCGCTGGCGATGAGCACGGCAGCGGCACCGTCACAGATCTGACTCGAGGTTCCC
>DASVHQ010000226.1:0-3329 GCA_036382515.1 Polyangiales bacterium | reverse complement strand
GTCTCTTCGAGCACGGCGAGGAGGACCACGTCGGGCGTGGCGTAGCCGAGCTTGCGCAAGCCGGCCATGAGGTCGTCAGGACTGAGTGCTTCGTCCTCCAATGCGCCAAAGTCGATCTGCCCATCGCGCACCAAGGGTCGGCGCGAGCCGCGGATGGCGGCGGCCTGAAGAGCAGGTGGTGGTTCTCCGTCGAGCCATTCACCGCAAAGTGGTGACGCACCCCGACCGACGCTCTTCCGTGCGGCAGAAACAATCGGGACTCGCAACCCCTCCAGCATCCGCTGCGCCGGCCCCGACACGACTACCGGCCACAGCCTGCTTGCGTCCGGATGCGGGGCCTTGATCAGAGCACCTAGCCCAGCGACGCCGCAAAGCGGCTGAAGGCGTCGGCCAATCGCGTCGGCGCTTCCAGATGCGGGCAGTGCCCCACGCCCTCGAGCACCTCGAGCTTCGCGCCGGGGATGGCGCGTGCGAAGTGCTCGCCGTGCGCGAGCGGGAAGAGCGTGTCGCGGTCGCCCCACACGACCAGCGTGGGTACGCGTAGGCTCGTGAGATCGATGCTGCTGGCGTTGCCATCGTCCGAGGTGTGCCCTTTGCTCTGCGTCATGTCGGCGATGAGGCGGTCGTACCAGTCGGCCGAGCGCCGCAACTTCGCAGTCAGCTGCAGCAGCACCGGCCGAGGTATGTACGGCGGCTGCGCGAAGATGCGCTTGATGAATTGTCGGTACGCTTGCGGATCGCGCACCGCGAACAGGTTTTGTCCGGCGCGCATCTCGTCGCCCACCGCCCGCACGCCCACAAGCTCGAGGCCAGCGCTGTTCACTGGCACCAGCGACACGACTCGTTCCGGTCCGAGCGCCGCCGCGACCCCGATGGCGGTCGCACCCCCGAGCGAGTTGCCCATCAAATGGAAGCGCTCGCCGCCGACCGCGCTCACCACTTCGCCGAGCCACTCTGCGTACGCCTCGAAGGTGTGGCGTTCGGCCGGGTCCGCCCAGCCGTCGGCGAAACCTGGCATCGCTGGCGCCACGATGCGGTAGCGATCGACCAGCTGTGCTGCCGTGCGCAGGAAGCTGTCGGGCTCGTCGCTGAAGCCGTGCAGCCAGACCAGAGTGCCTTCTTTCGCCACGCCACACTCCAGGTACGGCGTGACGCGCCCGCGCGCATCGACGTGCTGCTTGAGCTGGGCGCGCACGGCACGTCGCTGTGCGACTTGCACCAGGCGCAGGATGCCGGCGCCGATGGATTCCTCGAGACGAGCGAGCATTGCGGCAGGCTGCTGGCTCGGGTAGCCGCTGTCAACACGCGGTGGCGGAAGGCGGCATAAACATGCGGCGGGTGCCCTACCCCCGCGCGGCGGACTAGCGGGTGGTGACCGGCGCGGGCAAGGTGAGGCCAGCGGGAAATAGGTCTGGGTTGCCGATCATTCTAGACATGGCCAGGGCGGCAGCAGGATCGGCGGCTTGCAGTTGAGCAAGGAGGAGGCCCAGGACGATGGCGTCGGTGGCCGGGTCCTTCACGGCCGCAGCGCCGCCGCGTACCCGGGTCACGGTCACGGCAAAACCCAGTTGGGCGCTCACGTCGCGCGTGGTGACGTAGCCCTTGGCCACAAGGAAGAGTGCGCTGGCCAGGCTGGGGTTCCAGGCTGACCCGGTGGTCGCGCCTTGCATGACGGCGAGATTCGGATTCCCGATCCCTGTCTGGCCCTGCCGGTCGGGGTTGCCAGGCACTGTCTCAACCTCGAGAACCACCTCGGTGACCGTCGTGGGGGCGCCAGTGGCGTCGGTGGTGGTGTCACTGCTCGTCCGGGTGATCAGGTTGAAGCGCTGACCGGTGGGGGATACCAGCTCGAAGGCCGAGCTCATGTGCGGCTGGGCGCCTGCCCAGGCATGGGACACCGGCGAGAGGAGAAAGAGGAACGGACCAAGGTAGAGCAATCGTGTGCGCATGAGATCTCCTTCAGGGGTTAAGAACTAGGAATCCCGCAGCCTACGCCTGCGTGAAAGGGGACACCAGAAGTCATATTTAGAGACGGGGGCGGTAGTCGGGTCGGGAGCCGGCGCGGTGGATGCTGGAGGTCTTGCGAGCCCTGGCCGCTTGGGAGAGTAGTGAGCGGAGTGAGTCACCACTTCGCGGTCGAGGGCTCTGCGGAGCAACATCCGCCTGCTCTTCAGACTGCCGCCATCAGCAGCATCAAGGAAACGACGACTGAGATCGACGGCGAGGAGACAACCGCGCCCCGCGATTCCCTCTTCTTGGCTCAGGAGTCCACTCGACCACAATTTCCGACCCACGTCCCGGTCCCGCATGGAACTCCAATACCAAGGGGGTCATTCTGGAGCCTAACCGAGCGCTGCGGTTCCGTCGGTCCAGATGGCGTAGTGCTCGGCATAGGGGAGAGGCAGATTGATAGCCGAGCGGTTTGCTGGAAGAGTTGCGCCGGACAAACGCAGACCGTCCGCCAGCACCTCGGCCCAGCGTCATTAGATCGCCCCAGCGCGGCGGCGTCCCCGACCGCTGGGCCACAGATCGCGGCCTGCTCACGCAGCCTCAACAGTCCGCCCAGTAGGACCACAGACGAAGACATACTCCGTCAGTTTCTCCAACACAGCCGCGGTGTGCACCGACGCGCTCGGTCGGGGGTTTACCTCCCGACGGAAGGCGCGAGCCCCGCGAAGTCGGCCTGTCTGCTCGAGACCTGTGTACTCGACTGCAGCACGAGCCTTACCTGCCCGACCGGCTTCACCTGCTCGCTGGCCATCGGCAGCGCTACCTGCCGCTAACCGAGACGCCGCCTACCGGCTCATCGAAATCTTCACTGGAGCAGACACCGGCTACTGCTCAGTCAACGTGCTGAACCTTGCGTCGGTCTGCCCCAGGCCTCCTCTGAGGTCGCGCACGAGACCGGTCAGCCTCTCACTGGTTTTTGCGTCTGCGAGCCAAAGCGCGGCGTCGCTCACCTGGCTGAACGTCTTCAGCGTGACCGCGGGTCGTGCCATCAGCAGCACAGTGGTCGTCATCCCGCGCACAGTGGACGCCCAGAACCCGTCGCCTTCGACGACATTCGCCCAAGCTTTCACACGCGTCTGTTCACGCAGCATCGCACCGATCTCGGCGCGCCCCTTCACGCCAAGCGTGGACCCACACTCGATGACGACAAGGACGCGGCGCTCCACCACGTTTGGGTTTCGACTACCCCAAGCGTTCAGGTGCGACCGCATCGCTGCCACGTCCGCCGTACGACAGCGACCGCGGAACACCGCCAAGAACGTGCCCGGCTCATCCACCGCCAATCCATACCGCTCTGTCGCTTCGAGAACCTGCACCCT
>DASVHQ010000225.1:0-4946 GCA_036382515.1 Polyangiales bacterium | reverse complement strand
GCGGTTCTCGGCGCACAGCCGTGAGACCTCGGCGCGGATCTGTCGAAACAGCGCCGCGCGATTGCGCTCGGTGGGCAGGCCCATCTCCCAGGCGATGGTCTTGTACAGGTCCATCACGTTGCCGGTCGTCAGCGAGACGTAAAGCACGCGGTACAGGCCCGTGTTGAGGCCGGCGCACAAGCGCCGGCATGCCGTGGTCTTGCCGCAGCCGCTGTCGCCGGTGACCAGACCAATGCCGCGGAGCTCCAAGAGGTGCTTGAGCCGGATGCTCAACTCGGTCAGCGAGGTGGCCTCGAAGAGGTCATCGGGCTCGACCTGTTTTTCAAAGGGATGGCGCGTGAGCGCGAAGTGTTTGCGGTACATCAGAAGTTATCCTCGTCATCGAGGTCGGCACTGGGGTCGACCAGCTCGCGCAGGCTCAGGCCCTTGGCCACTGGCTCGCCAACCGCCGCCCTCAGCTGCAAGTTGCGGGTGGAGGCATTGCGCTTGACGAAGCAGTTGGCCAGAGCATCGACGAGCTTGGCGATCTCGACGCGCTTGCCTTGATGCCAGACCTCGACGCTGCGCTGCGCCGGAGATTTCTCCGGGCTGTAGCGCAGCACGACGTTCTCGCCCACCAGGGCTGCGTCCACTTCGAAGGCCACGCCGTCGAGTGTGACGGTGCGATCTTTGTTCACTTTGCGCCTCTGCTCGAAGAGAAAGGCGTCAGCGAGGTCGGAGCCCGGCATGCGTACGCTTTCGCTCCTGCAGGCCCAGGCACTGGCGGGTGTGATGTCGCCCAGGCCTCGATGCGGCGCGTGGTGGTACTCGCCCTCGATCCACGCAGACAGCGTGCGGTTGAGCGCCGAGAGCGTGCTGCTGTTGTCCGCTGTCAGCGTCGGCAGTAGCTGCATGCGCACGGTGCGAAACCACCTTTCCATTTTGCCTTTGCCTTGCGGAGAATAGGGCTTGGCGTGGATCAGTGCGATGCCGAGCTTGGCGCAGACCAGGGCCAGATGACGCGAGCGAAAGGCCGAGCCGTTGTCGACGTACAAGCGCTTGGGCAGCCCACGGCGGCGGATGCCATGCTCCAGCGCGGGCAAGTACGCCACCGTGCCTTCCGATAGCGTGAAGCTCGCGTAGGGCACGACGCGCGTCGCGTCGTCGATGAAGCCGATGAGGTAGCTCTGCCGCATGCGCGAGTCGACACGCAGCTTGGGGCCGTACATCACGTCGCTCATCCACAAGTCACCCGCGTCTTCGTACTGAAAATGACGGCGGTCGTTGCTCGTCGGTTCCTCGGGGCGCTTCTTCATCAAGCCGCGACGTGACAAGAGCCGATGCACCGTGGCCAGCGGCAGTGGCAGCTCGTCGCTGACCAGTGCGGGATGCTCGGCGCGGACCTTCTTGAGCAGCAGCGGGATCGACAGCCCGGGCTCGTCGTCCTTGAGCTGACACAACAGGTCCACCACCGGCGTGGGGATCGTGCGCGTGCTGCCGTGGTCGCGCCGCACCTTGGGCATCAGCGCATCGAAGCCGCCGCTGCGATAGTCGCGCAGCCAGCCGCGGATGGTTTCAGCGGCCACGCGTCGGCGCAGCGTGCCGGGGATGTTGTACTCGCGATCGGCTTTGTCGGTCAGCAGCTTGTACAGCCCGCGGTGGTTGGGCTGCAGCTGCGTGAGCTCGGAGATCAGACCGTAGCGAAACAGCGCGACTTCTTGGCGCAAGGGGTCCACCTCGCCGCCGAGCTGGGAGAAACAAAGGTCGGTTTGCATGCGTAGCTCTCCTGTCGTTGCGCGCTTGGGAACGATTCCAAAGCGGGCAGCGCCGAGGTTGGCGAGCTTGCGGCTGGCACGCAGCTACCCTTTCGTGTGGACCCTCCGGTGCGCTCTCCTCTCAGGACTTCGCTCGTGCGCCAAAACCGAGTGGCACCGGCAGCGCACCCAGGTGCTGTTGGGCAATGGCGCGCAGCGCAACCAGCGCCCGATCGGTGCCCAGCACTGCGCGCAGCGCGCCCAGCGTCGGCACCACCGCCATGAAGCGCTCCGGCATCAGCGTCACGATCGCCAGCAGCGCGGCTGCCACTGCGCGCACACGCCGCCGAATCGAGCGCATCGCGCACACCTGACCGATCGCATGCTCGGCTGCGGCGGGGTGCACCTGCTCGAGCGCGGCAGCGACCCCACCGGCCTGCTCGACGGCGAGCACCACGGCCTCCACCTCATCGAGCGTGCCCGACAGCCGGGCCGCTAGAAACGCGGGCAGCAGGCTGATCGAGACTCCTGCCAGCGGGCACAGAAACCGTGCGACTCGCGCACCGGCCGGCTGCACTCGGGGGTAGCTCCCGAGCTTTTGCAGCCCGCATCCACCTTCGGGATGCAACGGGCACTCGCAAAGAATTGCCCTCTCCCACGCGCGATCGGTTACATATCGATCGACGGCGGTGGACTCCTTCCACAGCATTTGCACGTCGTCATCGGGCCCGCACGTGACCAGACGCGCGGGCCCACTCCTTTTGTGGCGCGCGATGCTCCACCGCCCCGCTCGCTCACGCTCAATTACCGGCAGTGCAGCCCGCGCTGCGCCAACGTCTCAGGCGCTCCAACGAGCGCGTACATCGACAGCAACCTGCCGGGGGATCACGAGACTGTGTGAGGGCCTACACACGGCCATCCGCGAGGCGCTTTCCCTCGACAACATGCGCGTGATCCCCGTCAGTGATTCGATCGCCACCGAGGCTGGCCTACTCGGTTCCAGCTTCCACGGAGATCCCGCCGATCGCATCATCGTGGCCACTGCGCTCGAACTGCGCGGGACGCTCGTTACGAAGGACGAGCGCATTCGCGAGTCGAAGCGAGTGTCTACGCTCTGGTGAGCGTGTCGCCGGGAAGTGATCTGCCCACGCCGCTGCCACCCGCTGCAGCACGTCGGGGTCACTGGAACTGGCAGACGCTCACGAATACACCGCCCAGGTTTTGGCTCTGGCACTCCATGTTGGCGCCGGCCTGCGTGACCTTGCAGTCGAGGTAGGAAACGCACGGGACTGTGCAGTAGAAACCGCCGCCCGAGTCCGGCGCGCAGTAGCCGTCATCGACAGCGGTGACACCACACTCGGCGTCGCCGCTCGTGTCCACGCCGCTGCAGGATTTGCTACTGAAGTCGTTCATGGCTTGGCATGTGGTACTGCGCGACCTGCAGACGGCGGGCGTTTTGCCATCGACGCTTTTCCACGAAGACTCGGCGGCGGTGTACGGCCGCACGTTGACGCAACTGCCGTTGGGGGCGCCGGTGCCGGTGGCGGCTTGTTTCCACAGGCAGTAGCTGCCGGTGTCGGTGGTGTTGAGCTTGGTCTGCATGCAGGCGGTGCCGGTGCCGCACTGGGCATCGGAGACACACGCGGCGCACGGAGCGGCACTGCCCTCCTCCTTCGTCGTGCAGGTCTTGGCCGTGCTGTTGCACACCTGCTTCTTGCCGCCGGCCGACATGCCGCAGGCGGAGTAGTCGCTGCCGGTGCATTGCACGCACACGCCGGAGCCGGAGCTGCTGTCGCAGACGCCGAGATTGGAGAGGTGCGAGCACTGGGTGTTGTTGGAGCAGGGTTGGCAGCTGCCAGCGGTGCAGCGTGCAGCGGTGGGGTCGGTGCAATTGTCGTCGCTCAGGCACTGCACGCACTGCTGCTTGGAGGCGTCGCACAGTGGCGAGCTGCCGCCGCAGTGCTTGGCGCTGTTGGTACAGCCGACGCAGGTGTTGGTGGCGCTGTCGCAGGCGGGCTTGGAAACCGAGCAGTCGGTGTCGCTCAAGCATTGCACGCACTGGCCAGTGCTCGTCTCGCAGACGCTGCCTGGTGCGCAGGGCAGAGCCGGGCATTTGAGGGGTGCTGCGTCGGGCCGGCCCGCGTCGGTGGCGGCGTCGTGCCCGGCGTCGTGAGGCGAGGAGGCCGCATCGCGTCCGGCGTCAGGGTGGCTGCTGGCGTCGGCGAGGCTCGCATCGTGGCCTGCGTGCCCTCCTCCACCGCCACCGCCGCCGGCAGCAGGGTGGTTACCGCTAGAGCCGGCGTCGATCGGTGTGCAGTCGGGCTTCAAGCACTCGGTTCGCGTCTCAGGCTCGAAGAGCGCGCAGCTGTACAGCACGAGCGTGGCGGCCGTGGTCAGCAGAACCCTAGAAAGAAGCTTTGAGCTGCGCATATGCGGAGTCTCCATCGGTGGAAAGGGAAGCCCGGATCGGAGTCTTGACGATCAGCCACGTTGCGCCGGCGAGCGCCAGAACACCGCCGACCAACTGCAGCCCTGCCCTCGCGCCGAAATGGACACGCTGGCAGGCGACGTTATTCGGTCCATCGAAGCAGTCGCCGCTTCGGACGGCGGTCAGCACGGGCGTGACTACCAGCAGCGCGCCTACCCCGCCTAGCGTGCCGCCGAGCGCGTAGTCCCAACTCGGCGTCGCTTCGCGCTGCGCAAGCGGCGCGGTCGTGACGCGGGCTGAGCTGGAGGTCGCGCGCTCGAGCGCGATGTGCACCGGCACGGGTCCGTCGGCCCCTCGCGGCAGCTCCAGGTGCTGTGAAGTCGTCACGTAGTCAGGGTAGCTCGCAACAATCTCGTGGGCGCCTGGTACCGCCCTGCCCTTGACCGGGCTTGTGCCCAGGAGCTCGCCGTCGAGTCGGACCTCGGCGCCGACGGGCAGCGTGTTGATCTGCAGCTGCACTGCTTTGCCGTTCTTGAGGTCCTGCAAGGCGCCTGCGACGAGCCCGGGAACACGCTCGTTGACGTCCGCGTCGAGCTTGCCCTTCGCTGTGCCGACGGCGTCGGCGCTCGTGATCTCGATCGTGATGTCGGCGGGCGTCCGACTCCACCAGATCGCTACCAGCACGACTGCACCGAGATCGAGGGCGTTCAGCACATCCTTGGCGTCACAGTTCTGCACTCCGGACGGGCAGTTGATGCCGGAGTCGACCAGCTTCTGGATCACCT
>DASVHQ010000224.1:0-4926 GCA_036382515.1 Polyangiales bacterium | reverse complement strand
TGCCGCGCTGCGATCCACGCGCACAGTGACAGCGGGCTGGGCGCCGTTCGGATTCGTGGTTCGTCAAAGATCACCGGCTTCGACATGCAGGCGAGCACTGCATCCATCTATCAGCTGCGCAGCATCGGTATTGGTGGAACGCCCAACGCTCCCACGGTCCGAACGCACGACCTGCAGTATGCGCGTCGCTGCGCTCGCTGAGGGTTCGAGCTGTACAGTGGGGCAGTGACTGATCGTTGCCGAGGTAGCCGGCCGTAGAGGACACAGTTCATGGCGCGGAAATCACGCTGCTGAACCGCCCATCGGTGGCTCCGCGGGTCAGGACCATCCTCGACGGAAGGGGGAATTTCAGCTTTGGATGTCTTGTCCGCTCCTCCTCCAATCCTCCTCGACCAGCCTTGCCTGGTCGCACTATCTCGGCTACCGCCCAAGAAGTCCATGAATGGGGACGCTGGGTGACCACCGAGCGCGCAGCCGAAGGGGTCAATTTCTTCCGGAGGGGGCCGGCAACGCGCCCCGCCGCGCGGAGCGGGCATCGTTTAAGCCGACTACCGCCATCGGTTCTACCTGCAGCTGCCGGCCGGGTCTGAAGGTCTGCAGTGGCGCGTGCACTGATCTCCTCAGACGCGCTCGTCGTTCTCTCGACCGTGGCTGGCGAACGACGCATCGCAATCGAGCTCGACCTTGGGACTGAGCCCACGCGCGTGTTGAAACTGAAGCTCGCGAAGTATCGCGAGCTCGTCGACCTGCAGGTCGTGCAGGAGATTCACCACCACATGATGGCAGCGAGCATGAACGCGTCTTTGTCGGGCGGCAGCGCTGCGGAGGGCCATGCGGGCGCGACGTTCTTGCCGTAGAAGTACCGCGTGTACGACAGAATGATCTGTTCGTGTGTCACGAAGTCGGAACGCAGGATGATGCGCGGCGACAGTGCGCTGAACGCGACAGCGCTCATGTCCAAATCAGGCTGAACGTGATCGAAGCGCAAGCCCAAGCCCAGGAATCCGAGCGGAGTGTACGTCGCCTCGCCGCCCCATTTGAGCTTGTTTTGCGCGATCTTCGAGGCCTCGAACGTGGGGTCGGAACTCGCCACGTGATTGAACATGCCGAACAGCGACAGCGCGACGTCCGGGCCTTGGCCCCAAAACGGTTCCGGGTAACGCAAGAAGCGCGCGAGGCTGAGTGTGTACTGGAACAGGACCGTGTCGATCGTGCCGCCGTTGGTCGACATCTGACCGAAGTAGTTGTCTCGCAGGTTCCAGCCAGAGATCGAGTGCAACACCTCGAGTCCTTCGCCGACGCGATTCGGATTCTTCGCGTCGATGTGCGAGTAGCCGAGGTACCCGTCGCCAAAGCGGCTGTCGATCAGCCTGGCATCCAGGCCCGTGACCGTGGTGCGACCGTCTTTGTCCGTGGCGAGCCTGGCATCATCGGTCCAAGTGCTCAGGTAGTGCAGACCAATCTGCAAGTGCGTGCCGACCGACAACATGAGATGCGCGTGGTGCACGAGCTGGCTGCCTTGTTGCGTAGGACCGGCGTACGGCAGGTAGGGCGGCGTGGGCTCCGGCAAGCCCGTGACACGCGGGATGGGCTCGAGCTTGGCACCCAAGCCGTGTTCAAAGGTGAGCGTGAGATCATCGTTCAAGTGATAGAAGGCGGTCAGCGTTTCGCCGACCATATGCGTGCGACCGAACAAGTACGTCTCGTACTTGCCAGCGTCGTAGCGACCCGCGGCGCCGTAACGATTTTGAAAGACACCGACGTTCCACACGATGCCGCCATGCGCTTCGAACAGATCGGTATAGTCCATCGAGATGAACGCCTGATCGATGCCGAGCTGTGCCTGCAGATTGCGATAGCCGCCGTCGGTGATGTTGTACGCATCGATGAGGACGTTGCCTTTGACGCGCGCGTTGCCGTACACGAACCGCAACTCGACCCACGGGCCCGGTAGGCTGTTGGTGTAGCGCCAGTCCGTGAACGTGCCGTCCGGGATGAACGGAGGCGCGTGCAGCTTGGTGCCGTGCGTCGCGGCGGGATCAGCGGGATCGGTCGAACCCGAACCCACCCCGAGGCGCAAGGGCGCCCGCAGAAAGCCGTGGAAGTCGAAGCGCCAGCCGCCATCGCCGGGCGTCGTGGTCCCGGCGGTGTCCGGCGGTGGTGAGACGAGCAGCGTGCCGGTCTGCGGAGTGCCCGGTGCGATGCCGACCTGCGGAGCGACACGCGGGCGAGCAGGTGCTGCCGCGGCTGGAGCAGGGCTCGCGGGCGGTGGTGCGGCCTCGGCCACCGCCGGTGGCGGCGGCGCGACGACCGGAGCCACCTCCGGCTCCGGCTCGGCGGGCGCCGCCGTCGGTTCCTGTTGCGCGTAGGCCGTACTGCCGAACGTCAATCCCAACACAAGCCAAATCCACCGCTTCACGCTGCCCTCATCTTCGGTAAAGGTCGCCGACCAGCGACGCAGTTGTCAGAGGTGCCGAGCGCTCGGCGATGTCCATCCGCCCGGCGGGATGGAGTGGAACGAGGCGCACGCTACAACCGTGCGCAGCCCCCACTCGATATGGCAATCGCGCTTGGCTCAATGGGTGAACACGAGGTCGTCGATGCACAGATCGAAGTCGATGCCCTGGCTCACTTGGTACTGAATCGAGTACACGGCCTTGTCATCGAACGCCGTCGAGGCCTTGCCCCAGCCGGCCTGCGCAAGGTCGCTGAACTTGATGGTGTACGGCTGCCACTCGCTGGTCAGCGTGATGCCCTTGCCCCAGTCGTCGTTGCAGGCAGTCGCTCCGGTCTTCGCCATGGCATCGCACTGCCCGCCTTCAGGCGCGGTGTTCTTGTCCTTCAAGCTGACGCGTAGCGCAGCGCCGGTGGAGGTGTTGCTCTTGGCCCAGAACGCAATCCCCTTGTACATGCTGGCGTCGTACGTCTGTTTGTCACCCGTGCCCGCGTCGCCAGTGGTCGGCGCGAGGTCCGTGCCCATGCCGGCGCCCCACTTCGTGAAGTCCTTCCCGGACATGCACAGCGCATAGGTGCTGCCACAGCGATCTGTCGGCTTGGCGGGCGGAAGCATGCCTGTCGGCGGAGTCTGCGTGCCGGTGCCGTCGTTGAACATGTAGAAGCCGCCACCACGGCCGCCCACTTGAAGCACCGCGCCCGTGCCCATTTCGAACGTCGCGATGATGTCGTCCATGTTCGAAGGCAGCGGCAAGGCCGCGCAGTCCGGCTTGCTCGCCCCGCCGGTGCCACTGGTCGTGACCGCGCCTGTGTCCGGTTTCGCGCCGCCGTCAGCGGCTGCTGGGGTCGCGCTCCCACCGCTCGTGTTGCTTGCACAACCGACCGCCACCCATCCCCCCAGCATCCCCAACACGGCCCAAACCCAAATCGCTCGAAACATGGAACCTCCCAATGATTCTCGGGGGCACAGTGGGACGGTGGAGTGCAATTCGGGTCATCGGAGCGAGAGTTCGATCGCAAATGACCCGATCGCCATGGGGCCCCTCACCTAAGGCCACACTGCATGACGGCTGGGCCGAGTGGTTGCCGCCCAGAAGGAAGGTTCTCGTGCGCGTCCTGACCGCCTATGCCTCGTTCGCAGCGCTGCTGGTGTCGGCAGCGGGTTGCTTGATCCCGGCGACGCGCATGAGCGCCGGTTCGAGCAACGCCGCGGCTTCCGATCCGAGTTTGCCCCATAACTTGGTGGCGAACGGCGCTTTCAATGGAGGGATCAGCTTGCCCTGGACCACGTCGTTCACCGACCCGGGTCAAGGTGACGCGCGGGTGATCGACGGCGCGTTCTGTCTGAAGGTCACCAACGCTGGAAAGAACCGCTGGGACACCCAGCTTCGGCACCGGGAGTTGGCGATTCAGCGCGGCCACCACTATCGCGTTCGGTTTCGTGCCTGGGCCGACAAGCCGACCCATATGCGTCCCAAAGTCGGGATGGCCGGCCCTCCTTATGCCGAATACTGGGCAGACACCGTCGAGCTCACGACCGCGCCCAAGGTCTTCACGGCCGAGTTCACGATGGGTAATCCAGACGACCCGACGGCCGAGCTCGCGTTTCACACCGGCGCAGAGCTGGCCGCCGCTGTGCCGTTTCAGCTCTGCATCGATGACGTGCTGCTCGAGGACCCGTCGTTCGTCCGCAAGGCAAGCGTCGGCAGCGCACCGGTGCCCGACCTGCTGGTGAACCAAGTCGGCTACCTGCCCGGGCTGAGCAAGCGCGCGACGTTGAAGAGTCCGGCGACCTCACCCATGCCTTGGACGCTGATCGACGCTTCGGGCGCCACGGTCGCGCAAGGCATGAGCCGCGTCGTCGGCGACGACCCTGCTTCTGGCGATCACGTACATGCCATCGATTTCTCGGACGTGCGGCGCGAGGGCGACGGCTACCGGCTGCGCGTTGGCGATGCCGAGAGTCATGCCTTCGCCATCCACAAGAACCTCTACAGCCACTTGCGCAATGACGCGCTGGCGTTCTTTTACCACCAACGCAGCGGCATCGAGATCAAAATGCCCTACGCCGGAGATCCACGCTGGACGCGCCCGGCAGGGCATCTCAGTGATCGCGCCGTGCCTTGCGCTTCGGACGCCGGCTGCGACTACACGCTCGATGTGTCGGGCGGCTGGTACGACGCAGGCGACCACGGCAAATACGTCGTGAACGGCGGCATCTCGGTCTGGACGCTGCTGGATTCGTACGAGCGCAGCGCTTCTCAGCATCGGACCTCGGCGATCGCCGACGGCAAGCTGAACATTCCCGAGGCCGGCAACGGCGTGCCGGACCTGCTCGACGAGGCGCGCTGGGAGCTCGAGTTCTTGCTGAAGATGCAGGTGCCTGCCGGCAAGCCGCTGGCCGGCATGGTGCACCACAAGATGCACGACCGTGCGTGGACCGAGCTCGGCGTCGCGCCGCACGAGGACAAG
>DASVHQ010000223.1:0-5896 GCA_036382515.1 Polyangiales bacterium | reverse complement strand
GAGCTGGTCGAGAGCCCGCGTTTTGCCGACTACGCGGGCGAGGCTGAAGTGGATGGCGCTCGCTACATGCTGGGCACGGCACTGCACGAGCTCGGTGCAGAAGAAAGCGCGCGGCGCTACCTGCGCGCGGTGCTAGACAAGGGCCCCGAGGCCTCGTACTTCGCGCCGGCGTTTCGGCGTCACACCGACGTGGCGTTGGCCGGGCTGCCGCTCGGCAACGTGATCGAAGAGCTCGGCAAGCTCGCGCTCGCGTTGCCCGAAGACGCGCAAAACGAGCTGCGCTACCTGCGAGGCCGTGAGCGTGAGGCCGCGGGTGACGACGAGCTCGCGCTGCGCGCCTACGCCGAGATCACCAAGCACTCGCGCTTCTACGCGAACGCGCAGTACTTGCTCGGTGCGATCGCGTCGCGTCGCGGCCAGTTCGCCAAGGCAGAGCGGCAGTTCTGCAAGATCGCCAGCGCCGGCGACCAGGATCGCTACAGCTTCTACGTCGACCAGCGCTACTTCGCGGTGAAGGATCTGGCGCGCCTGGGCCTCGGCCGCGTGGCCCACGAACAGGGCCGCGCGGACGACGCGTTCTACTACTATTTCCAGGTACCGCAGGACTCGGCACGTCTGCCCGAGGCCATGTTCGAGGCGGCGTATGCCACCTACGAAGGTGGCGATCACGACACCGCGCTCGATCTGCTCGACCAGCTGCAAGCGCGCTTCCCGCGTTCGGCGTTCGCGGACGAGGCCTCGCTGCTGCGCGGCTACGTCGCGCTGTCAGCGTGTGACTTCGACAAGGCGAGCAAGCTCTTCTCGCTCTTCATCGAGCGCTTCACGCCGGTGCTGGCGGAGACCGAGCGAATCCTGAAGAGCCCATCACGCCGCGACGCGCTCTACGCCGATCTGGCGCGCGCGCAGGCGGGTGCGAGCGATGTCAGCGCCGTGCGCCAGAGCCTCCTGGCGCTGATCGGCGTCGACCCGGTGTTTCAAGACTTGCACGAGCGCGTGCGCATGCTCGATGCCGAGTCTGCGCGCGCGGCACGCCTGCCGGATGTCCTGGGCAGCCTGGCCGCACGCCTGTCCGGCAGCGACGCACCGAGAGCTGCCGCCGATCCGACACAGCTGCAACGTGAGCAGCTGCGGCAGCTGCAACGCGAGCTGGAGAGCGCGCGCCAGGCGGTGGGCCTGCTCACCCAGCAGGTGGACACCATGCGCAAGCTCGGTGCGCCGGCGGCGCAGCTCTTGCCGCTCGAAAAAGACCTCGTGCGCATCGAAAACCGATTGGCTCTGGTGCAAGGACACGCCCAGGACGCGCGCCTTTCGCTGTCGCCGGCAGCGATCGCACAGCCGCAGGACGCCGAGGTGGCTGCGCTCTTCGCGCGTGATCTCGAGCTGGCGCAGCACTTCGACGAGCGCGTGGTGCAGCTGCGGCCAAAGCTCGTCGCCGCGGCGAACGCGCGCGCGCTTGCGGGGCTCACGGCGCTGCGTACGCGCCTGGCCGACTTCCTACGCCGCGCGCGCATCGGCCGCATCGACGCGGTGATGGGTTCCAAGCGACGCATCGAGATCCAGATCGAGAGCCTCGCCGCCGGGCGTTTCCCCGCCGAACTGCGCGATCCACTGCTGGTCCAGGGGTTCCTGGGCGACGACGAAGAGTTCTGGCCCTTCGAGGGCGAGGACTGGCCCGACGAGTACCTCGAGCGCTATGCCCCTGCGAGCGCGGCACAAGCCAAGCCGGCCGAGAGCGAGGCGCTGCCGTGAGGCGCGCACTTGCCGTGATGCTGTGCCTCGGGGGCGTGACCGGGCACGCCCACGCTGATAGCGCGGCGTCGCGCAAGCCCGAGGAGCACAGCGTGGTCGGTGCCGAGAAGGCCACGTCCAAGGGCTTGCCTGCCCCGGAGAACCTCGAGAGCTTGATCTTCCTCTCGCAGCGCCCCGCGGCCGGCAAGACCGCGCGCGATCAGCGTGGCACGCAGCTGCTCGAAAAGATGCTCCACGAGCGCGAGGCGCTGGTGAGGGTGCGACGCGCCGAGGCCATCGCGCAGCTGCAACACTTCGTTGCCGAGGAGCCCGAGTCGGCGGCCGAGATGCCCGACGCGCTCTTGCGTCTGGCCGAGCTGCGCTGGGAGCAAGCGCGCGCGAGCTACCTGGAAGACTATACGGCGTGGCAGAAGACGCCAGAGCGTGTGCGCGCCGCGAACCCTCCCAAGGCCCAGATCGAGCTGCCGCTCTCGCTCTACGACCGCATCCTTGCGCAGCACCGCGAGTTCGCGCGCTACGATCTGGTGCTGTACATGAAGGCCTACGCGCTCATGGAGGCCGCGCGCATGAACGAAGCGCTGGCCTGCTACCAGCGCATCATCGACGAGTTTCCACGCAGCCGTTTCGTGCCGGATGCGCACATGGCCTTCGCGGAGTGGCACTTCAACGCCAGCTTCGACTACCAGGCAGCTCTCCTGCAGTACGAGCAGGTGCTGCGCTACCCGCAGAGCGAGCTGTCGGACCTCGCGCTCTTCAAGAGCGCCTGGTGTCTGTGGAAGCTCGGGCAAGTGAACGAAGCGGCCCTGCGCTTTCGGCAGGTGCTCGACCTCGGCGGCCAGCTGGTGAGCGTGAGCGGTGAGCGGCGCAGACGCTTGCTCGAGCTCCAGGATCAGGCGCTCGAGGATCTGATCCAGGTGTTCACCGAGGACGAGCACAACACGGCGGCCGACCTGCATCGCTTCTTGGCCGGCATCGGTGGCGACCAGTACGCGCTGCGCGTGCTCAAGCGCTTGAGCCGTGCCTTCTTCGATCAGGCGCGCTACCTGCGCGCGATCGAGGCCTACGAGATGCTGCTGGCGAGCGAGCCCGACGACGCCAGCGCCCCGGGCTACCAGCGGCAGATCGCGGCGGCGTATGCGGCGGTGGATGCGCCCGATGCCGTGGTCGAGGCGCTCGACGTGCTGTCCACCAAGTACGCTCCCGGCAGCGCGTGGGCGAACAAGCAGGCCGATCCAGAGGTCGTGGCCCGCGCGCAGCGGGGCGCCGAGCGCGCGGTGCGTACGCAGGCCATGCGCTACCACGAGCGCGCGCAAAAAGAGAAGCAGACCCAGGACTTCCAGCACGCGGTGCAGCTGTATCGCGTTCACGTGGCGCACTTCGCAGACAGCGAGGCCAGCTACGAGGTGATGTTCTACCTGGCCGAGATCCTGTTTCATCGGCTCGGGCAGCCCGAAGCGGCGGGTGACTACTACGTGCGTGCGGCGCGCGCGAACCCCACGGGCAAGCTCAGCAAGGACGCGCTGTACAACGCTATCATCGCGTTCGAGTCGGTGCGCGTGCAGGAGCTGCAGGGCTGCAAGCCGGGTGCGGAACACCCGAGCGCGGCTGCGGCGACGAGCGGCGCGACCGCGGGCGCGCGCAGCGCGCAGCCATCAGCCGCGGCTGGGGCGTCGGTTACGAACACGGCGGCTTCACCGGCCGGTGGCGCACAGCCGCCGAGCGATCCGTGCAGCGAGACCGCGACGGACCACAAGTTCTCTGATGCGATCGCGTTCTACGTGCAGCTCTTCCCGAACGATCCCGAGGTGCCCGGCATCCTGTTTCGGCAGGGGCACCTGTACTTCGAGCGCGGGATCTACGATCCGGCGATCCGCCTGTTCGGTCAGCTGCTCGACAGCTACCCGCAGAGCCCGTACGCCGCGACAGCCGGCGAGCTCGTGCTCGAAAGCTTCAACCGCGCCAAGGACTACGGAAACATCGAGCGCTGGGCGCGCAAGCTCAAGGGTGCGCCCGCGTTCCAGAACGCCGAGTCCCAGAAGAAGCTCGATGCGTTGATCCTGCAGTCGGTGTTCAAGGCGGGCGAGCAGCTGGCGGCGCGAGGCGAGCACAAGACGGCGGCTGCGGCGTACCAGCGTGCGGCGCAGGAGTTCCCGCGCGACGAGCGCACGCCCAAGGCGTACTACAACGCCGGCCAGGAGTGGCAGCGCGCCGGCGACCTGCAGGCCGCAGCGGAAGCGTACGACGCGCTGATCGAGCAGCACGCGGGCAGCAGCGAGGGCGCGCTCGGCGCGTGGAGTGCAGCCCAGATGTTCGAGTCGATCGCGCAGTTTCGCGATGCGGCGCGCTACTACGAGGCTTATGCGAAGCGCTTTCCGAAGGCGGACAAGCGCGAGGATGCGCTCTACAACGCCATCGTGCTGCGCGTGGCAGCGGCCGACGACCAAGCGGTGGAAGACGGCAACGAGTTCGTCAGGAGCTTCCCTGCGGGTGGCAGCTCCGACGAGGTGTACTTCTTGATCGGCCGCGCGCACGAGGCGCAGAAGCGCTGGGCCCAGGCGGCGGATACGTATCGGCGCTATGCCAAGGCAGGCAAGAACGCCGATCGCCGGATCGAAGCCAACACACGCCTGGGGCAGATGCTGCTGGCGCAGGGTGATCGCGACGGCGCCGACAAGGCCTGGGCGGCAGCCGCCAAGGCAGGTCGCAAGGCCGAGCCGGGTGGTGGGCGCTACTTCGCGGCGCAGGCGCGCTTTCTGCAGGCCGATCAGGCGCTGGCCGAGTTCGAGAAGATCCAGATCGCCGGCGACATGAAGGGCCTGGGCAAGCGGCTGCAGCAGAAGTCGGAGCACCTGCGCAAAGCGGCCGAGGTCTACGGTGACGTTGTGGAGTACCGCGTGTCCGAGTGGCTCACGGCGGCGCTCTACAAGATCGGGCAGAGCTACGAGCTGTTCGCGGAGGCACTGCGCAACGCGCCGATCCCACAGGGCTTGAACGAGCAGGAAGAGCAGGCCTACCGCGACGAGCTGGCGAAGTTCATCGTGCCGATCGAGGAGCGCGCGCTCGAAGCCTACGAGAGTGGCTACCACAAAGCGTTAGAGCTGCGGGTGTTCAACACCTGGACGCAGAAGCAACGCGAGGCGCTGACCCGGCTGAACGACGTGCAGTACCCGCCGCTGCGCGAAGCGGGCGCCGAGCTTTCCCAGGCGCCACTCGAACTGGTCAGCCAGCCCTTCGATGGCCTGCGCCGGCAGGGCGCTGTCGACGCACAGCCGAAGGGCGCGACCAAGGCGCACAGGCCCGCACCGAGCTCCAAGCATGCAGAAGCACGTACCCAAAAGAGCATGAGCGGAGGCGCGCCATGACGCGCAAGCTCGGCATCGGTGGGCTCGTGCTGCTGCTTTCCGCCTGTGGCGGGGGCATGGTGCAGCAACGGTCCGTGGCTGGTCCGAGACCTGTCGATCCGCACGCTGCGCGGATCTACCTCGAAGGTGTGAAGCAGCTGTCAGTGCCGGGGCGCGACAACGCAGAGCGTGCGCTCGCGAGCTTCGAGCAGGCGCTGCGCGTCGACCCGAAGCTGTGGGAGGCCCACTACAACCTCGGCGTTCTGCAGCAGCGGCGCGGCGACAACCGACAGGCACTGGCGCACTTCGAGGCGGCGCACGCGCTCGAACCGTCGGCGGGCGAGCCGCTGATCGGCCTGGCGCAGGCGCAGCATCGGCTCGGCGATCGGCAAACCGCGAGCGACCTGCTCGATCAGTATGTGCAAGCCCACCCCGATGCAACGCAGGTGCGCATCGCGCTGACCTCGATCTTGCGCGAGCGCGGACGCTACGACGACGCGCTGACGCAGGCACGCGCCGCGCTCCTGCGCGACCCGGCCAATGCCGCCGCGCTGCTCGAGGTGGGGCGGATCTACAGCCAGAAGGGCGAGCCCGACGTGGCGGAGCTGGTGTTCCGCAAGGTGCTCGCGCTGGATCCCAAGAGCGCGCCAGCGCACAATGACCTCGGGCTACTGGGCTTGGCACGCGGAGACACACAGCTGGCCTTCGACGAATTCGAAAAGGCCGTTGCGGCCGATGCCAGGTTCACGCCTGCGCGCATGAATCGCGCCTCGGTGCTCCTGCACGCGGGCGACTACGCGGCGGCA
>DASVHQ010000222.1:0-27289 GCA_036382515.1 Polyangiales bacterium | reverse complement strand
TCTTTGGTGAGCCCGCCATCAATTCTGCTTACCAGTAAGCAGAGATCATCGACGCTCATTCGAAGTCACCTACCGGTAAGCTAACGGGCAGCGCTCGCTCTGCCGCACACCACGACGTGAGCCGTCGCGGTGGGGGTTGCGATTTGGGCCCGACGTGGTGGGTCCCGTCTTGGCGCGCGCCGTCTGCGCCACCTCATAGTCCTACTTGGGCGGTGTCTCAGTGCAGCAAGCGTTGGAGATCGGGGCCGCGGCCTCTCACTGAGCTCCAAACCGCAAGGACCAGGAGTGTGGTTTCGTTGGCGACGTAGTACAGGTGGTAGCGCGTGGCTCGCAGCGCGATGCGCCGAAGTCCCTTGACCGTGGTGTGCTGAGCGCGAAGTCCTGCACCCGGAACGGCCTGGAGAGTGGCGACGGTCTCGGCGAATTCCTGCGCAAACAGCTCAGGCGCAGCGGGCCGGTTCTCGCGCCACGAGGCGTCGATGGTTGTGGTCGGCGCCTGGGCTTCAGGCGAGACGATGACTGCGACAGTCATCGCCGACGGAGCTGGTCAAGTACGTTGGCTACAGGCATGCCGTGTCCAGCCTGGAGCGAAGCCCACGCGCGCGAAATGGACTCGTTGAGCGCCGCACGCTCGGCATCATCGAGATCGTCACCCTCGTCGTCGACGACCAGATCCAAGACCGTGCCCTCAGGGAGTGCGGTTGGTTCATCGACCCGCAGTCGACCGTTCAAAACGCGCGCTCGGATCGCGGACATACGCGTAAAATAGCACACCGTGACGATGGCGTCCTGCACCAACGCCCCCGCGCTGACGCCGACACCGCCCCGCCAGGCCTGTCGGCTTGCGTTGTCGCCGTAACGTGCCACCCTGCCGGCTCCATATGAACTTTACCGATTTCGGGCTGAGTCAGCCCCTGCTTCGCGCCGTCGGCGACGAAGGCTACACCGAGCCTACCGCCATCCAGGAGCAAGCCATTCCGCACGTCCTTGCGGGCCGCGACCTGCTCGGCTGTGCCCAGACCGGCACCGGCAAGACGGCAGCGTTCGCGCTGCCCATCCTCGAGCGCCTGATGCGCGACAGCGACGTGCTCGGCCGGCGCAAGCCGCGCGTGCTCGTGCTCTCGCCCACGCGTGAGCTCGCGGCTCAGATCGATGCCAGCTTCGGCGCCTACGGCCGCTACGCGCGCATCTCGCACACCGTCGTGTTCGGCGGCGTGAACATCAACCGTCAGATCCAGGCGCTCTCGCGCGGCGTCGACGTGCTGGTGGCCACGCCCGGCCGCTTGCTCGATCTCATGGGCCAGGGCGCCACCTCGCTCGACGAGGTCTCGATCTTCGTGCTCGACGAAGCCGACCGCATGCTCGACATGGGCTTCATCCATGACGTCAAGCGCATCGCGGCTGCCGTGCCCAAGCGCCGGCAGACGCTGCTGTTCTCGGCGACCATGCCCTCGACCATCCGCACGCTCTCGCGCTCGCTCCTGGTGAATCCGATCGAGGTCGCCGTCACGCCCGTGGCGTCCACGGCCGAGAAGGTCGACCAGGGCGTGTACTTCGTGGAGAAGAACGACAAGCGTCGCTTGCTCGTGAAGCTCTTGGCCGATGGCGCGATCGATCGCGCGCTCGTGTTCACTCGCACCAAGCACGGTGCCAACCGCGTGGTCGAGCACCTCGAGAAGTCAGGCGTCGCCGCGGCTGCCATCCACGGCAACAAGTCGCAGAGTGCGCGCGAGCGTGCGCTCTCGATGTTCAAAGAGGGCCGCATGCGCGTGCTGGTCGCCACCGACGTGGCGGCGCGCGGCATCGACATCGACGGCCTGCAGTACGTGATCAACTTCGATCTGCCGAACGTGCCCGAGTGTTACGTGCATCGCATCGGCCGCACCGGCCGCGCGGGCGCGTCGGGCCAGGCGCTGTCGTTCTGCGACACCGAAGAGCGCTCGTACCTCAAGAGCATCGAGAAGCTGATCCGCCAGCAGATCCGCGTGATGTCTCCACAGGCGCTGGCACAAGTGCAGCCGCAAGCGCTGCCGCAGCCACAAGCCTACGCACCAGCCCACGCGCAGCCGCGCGCACAGGCGCACGCGCAGCCGCGGTCACGACCGCGCAACCACGCGTACCCGTAACCGGCGCAGCCCCGCACGGCCCCGCACGGTGAGGCTCGCGTCAGGCTTCGTTCGACTTCGGGCGTGAGGCGTTGCACAGCAGCGCAAGGCTCGTGCGCACGAGCACGCGGCGCGCGCGCGCCAGCGACAGGCCCTGCTGCGTACGCAAGAGGCGCCAGGTGGTCGCATCGAGCGCGGACTCGAGAGCTTGCGCGAGCTCGGGGTCGGCGCCGAGGTCCACGCCGCAGCTCGACAAGAGCGCCGCAAGCCTGTCGTTGGTGAGCTTGCGCATGCGATCGACGCCGCGGCGCGCCTCGCGTGGGGCACCCGAGTAGCTGAGCGCGGCCCAACGCACGGGCGCGAGCTCCTCCAGAAAACCGGATAGCTCCTCGACGTAGCGCGTGACGCGCACTTCGAGGTCGCCGCTATGCGGCAGCGGCGGCAGGCGCGTGCGTGCGTGTGCAAGCTGGTAGTCGCCCACGGCTGCGAGCAGTGCGGGCACGTCGTCGAAGAGATTGAAGAGCGTGCGCTGCGTCACGCCCGCGCGCTTGGCGATCTCCTGCGTGGACGGAGCGAGCTGGCCTGCGCGCAAGAGCGCAAGCAGCGCTTCGATCACCGCGACGCGGTTCTTCTCGGCACGAGCGTGGCGGCCATCGAGCTTCACGCGAGCGCGTGGAGCACCGAGCGCGGGCTTGGCCGTGGTGCGCTTCATCTCCATCATACTATCTTCACTTTGACCGAAGATTGCAAAGCCAGGCGCGCGAGCCCGGTTGCGCGCGCCGTGTTGCAAAGCCCTCGTGGCCGTGCCTTGATGCGCGGCGGCAGCGCAACATGAAGGTGCGCCGCAGGAGGCTCAGATGCCAGGTAGACCACTTCGGCCCGTCGGGGGCGGCGGTAACGACGACGGCGGCGACGGCTTCGGCGATCTCGGTGGACGCGTGCTGCGCTTCCTCGGCTCGCAGTTTCTGGTCGTGCTCGTGGTCTTGGCCGCGGCGGTCGCGTCGCTGACTAGCTACTACCAGGTCGAGCCGGAGCAGGTGGCGTTGGTCACGCGCTTTGGCAAGTACCTGGGCGAGCCGGTCCAGCCCGGGCCGCACTTCAAGCTGCCGTTCGGCATCGACACCGTGATCAAGGTGCCCGTGCAGCGTCAGCTCAAGGAAGAGTTCGGCTTCCGCACCACTCAGCCAGGCGTGCGCAGCGAGTACGAGCAGAGCGACGACACGCGCAGCGAGTCGCGCATGCTGACCGGCGATCTGAACGTGGCCGACGTCGAGTGGATCGTGCAGTACAAGATCAAGGACCCGTACCAGTACGTGTTCCGCATCCGCGACGTGCGCGGCACGCTGCGCGACGTGAGCGAAGCGGTGATGCGCAAGGTCGTGGGCGACCACAGCGTGACCGAGGTGCTCACCGTGGGCCGCGAGCAGATCCAGGTGCTGGCCAAGAACGAGCTGCAGAAGCTGTGCGACCGCTACAAGATGGGCATCGAGGTGCTGCAGCTGGTGCTGCAAGACGTGAACCCACCGGAAGCCGTGCGTGACTCGTTCAACGAAGTCAACCAGGCGATCCAGGAGCGCGAGCGCTCGATCAACCAGGCCTGGGCGCACTACAACTCGGTGATCCCCGAGGCCCAGGGCAAGGCCGAGCAGCAGATCCAGGGTGCCGAGGGTTACGCCACCGAGCGCGTGAACAACGCACGCGGCGACGTGCAACGCTTCATTGCCATGCAGACCGAGTACGAAAAGGCGCCCGTGGTGACGCGCTCGCGCCTGTATCTCGAGACCATCGCCAAGGTGCTGCCGCAGGCACACCGGCGCGTATTCATCGACGACAAGATCAAGGGTGTTTTGCCCCTCTTCACGATGCAGGAAGGAGGCAAGCCATGACGCGCTCCGCCATCGTCACTTTGCTCGTGCTTGTGGCCGGTTTGTTCCTGGCCGAAAGCTCAATGTACACCGTGGCCGAGAACGAGCAGGTGATCGTCACCGAGTTCGGCAAGATCGTCGGCGACAAGGTCACCACGCCTGGCTTGCACTGGAAGGCGCCTTTCGTGCAGGACACGCACAGCCTCGACAAGCGCTGGCTCGAATGGGACGGCGCGCGCAACCAGATCCCCACGCGTGACAAGAAGTACATCTGGATCGACACCTTTGCGCGCTGGCGCATCGCCGACCCGATCAAGTTCTTCAAGCGCCTGCACGACGAGCGCAGCGCGCAGTCGCGCCTGGACGACATCATCGACGGCGAGATCCGCAACGTCATCGCCAGCCACGATCTGATCGAAGTGGTGCGCAGCAGCGATCGCAAGTTCGAGCGCGGCAGCGAAGGCGACGACTCGCAGGCCGACGAGGCGGTGTTCACGCCGGAGCTGGGTCGCGAGAAGCTGGCGGCGCTGGTGCTCGCAAAAGCCGCCCAGGTGATGCCCGAATACGGGGTGGAGCTGGAAGACATCAAGCTGCGGCGCGTGAGCTACGTGGACAGCGTTCAACAGAAGGTGTTCGAGCGCATGATCTCCGAGCGCAAGCGCATCGCCGAGCGCTACCGCTCCGAGGGCCAGGGCAAGCGGGCCGGCATCGAAGGCAAAGTGGAGCGCGAGCTGCTGCGCGTGCGCTCGGAAGCCTACGAGAAGGCCGAAGAGATCCGCGGCAAGGCCGACGCCGAAGCGGCCAAGATCTACGCGGATGCCTACAACCGCGACCCGGAGCTGTACAGCTTCCTGAAGACGCTCGAGACCTACAAGGCGATCATGAACGACCACACGGACGTCGTGCTGTCGACCGACGCGCCGCTGCTCAAGTACCTGCGCGCAGACAAGTAGCGCGGCGCGGCTGCACGCGGACAAGTAGCGGAGCGCGCCTGCGCGCTCAGGGCTCAACGCTGCCGTCGAAGACGTGCCGCGCGGGGCCGCGCATCGACAGGCGCTCGCCGGCCTCGCCCACCACGATCTGCAGGCAGCCGCCCGGCAAGCGCACTTCGATGGGCTGGTTGCGCTGCGCGCGCCCGGTCTCGACGGCGGCCACGGCGCACGCGCACGCGCCGGTGCCACAAGCTTGCGTGAAGCCGACGCCGCGCTCCCAGACCGCGAGGTCGATGACCTGCGGTGCCACCACGCGCGCGAACCCGATGTTCGCCGCACGCGGAAAGCGCGCGTGCTTTTCGAGCAAGGGGCCAAGCGTGGCGCGCGCCTCGCCGACGTCGTCGAAGGTGACGGCGTGCGGATTGCCCATCGAGACACAGGTCATGCGCACGCGCTGACCCGCGGCTTCGAACGGCTGATCGAGAACGCTGGCCTCGGCCAGCACCGGAATGCTCTGCGGCTCGAGCGTGGGCGCACGCATGGAGACCTCGATCTGCCCGCTGCGACCTTGCGCCTGCACCTTGCACAAGTGCGGGCCGGCGTCGGTGTCGACTTCGAACATGGTCTCGTTCACTGCGCCGGTGCGCAGCAAGTGCAGCGCCACGCAGCGCAGGCCGTTGCCGCACATCTCGGGCCGCGAGCCGTCGGCGTTGATCACGCGCATCGCAGGGCGGCTCCCGTGATGTTCGACAAGCAGCACGCCGTCGGCGCCGATACCGAGGTGCCGATCACACAGGCTCACGGCGTGCTTGCGAGCCAGTGCGAGCTCAGCGACTCGCCCATCGACGATCACGAAGTCGTTGCCGAGTCCCTCGTACTTGGAGAACGTCAGTGCCATGACGTTGAGTCATACCACGCTGGCGGGGGACGATCAGCTTGTCAGACTGTGCATTCAGCGCGACCTGCTGGGGCGCTTGGGGTCGGCAGGTCGCTCTCGGGCTCGGAGAGTCTCCTCGGCACTACCGCTGCGGCTTCGCAAGATGCGCCTTGGGCCTGCGAAACGAGCCCAAGAGCGACCTGCCGACCCCAAGCGCTTCAATGTCATGGCTGAGTGAGCAGGCGACGCCATGCCGCAGCACGTGTTGTCCTCTGGCGTGACGTCGCTGCCTGTGTTGTCCTCTGGCGCCGACGACGCTGCCTGTGTTGTCGTCTGACGCCGACGACGCTGTTGCTCGCAGTGTCTGCTGCCGATGCGCAAGCCAGGGCAGGTCACGCTGACGGCGGCATGGCGATATGCCGATCTGGCTAGCGCGGCATGGCGATATGCCGATCTGGCTACTGGAGCGTGTTGGGAGGGCGGGTCGCTCCTGGGCTCGTTTCGCAGGCCCGAGGCGCTGCTTGCGAAGCCGCGGCGGTCGTGCCGAGGACACTCTCCCGAGCCCGGGAGCGACCCGCCCTCTCAACACGCCCCGGCAGGTCGTGATGGATGCACAGCTTGCATGCAAGTCGAGCGTCTCAGCGCACGACGATGCGCGTCGCGACGTCCTTGCCGGTCGGCAAGATCGCGTAGTAGCCGTCCGGCAGCACGGGCTTCGTCAGGTTGAACACGGTGCGCGCGTCTCGTGGCGAGAGGTTCACGCAGCCGTGGCTGTGGCGCTCGCCGAAGCGCTCGTGCCAGAACACGGCGTGCAGCGCGACCGAGTCGTGGAAGTACTGCACCCAGGGCACGCTCTCGATCGAGTAGTTGCGGTCGAGGTCCTCGCGCTCGGTGTCGTTCATGTCCGAGGTCGTGACCTTCACCCAGATGCGAAACTCGCCCTTGGGAGTTTCAGTCACCGGTGATGCCAGGCCGGTCGACACCAGCGTGGCGAAGATCGGCGCGCTGCCCTGGTAGACAGTGAGGATCTGGGTCTGCGTGTCGACGTCGATCCAGCGCTCATCGGGCGCCGCGCCCTGGGGCGGCGTTGCGGGCCGCGGGCGTGCCACGTCGCGCGCTAAGACGAGCGTGCCATCTTCGAGCCGCAGCAGCACCGGCGAATCGCTCGCCGTCACGTGCACGAGCGTCAGCCGCGGCAGCAGGCCGCTGGGCTTGGCCTTCGGCGTGGCGCGTTTCTGCGCGTGATCGCCCACGATCCAGCCGAGACCCTCGAGCTTGCCGTCGCTGAGCGTGGCACCCGCGAACTCGCTCGCCTTGGCGGGCCGCAGCGCGCTCTGCCTCACGTAGTAGCCGTGCTGCGTACGCACGAAGTGCACGCCCTCGTAGACCGTGCGCTGCGCCGCCACCACGCCGAAGTCCTGGCCCAACACCACCGAGTAGTCGTCACCGGCGTAATCGCTGGGTCGCGCGAAGCCGCCGGTTCCGTCGACCGTCACGAACATGTACTCTAGCGGCAACAAAGCGTTGTCGGCGAGCACGGGCTGGGCGCGACCTGCGGGGGGCTCTTTGGACCAGACCAGCTCGCGCTCGCAGATGAAGGACTGCTCGCCAACCTGCACGAACTTGAAGTCGCCGCAGCCCGCACCCTTCACGCGCGCCAGCACCGGCAAGCGCGTGCCGATGGCGAGCGTGCCGCGACGCGCGGCGTGCTCGTCGGGCATGACGTACGCCACGGCCAGATCGCTCACGACCTCGGCCGAGCGCACCCAGCTGGGCAACGGCACGTCCTGGGCGTGGGCCGCTGCCGCCGTCAGCAGCAGGAGCTGCGCGAGCAGCGCCTCAACGATCTTCGCGGATCGCACGGATCGCGCTCGCATAGTCCTTGGTCCCGTACACGGCGTTGCCGGCCACCAGCACGTCGGCGCCCGCATCGATCACCTGATGCGCGATGCCCGGCTTCACGCCGCCGTCGATCTCGAGGTCGATCGCGTGGCCGCTGTTGTCGATCATGCGGCGCAGCGCTTGCAACTTGGGCAGCGCCGCCGGAATGAACGCTTGCCCGCCGAAGCCAGGGTTCACGCTCATCACAAGCACCAGATCCACCATGTCGAGCACGTACGACAGCACGTTCTCGGGCGTGTGCGGGTTGAGCGAGACACCGGCCTTCTTACCGAGGCCGCGAATCTGTTGCAGGGTGCGGTGCAGGTGCGTGCAAGCCTCGGCGTGGACGGTGATCACGTCGGCGCCGGCCTTGGCGAAGTCCTCCACGTAGCGCTCGGGCTCCACGATCATCAGGTGCACGTCGACGACCTTGGTCGTGACTTTTCGCACCGCCTGCACCACGAGCGGACCGATCGTGATGTTGGGTACGAAGCGGCCGTCCATGACGTCCACGTGGATCCACTCGGCGCCAGCGGCGTCGACGGCTCGGACCTCCTCGCCCAGGCGCGAGAAGTCGGAGGACAGAATGGACGGGGCGATGCGGATGGGGCGAGGGGAGCGGGGCACGGCGGCAGTCAAGCGCCCGAGGCCTGCGCTGTCAACGGCAGAGTGCCGCCGGACAGCGCAGCGGCGCCGTCGGTTGATCGACGACCACGCCCCATCGCACCCGGGAAGTGAGGGGAACCCTTGGGTTTTCCGCGGGCGCGAGCGGGTGCTGCCAACTTGACGACCTCCCCGGGGCATGTCCACAATCAAGGTTCGCGGTCGCGCATGGTACAAGCCCGGCGGGACCGTGGGCTATTACCGCGATGGCAGATCACAAGTACCGCGTCATCAAGCGCCTCGAAGCCGGCGGCATGGCCGAGGTGTACCTGGGTGAAGCCTCGAGCGTAGAGGGCTTCAAGAAGCGCGTCGCAATCAAGCGCGTGCTGCCGCACCTCGCGCAGAACGAGAACTTCATCCAGATGTTCCTGGACGAGGCCCGCCTGTCGGCGCGTCTGACCCACGCCAACATCGTCTCGGTCTTCGACATCAGCGCCAGGGAAGACACGTTCTTCCTGATCATGGAGTTCATCGACGGCGCGAACCTCAAGAAGATCCTCGACACCTTGAGCAAGCGCGGCCAGCGCTTCCCGCTGCCCGAAGCCATCTACATGTGCACGGAGGCCTGCCGCGGTCTCGCCTACGCGCACGAGCTGCACGACGAAAACGGCCACCCGCTGGGCATCGTGCACCGCGACATCTCGCCGCCCAACATCATGATCACGCGGCGCGGCGAGGTGAAGGTCGCCGACTTCGGGCTGGCCAAGGCCGGCACGCAGATCAGCCAGACCGATCCGGGCGTGGTGAAGGGCAAGTTCTCGTATCTGTCGCCCGAGGCCGCCAACGGCAAGCAGGTCGACGCGCGCGCCGACATCTTCTCGCTGGGCATCGTGCTGTGGGAGATGCTGGCAGGCCGGCGCTTGTTCCTGGGTGAGACCGACTACGCCACGGTGAAGCTGATCCAGCAGGCCAACATCCCGCGCCTGTCACCGCTCAACCCGCAGGTCGACGAGTCCTTCGAAGAGATCTTGCTCAAGGCGCTCACGCGCGAGCCCGAAGCTCGCTACCAGAGTGCGGAGGAGTTCGGCGACGCGCTCACGGGCTATCTGTTCTCGCGCCAGCTCAAGGTCACCAACTACGACATCGCGGCCCTCGTGAATGCTGCGATGGCCGAGGAGACCGGGCCGACCAAGAACGACGCGTCGCTGATCGATCGCTTGATTCAAGACGAGCTGGACGAGAGCGTGGGCGTGCGCAGCGCGGCCCAGGAGCTGCCCCCGAGCGACAGCGGCCCGCAAGCTGTGGGGCTCGAAGGCATGGAAGATCCTGCCAGCTGGTTCAACGAACACGGCGCGAGCACTGCCGCCGCCGAGACCTCGGCAGACCGCAAGAGCAGTGGCTCGGGTGCGGCCCGTGTGAACCCGGGCTCGGGTGCCACGCGCGCAGGCGCAGGCTGGCGCGAATCGGGCGTGGGCCATGCGCCGATCAAGCTCGACGAACCGAAGACGAAAGCCTCGTCCAAACCGGCCGAAGCACGCGACGAGCGCACCACGCTCGAGCTGGACGAGCTCGAGGCCGAGCCGCTCTTGTCCGTGCCCGCGCCGCCGCCCACGCCGATGCCGCCAGCAGCTGCACTCGCGGGCAAGGCCAAGGGCGGGACCGGCAAGTACGTGGTGATGGCCATCCTGGCGGTGGCCGCGCTGATCATTGCGCTCTTCGGTCGCCGCTTGTAGAGCCTGTTTTCGCTGTGCGCGCTTCGGCTTTCGCTGCACGCACGCGAGCGAGCGCCGCCTTCAGCTGCACGATTTCGCTGTCTTCCAGCTCACGGCCGCCGTAGCGGACTTCCATGTAGTGCTCGGTGATCTCGCGCACTTCGTCGACACGCACGAAGCCCTGCGCGGCCAGCGCGCTGACGTGCTCGATGGGCGTTCGCGCGACCGGACGCGCGTACCCGTACTCCGAGAGCACGCGCTCGAGGTCACGATACAGCTTCACGGCCATCACCACGTGCGGCGGCAACGGCCGCGCAGCTTGCGCTGCGCCGCGGCGACGCATCCACCACCACACGAAGGCCGCGAGCACGGCGAGCGCAGCCAGCAGCAGCAGCGCCGTCTTGCCATGGCGCTTCCACGCGTCCGCTGCGCCCAGATGAAGATTCGTCGGCGCGCCGCCACCCATGCCGTGCGAGGAGAAGAAGCGCATGATCCCACGCAAAAGGCCCGCTTGCGTGCGCAGGTCGTAGCCGACCACGCTGGTCATCCAGCGCGTGCGCATGGCATCGATCAGGGCTTGCAGATTCGACCACCAGTTTTGCCGCGGCCCGGCATCCGCGCGACCCGGTGGCGTGGGGTCGTAGGTGACCCAGCCACGACCCTCGACATAGGCCTCGACCCACGAGTGTGCGTCGCCCTGACGTAGCGCGTAGTAGCCGCCGTACGGGTTCCAGCGCCCTCCGACGAAGCCCGTGACGTTGCGCGCGGGAATGCCCAGCGTGCGCAGCATGATGGCCATCGCGCTGGCGAAGTACTCGCAGTGGCCGCGCCGCACGTCGAAGAGGAACACGTCGAGCGGCAGCTTGCCCTTGAGGTCGGGTTGCTCGAGCGAGTAGCCGAAGCGCGCGGAGTGCAGGTAGGTCACGAGCTTCTCGGCGCTTTCGTCGGCATCCTTGGCACCTTGCGTGACGCGCTGCGCCAGCGCGGCGACGCGCTCGTGGCCAGTGGGCACTTCCAGGTAGCGTGCGCGTTGCTCGCGCGAGCTCGGAGCGATGTCGGCCTCACGCGGATCTCGACTGATGAACGCCGTGTACATCAGGCCGAGCTCGTCGGGATCCGCGTAGCGAACATCGAGGCCTGGCCCGTGGATCAGCTCGCGCGAGATCTGCTCGCCCTGCACGATGCGCGGCGCGAGGCTGAGGGCGACCGTGCCGGTCGGCAGAAAGACCACGGGCTCGTCGAGATGATCGAGCAAGATGCGCAGCGCTATGTCGCCCTTGTCCGGGTCGGCTGGGCGGCGGATCGGGTACTGGCTGCGATCGCTGCGCGGCAGCGGCAGCATGGTGCTGGGTGAACGCGTCCAGCGTCGACCGTCGTAGTGATCGAACGAGGTGCCGCGCATGCGCAGTGCAAGCACCGACGACGGGTGCGTGGGCACGCGCAGTGGGGTCACGCGCAGCACCACCGTGGGGTCGTCGCGGATCACGCCGAAACCACCAAGCTCGATCTGATTTCCGAAGCCGGCCGAACGTTGACCCTCGCTGCGCTGCAGGCTGAGGAAGCCTTGCCCCACGCGCGGCACGATCACGAAGATCGTCAACGTCATGGCGAAGAGCGGCACAGCCAGGAGGGCCGTGCTGACCAGAAACGACGCGCCCACCACGCGCTTGCTCGCGAGCACGCGGCGGATCGCGGCCTGCGCGCGGTCGTCGTCGGGGCTGGCCGTGGGGTAGTTACCCTCGATCTCGCGCCGCAAGTGAGAGAGCGCGAGCATCCATGGCGTGGCGATCACGAAGCCGATGAAGATCAGCGCGTAGCTCAGGCTCGTGGACAATACGGTCGCGGCGATCAGGTGCAAGAACGCGAGCACCGCGATCTGCTGATAGTCCACCGCGGTGCGACGGTTCCACAGCCGCGAGATCTGCAAGAACGCCGCGAACTCGATCGCCATGGCGAGCGTGGGTGTATCGGCCGCGCTGCGCGCGAGCTGCAAGAGCAAGAGCCCCACGACCGCCGCGGTCCAGCTCTTGGCATAGGCGGGGTGCTCGAGCAGCTTGCCTTCGGCGAACAAGCTGCCCGCGTAGGCCAGGAAGATGAGCGCGATGGAGCTCTGCTCGAGCTCGTTGCCGAGGCAGAGCGCGACGAGGCCCAGCCCCGAGAGCAGGTACGCGATGAGCTTGTGCAGCGCAGAAAAGCTCATGCGCCACCCGCCGCCCGGGGAACGCTGATGCGCGCGACGCGTGCGCTGCGTGCGTGGGTTCCAAAGCCTGCCGCCTGCTCGGCGTCCACCGCTTCGAGCAGCGCGAGATAGCGGAGGATCGGATCGGCCGCGCTACTGGCCAGCACCAAAGGGGATCGACCGCCACGCGCGATGACCTCGACCGAAAGCCCGCGACCCAGGCTGCCGAGCGCCAGCGTCGCCGCCTCGGAGATCGCGTACTCCAGGCGCGCCGCAAAAGTGGCGTCGGCATCCCGCGGACGTGCGTTGTCGAGCAGGATCGAGAGCTGCGCCGCGGCATCGCTCTGGCGCTCCATCACCACCAGCTTGCCAAGCGAAGCCGTGCGCTTCCAGTGGATGGCCCGTGCGTCGTCGCCGACCTCATAGCCTCGCAGCCCCGCGATCTCCGTGCCCGCGCCCAGCTTGTTCGAGGGCGAGTCCACACCGGAAACGCTCATGTCCCGCTCGGTGTAGCGCTCGCCAAGCAACGCCGGGTACACCAGCAGCTCGCCCGGCACCTGCAACATGCGCCACTTCTCGAAGATGCCGAACGGGTAGCGCGTGGCCACGCGAAAGCCCACGAAGCGCATGAGGCCGCGTCGCAGCGGCTTGCGCCGATACGCCGCCGCCTGCTCCGCGTTCGGCGCAACCTTCAGGAAGTAGCAGCGACGCTCGGTCGGCGCGTCCTCCGCGATGTCCTCGATCTCGAGCGAGTAGCTCGGCGAGCGCGGCTTCTTGTTGCGCAATACGATCTCGACCAGGCTCACCTTGCCGGCGAACGCGCGCTGCGGCAAGTGGCGCGAGACGCGCAGCCCGCGGATCGCGGTCTCGCTCATCACGCCCGAGAGCACGATCAAGCTGAGCATGAAGCCCAGGATGAGGAACAACAAATTGTTGCCTGTGTTGAACGCGGCCACGCCCACGCCCAGCGTCACCATCACGAAGGCCTTGCCCTCACGCGTGGTACGCAGGTGCCTGCGCCAGGGCTGCTCGCGCCGCAGGGCGCGGGTCTGCTTCGCGGTCGGCGCGGCGCGGCCCGCCGCTGCACCGGGCACGGCGCGCTCCGCCGGCGCGGTGAGCTCAGACGCGCTGCTCTTCGCTGCCTCGGACATGCGTTTTGCCTAGACCGGCACGGGCATCGAGGCCAGAAGGTCACGCACGATGCGCTCGCCGTCAGCGTGCACCGAGCTGCCATCGCGATTGCCGGCCGGACGCACGCGGTGTGCCAGCACGGCCACGGCCACCGTCTTCACGTCGTCCGGTGTCGCGTAGGTGCGGCCCGCAGTGAGCGCATGCGCACGCACTCCGCGCTCGAGCGCGATGGCCGCTCGCGTGGAAGCGCCGATCGAGAGCAGTGGGGTCGCGCGCGTCGCGAGAATGAGCGAGTGCAGGTAGTCCACCACCTCGTCGCCGATGCGCACGCGATCGACGGCCCCTTGCGCTGCGATCAGATCGCGACGATCGATCACAGCGACCAGGTCACTTACGGGATCGCTCTTCCTGCGCCGCGCGATCACCTGGCGTTCCACCGCCTCGGGCGGATAGCCGATGCGCAGCCTCATCAAGAAACGATCGAGCTGCGATTCCGGCAACGGGTAGGTGCCGAAGAACTCCTCGGGGTTCTGCGTGGCGACCACGAAGAACGGCTCTTCCAGCACGTAGGTGTGACCGTCCATCGACACGCGCCGCTCGTCCATGGCCTCGAGCAACGCGCTCTGCGTCTTGGGCGTGGTGCGGTTGATCTCGTCGGCCAAGAGCACATTCGTGAACACCGGCCCCTTGCGAAACGAGAACTCGCTCTTCTGTTGCGAGTACACGCTGCCACCGAGCACGTCGGCCGGCATCAAGTCGGAGGTGAACTGGATGCGCCGAAACTCGACGCCGATGCTCGCCGCGAGCGCACGCGCGAGGGTGGTCTTGCCCACGCCCGGAACGTCTTCGATCAGCAGGTGACCGCGCGCCAAGAGGGCCGCCACCGCGAGCTCGACCACGGCGCGCTTGCCTTCCAGCACGCGCCCGACATTGGTGATCAGTCGCTGCGCCACTTCCAGCGCGGCAGTGGCAGTTGTCTCTCTCAAATCGCTGACTTGGGCTGCTTCGGTGGACATGGAACCTGGCAAACTTACCATGCGCAGCGCTTCACGCTAAGGATGCGGCCCAAAGGGTGAGCACGAACGTCGTCCCACGTTCAGGTCGGCTCTCGAACCACACGTCCCCACCCTGCGCGCGCATGAGGCCCCGCGCGATGGCCGTGCCCAGCGAGAGACAGGTCGCGACGCGGAGACGAGGAGGGCATGGCGAAGCCAAGGGTAACACGCTGCGTCGTGGCTTCGCCTAGGCGTCGAGCTGACCATCGTGCAGCACGAGCAAGCGGTCGGCGGCATCGAAGTAGCGGTCGTCGTGGGTGATTACCACGACGCCTTTGCCGCGCGCACGCAGCTCCGGCAGCAGCTCGCGGTAGAAAGTCTGCTTCCACTGTGGATCCTGGTCGGCCGCCCACTCGTCAAAGAGGTAGAGCGGCCGGTCTTCGAGCAGCGCCACGAAGAGCCCGAGGCGCTTGCGCTGACCTTGCGACACCTCGAGCGACGAGAACGTGCCGTCTGTCACCCGCACGATGCCCGTCAGCTGGAGCTTCGAGAGCAGCTGCGTCGCACGCTGCTCCAGGTTTGTCGGGTCGAGGCCGTAGAGACGATCGAAGAGATACGGGTCGGAGAACACGGCGCTCCAGAGCTGGCGGTAGGCGTCACGGTGCTGTGCATCGACGAGTTGACCGTCCCAGAGCAGCTCGCCCGAGCTTGGCTCGTAGAGCCCGGCGAGCAGACGACCGAGCGTGGTCTTGCCACTGCCGTTGCCACCGACCACGAACACCACCTCACCCGGCACCAGCTGCAGCGAGATCGGGCCGAGCACGAAATTGCGTTCGTCGTCGTAACGGTGCGTTGCAGAATGCAGCTCGATGCGGGTGACGCCGGGCTGGATGCTCGGGTCGGCGCTTGCCTCGTCTTGGGCGCTCTGCAGGCGGATGCCGAGATCCTGCAGGCTCTGCATCGCGAACTCTGCGGCGCGGAACGTTGGCCACATGCGACTGAGCGCAGCGAGCGGGCTCATCAGGTACAGCCCGACCAGCACGTAACCGGAGCCAACCTGCGTGCGCAGCGCCGAGCCTTGGGGCACGAGGAAGAGCACGGTCGCGAGCATGCCGAGCACGAGCGCCTGGTTCACGACGGATGCGAGCGCATAGCGCGAGCGCGAGGCGACGTCCTGCTCGCGCAAGGTGTTCGTGGTCTCGCGCACGGGGCCTTCGAGGAAGCTCAGGCGACGGGCGGCGTGCAGCTTCAGCTCCTTCATGCCCTGGGTCAGAGCGCCGAAGTGATGGTAGAGGCGATCGTAGGCGGCGCGCTGAAGCGAATACGCGGCGTCGGCGTGGCGCGCGGCCAGACGAAACACGAAGAAGCACGGCAGGACAAGCGCCGAGCAGCCGAGAAACAGCACTGGGTTCAGGTACGCGAGGTAGGCGGCGCCGCCGACGAGCATGGCTGCGCTCGTGACGGCGGTCGGCACCGACGAGAGCGCGGACTCGAGCACGATCAAGTCCTGCGTCAGCGCTGCATGCACGCGCCCTGCGCCGACGCGCTCGAACAAGCGGTAGGGTACGGTCGGCAAGCGGGCGATGATGTCGCGGCGCAGCTCGGTCACGGTCTTCGTCGCGTGATTGCCGAGCAGCACGGTCGAGAGGTAACCGCTGAGCGCCCGACCGAGGCCGAAGCCGATGAAAGCGAGCACGACATCGTGGCCCAACTGCCGCTCGGTCAGTGCGCGGTGGATGGTCGCCATCAGGCCGGCGTTGAAGCCTGCGCTGGCGAAGCCGAGCGGCCCGAGCAGCAACGCGAGGGGGCCGGCTGACTGGAGCAGGAAGCGCAGCGTTCTCATTCAGCGGGGACCATCGTTCGGATCTGCGGAGTGGTTGGCTTAGCGTGGAATCTCCGCTGGATCTATCACGAACGCAGCTCGTCACATCGACCTGGGCCTCATGCAGCTGGCTGGCTGTCGCAGCTCGGTTCGGTACGGCGACCGCTGCTCTCACGCCCGCAGGACCCGTACCCCCGGCAAGCGCCGGCGCACCTGCCGGTGCCGCGCCACTGCCCGACCACCACGACGGCTGGGCCGATGATGCCACTGCGACTCTCGAGAGCCACGCTCAACGGCGCTCCCGACTCGACGTGCCAACGTCAGCGCGGTGACGTCGCAGCGCAACACGGTCACGGTCTTCACCGCTGCCGGTGACGCTGGACCCTGCACGCGTCGTGGTGAGAACCACCACGCCGGTGGTGGAGCACTCCTCGCCGTCGCGTGGCTAGCGCGCAGAAAGCTCGTGATAACGCGCTTCTGCACGGTTGGCATGGCGGTTGCTCTATAGCGGGTCATGACCTCCCCGACGGCGACTTTCGTCGCCGCGCCGGTGGAAGGCACTCCGCGCTACTCGCGTCGGTCCACGGACAGCTGTGCTGTCGCCCTGCCGGATCGTGCGCGCCCACGCAGCCCGTTCGGTGCGTGCCGGCGACGCGTGGTGTCCTTCTGCGTCTCGCTGCTCGCGAGCACCTGCGTGGCACTTCCTGTTGCGGCCGAGCCGCCTGCTCACTCGACCACCGCACGTGTGGGTGTCTCGGTAACCGTGGTGTCCACCTGCGCGATCGACAGCAGGGCACCTGCCCGCGGTCTCGACACCTACACCGCTCTCGACGTGCGTTGCGGCATCCACGACCATCCGGTCACGAGCAGCAGCCCCGCGCAGACGCTCGGCACGGGCCGGACCGCGCGCAGCTTCGTGGTCGCGACCGTCAACTTCTGACGCAGCAGAAAGTTTGGCGCGACGACAGCTGCACTCAGGCGCATTGCGCGGTGCGAGCACTCGGCGCTCGTCAACGCAGGCGAACGCGCGCCCGACGCCAGCTTGGTTGGGGAGCGGCGGCGTGTAGCGCGAGCTGCGCCGCACGCGAGCGCGGTGACTCAGTACAGCACGGTCAGTACGATCACGTCGCTGTACAGGCCCGGCGACACGTTCTGCCGCGGCGGAACTCGACCGAAGATCGACACAGACACGAGCTGGCCGTCGATCGGATGCAGCGTGTACGCCGAGGTTCCGCTGGTGCCGTCGCCCCACACGAGGGTGCGCGCGGCGTCCAGGAAGAGATTGTAGTCGAGCCGCGAGTCACGACAGGTCATGGCGCGTGGAAGGAATGTGTCGGCGTCACCGCGACCGAGCTGGATCGAAATCACGTCGCTCGGGCTGACGCCTGTGCACCGGAACGTAACGGCCCCGGTCGAGTCCAGGGAAGTCGTGGCGTGCGTTTCGTACGCGCCGAAGCTCACGCCGGAGGCATTGATGATGGAGCAGCTCATCATCGCCTGCGCGTGTGAGCTCGCCAGCGCACAGTGCAGGGCCAAAAGCCCCCCGATCGCAGTCCACCTCTCTCCAGACGACCTTCGCATCGACCTGCCTCTGTCAGCGCTGGCGCTGGCGCCGTGGTCCGCACCGCTGACGCACAACCGCAGCGATCTCCGCCCAGACCCCGTACGAGTCCGGTGAGTGCCGCCCGGCTCTGCTCACCTGCTCAATCGGGGTAAAACATGGGCGCTCGACGGTCGACGTACGCCTGAATCCGCTGCTTGTCGTCCTCCCCGAGCCGCACGAACTCGATGCCCAAACCGGGCGGCGTGTCGGCGCTGGCGCCGTCGCGTAGATCGCGCACCCAGCGCACGACGCCCTGAACCGAGACAGCGTGCTCGTCGGGCAGCACGAAGGTCAGGGCCACTTCGGTGCCCACCGGTCTCAGCTGATAGGTGGCCAGGAAGAGTCCACCCTCGGACACATTCTCGGTAAACCCGACATAGAAGTTCGTGTAGTCATCAATGCCGATCTCGACATTCAGGTCGACGCGTGGCGCGCGCCGCTGCGCTGGAGCAGCCAGCGCAGACGCTTCCCGGCTCGCCTCGATCCGTACAGCGCTCATGACAGAACCGTCCTTTTGCCGCGCAGCTCGCGCAGCACGACAGCTGTTATGCAGAGACCATGCCGCTTCCGATCATGAGAAATCGGGCTGCGAGTCCGGCAGACTCGCGCACGCCCACGCTGCCGGGTGGGCAATCGGCCCACGCGCGTGGTGAGTTCGACCGCAGGCGGCGAAGGAGCGTGCGACCGTCTACGGATGAGCCGACTGCCTCGCCTCGCGCTCGGACGGCAGCGACCGCACCGCTTGCTCGCCGAGCGGCAGCGTCAGGCTGAACAGCGCGCCCCCGAGCCGGCTGTCACCGACTTCGATCGCCCCGCCGTGTTCCGTGACCAGTTGCTTTGCGATCGCCAGACCGAGCCCGGTACCTTGGCCTGCGGGCCGGCTCGTCCAGAAGGGCTCGAAGATCTGCTGGCGCAGCGCGACCTGAACGCCTGGCCCGGAATCCCCGATCTCGATCACGTAGCTTCCGTCCCGAACGTAGCCGTTGAGCTCGAGCTCGCCAGCGCCGTCGATCGCGCGCGCGGCATTGTCGAGCAAATTGAGAATGGCGTGGTGAATGTCCCCCGGTCGACCGGCCAGCTGGGTCTCGACGTCGACGGCCTCGTGTATGCGAATTCCTGACGACACCAACCCGGGGCCCGCCAGACGCGCGCACACCAGCAGCGACTTGCCGGGTGCGAAGCTCACCTGCTCTTCGCGATCGACACGAGACACGTCCAGGAGATCGGTGGTGAGCCGTTCGATGCGCCCCGCGCACTCGACCATGGTGTCGAGCAGCTCGAGCATTCGTCCGTCGACACTGTCCTTGAGCCTGGCCCGCATGGCAGGCAGACCGCTGGCGAGCGCGGTGAGTGGGTTGCGCACTTGATGGGCCACGGACGCCGCCACCAGGCCGAGCATGGCGAGTCGGCCGTGGGCAGTGGTGTCGCGCAGCAGTCTACGCAGCTGCACGTGCACCTCGACTCGGGCCAACAACTCGCGCGCATGAAACGGTTTGATGACGTAGTCGCTGGCGCCAGCGTCGAAGCCTCGCAGCACTTCGGAGGTTTCGCTGCGTGCGGTCAGCAGAATGATCGGCGTCCCAGTCAAGGCGCGCTCGGCGCGCACGCGACGGCAAAGCTGCAAGCCATCCATCTGCGGCATCGCGACGTCGCTCACGATCAGCTCGGGCGGTTCCTGCAGCGCCAGCCGCAACGCTTGCGCGCCGTTTTCTGCGGTGCGCACCCGGAAATGCTTGGCCAGGACGTTCGCTATGAAGCTGCGCAGGTCTGGATTGTCTTCGACCACCAACAGCAGAGGCCCTGCACCCATGGCCTCGCTTGCGTGCTCGACGCGAGGCTCCTGCGCGTGTTCGAGCGGCGCAACCGGCTGCTCGCCCGGCCGCCCGCCAACCAGCACGGCCTGCACGGGCGCCAGCGCCGAGGTGATCGACTCTGTCTCGAAGATCCTGGGCAGAGTCAGCCGGAACGTGCTGCCGTGGCCGAGCTGCGAGTCGACGCTGACTTCGCCGCCGTGCAGCCTCGCGGCCTCGCGCACGATGGGCAAACCCAAGCCCGTCCCGTGGCGACCGCTGCTGCCTTCGTCGGCTTGCGCGAAACGTTCGAAGACGTAGCGCGCGTCGGCCGCGCTCATGCCGGGGCCATCGTCCTCGACTTCGATCACGACGTCGGCGCCACGGTCGAGCACGCGCACACGAATTCGGCCGCCGTCGTGCACGAAATGCATGGCGTTGGCCAGCAAGTTGGTGAGCGCCGACTCGATCCAGCGCGTGTCCAACGACAGCAGCACCGATTGGCCGACCGGCTCGAAGGCGAGTTTCACCTGCTTGCGCTGCGCTGCGCCCTCGAAGACTTGCACCACACCACGCGCGAAGACCACGACGTCCGTCGGCACGCGCGCCAGCGTCATCTTGCCAGCCTCCACCTTCGCCAGGTCGAGCAACTGATTGACCAACCGGAGCAGGCGTACGGCGTTGCGCTGCATGGCCTCCAGAACCGGTTGGCGGCCACCCGCCGGCTCCCTGCCGGCCACCAGATCGTCGAGCGGAGCCAGGATCAGAGTCAGCGGCGTGCGCAGCTCGTGCGAAACGTTGTTGAAGAAGTCGGTCTTGGCGCGGTCGAGCGCTTGCACTTGCTGCAGCGTCTCGGACAACGTATCACTCGTCAGTTGCAACTGGTGCGTGCGTGCTTCGACCTTCTGGTCGACTTCAGCTTTGGCGGCGAGCAGCTCGGCGAAACGTTCCTCGTTTTGCCCGACACTTTGCTTGAGCGCATCGTGATGCTGGCGCAGCTCGTGGATGCTCTCGTCGCGCGAATGCCGCAGACGAAGTGCATGCGCGCTGGCCCAACCCGCGAGTCCGGACGAGCACACGACAAACACGCCAAGCGGCGCATGAGAGCCGCCGACAGCTGCAGCTATCACACCCGTCAGGACACCAACGGCTGCGCCAGCCCAGCTGAGCCACTGGCCCTTTGGCACGTGCCAGCGGAGCTCGTAGATGCAGCTGTCGTCACCCCGCGCCAGACAGCTCGGATGCGCCACCTGCGCCACATCGAGACCGAACAACCGCGGAGCGCAAGCGAGCTGCGCCTGCCTCGAGCGGCAGAACCAAGCCGTGCTGTCCCGTGGCGCACCGGCGACCGGACGGTAGTCGAGGCGCACGAAGCCGGGCTTGCGCTCGAGCAGCGAGTAACGGCCAACCTTGTTGAATCGAGGCCCTGTGTGAACGACCTGATCGTAGACCAGCGCCGGGCTGCCGAAGGCGCGGAAGAGCGGGTAGATCACGCCGAGGTACCTCGGGGAGATGCTGGCCGCCGAGAACCGATCGATGATCTGTGGATCCCCCGACCGGCGCACCATCTCGGTCATGAAGCCCTCCACGAAGGCCATCGAAACCCAGGCATCCTTGCCGGTGACGCGCTCGAGGCTCACGCCCAGGGCGGCAGCCATCTCGTTCACCGCCGTGGCGCCGAGCTCCGCGCGCGCGGTATCGAGCATCGCGCGCAGCCCGAACGCGTTGAGCTCGAGCTTTTCCATGGCGTCGTTGAGCGGGGCCAGCCGGGAGGGAGCTGCGGCCGGCGGCGACGACGAGTCAGGTGTCGCCATCACTCACCATCCAGGCGTGCCGAAAGTCGTAGTGCCCGCTCGCGATCACGTCGAGGGGGTCGAACAGTCGTTTGAGCCTGCGCACGAGCTCGATATGCGTCGTATCGGCGGGTGTCACCTTATCCATCGATTGGATACCGAGCCGCACGGGGGGATAGCCTGCGTCGCTGAGCTCGCGCAGCATCTGGTCGTGGCAGCGGCGCGCCCGAGACTCCTCGTCGTCTGCATCACGGTCGAACGCGATCACCGCGAAGGACTTCAAGCAGCGTTCACTCAGATTCAGGTAGCTCAGGTTGGGTTCGAGCTCGTGGCCGAGCGCGACCCGTTCCACGATCGCTGCATGCTTGGCGAGGTGCGCGTGCTCGAACGGAATCGCCGTGCAAACCCAGTGCAGCCCGCAGCGGTCGCGGTCCGGATCGAGCTCGGGCGCCTTCGGCCCGCGCTTGCGCCAGTACACGCTCTGACTGCTGAACTTCGTCGGATGACCCAGGAATGGCGACTCGCTGTAGAGTAGTCTCAGCATCTGGTCGGGGTCCATGCCCAGCACCTTGGCTGCAAACGGACGGGTGAAGCGCAGCCAGCTGGCGGTGCTGCGCCCGAGGATCGCCAGGCGTGCGACGTGCGGACCGAGCAATTGTCGCAACAGACGCCGGTCGGCGCGCGCGTGGAGCTTGCTTGCGGAGTAGAGCGCCGCCATGCCGATCCAGTGCGCGCCGCGCAACGCCGGCGGCAGATGCGACAAGAGCTGCTCCGGGGAAGCCAGCGCCCGACCGTCGGCCGCGAACGGGTACTGCATGATCGACGCCAGGAATTTTTGGGGATTCCAGAGCGCGAAGGAGTTGGCCTTCAGCACACCGCGCTGCTGCAGCTCGCGCAGCGCCGCCACGGCGGGCGCGAGGGCAGCGGGGTCTTTGATCGCGAACGCCACGCCCTGAAATTCCTCGGGGATGCGTGCGAGCCAGAGCGTGAGACGGGTGACGATCGCGAAGTTGGACTGGAACAGCAGCCCGGAGATCTCGGGGCCCAAGCCGGTGGCCATCAGTCCTGACATGGGACCTGGCCCGAACATCCCCATCCCCGTGCGCACGCATTCGCCCGTTCCGAGCACGGCTTCCAGGGCGCAGCTGCTCTCGCAGCGATCGCCGAGCGGACCCAAGCCATCGCCGCGCTCGAGGGTGTTGCCAAGCACACTGGCGTCCGGCGGCCCGCCGATCACGGACAGGTACAACCCCGAGCCCTTCGACTCCAGGAAGTCCGCCAGCTGCTGGAAGGTCACGCCGGGCTCGACGGTCACACAGGAGAGCTGCTCGTCGAAGTCGACGATGCGGTTCATCCTGCGCAGGTCGACCACGACGCTCTCGTCCCGAGTGGGAACCCGCGACCCGAGCCCCCAATTTCGCCCGCGACTGATCGGGTAGAGCGCGAGGCCGAAGCGCCTGGCCAGCGCCACAACCGCCTGCACCTCCGCGGTCGAGTCGGGATAGACCACCGCCGACACGCGTTGCTCGGTCTGGAACGTCGCCGACTCGTACTGCGCTCGCGTCGCGGCATCAGCTGCGACGTTGGCGCTGCCGAGACACGCACGCAGCGCTTCGATCGGATCCGTTGCCGGTTCCATGCTTCCGCCATCGTGCCGCAGATCGGGGCTTCCAGGTAAGATCGTTGCGAACAGCCGCGGCGTGTGCCGACGCGGCGACAAACCGTAGCGCCTGCGCGGCGCTCGGGCCCCTGCGCTGGACACCGAAGCTTGCATCCTACGCGGTGGAGTCACCCCGACATTGGCACGGATCAATCACCGCTGCGCTCCACCTGGTCGGCATGCACCTGGCGGTCGGTGGCGAGCCCGAACCGACCCATTCGGCCACGCGGTCTGTCCCGTATGCGCTATGGGCGTGGGCGACAACCAGGCGCAGAGCGAGCGCGGGCCTGCGCGCGTGCCACGACCCCGTCTTGCTCCGCACTCTCACTTCGTGCGCGTGTTGTGGCCCGCCGCTGGCAAAAGGGGCTTGGTGACAGCGTGCCTGGCCGGCGAAGGTGCCGGAGGAGGCTTGCTCGTATCACGCGCTGCATCGTTGCTGTCGGCGTCCACGCCGACGTAGCGGCCGGGCGAGGCGGCAAGCTCGCAGCGGTTGCGACCGGCGCGCTTGGCGCTGTACAGCGCGCTGTCGGCTGCGGCGACCAGCGCCTGGGCCTTGGTGGCCGGCGCTCCGGCGTGCGTGTGCGCGACGCCGACGCTCAACGTCACCACGATGCGCTTGCCCTCCCAGCTGACCTGCATGCGCTCCGCAACGCCTCGGATGCGTTCAGCAAACAGTTGCCCGCCAGCCACGTCGACCCCGCGTGCGATGATGGCGAACTCCTCGCCCCCGTAGCGCGCCAACACGTCTTCGGTGCGCACGCAGGCCCGCAGCTGCGCTCCGAGCTCGCGCAGGACGTGATCGCCGGCATGGTGACCGTGGCGGTCATTGATGTTCTTGAAGTGGTCGATGTCGCACAGCAGCACGCACAGCGGCGCGCGATGACGTGCGGCGAACGCAAACTCGGCGACGATGCGCTCGTCGAGGTAGCGCCGGTTGTACATGCCCGTCAGCCCGTCCCGCACGCTCATTTCGTACATGCGCACGGAGGCTTGCTGGTCGATTTCATCCTGCAACGCGAAGCGCAACAGAATGCGCCCCAGCTGCAAGCGCGTTCCGTCCTGCAGCAGCACTCGGCCTTCGATGCGCTGGTCCGTGACCAGCGTGCCGTTCGTGCTGCCGAGGTCCTCCAGCTCGTACTGCTTGCCAACCCGCACGATGCGCGCGTGCGCCCGCGACACGCTCTCGTCAGCCAGCATGACGTGACAGTCGGGGCTGCGACCGATCTCCGTGACCTGAGCGCCGAGCGTGAACGTCGCCCCCACATCGGCACCGGCCAGTACGGTCAGCGTGCCCTCGCGAGCGAGCGAGCCGCTAGGCGTCGGGTCGCTGACCACATCCGTGACCAAGGTGATATCGAGATCAGGGTTTCGCATAGGGTCCCCCAGCTCGCGCAGGTTCACTTCATCCAGCTTGCCACAATCGTGCCAGCCCGAGCAGTGAACAAAACCCCGGTGTTTCTGTCGGGTCGCTTCGGGACCGTCGACGTATGGCAGCGGGACAGTGGCGCAATCCCCCATGGCCGTGGGCGTGGCTACCACGCGGCGGGGCGCCGCATGGCAGAACCCGAGCGCGTGGTGTGTGCAACTTCGCGCTATGATGCGGGCGTTCCGCCCTTGGTCGACATGAGCGGGCGGAGGAAGACGGGGCCATGAGCACAGCTACGGGAACGACGCTGGGCGGGCTCGAGGAGGCCGTCGTGGACAACCTCCTCGAGGGCTTCCAGCTGATCGGCCCGGACTTCCGATACCTCTACGTGAACGAGGCGGCCGCGCGTCAGGCCCGCACGACCAAAGATCTGCTGATCGGTCGCAGCATGATGGAGGTGTATCCCGGCATCGAGAACACGCCTATGTTCTCGATGCTGCGCGAGTGCATGGAGCTACGCCGCCCGCAGTGGGTCGACGACGAGTTCACCTATCCGGACGGGCAGCGTGGCTGGTTCGAGCTCCGGTTCGAGCCTGCAGCGCAAGGCGTGCTCGTGCTCTCGATCGAGATCACCGATAAGAAGCGAACTGCCGAGGCGCTGCGGCGCTCGACGCGTGCCTTGACGACGCTGAACGCCACGAACCAAGCCTTGGCGCGCGCGACCGATGAGCTGCGCTTCGTGCAAGCGGTCTGCGACATTGCCGTCGAGCGTGGCGGATACCGCATGGCGTGGATCGGACGCAAGCTGGCCGACGAGCAGCAATCCGTGCAGCCCGTGGCCTCTTCCGGAACGGATGCGGGGTACACCGAAGCGTTGCAGATCACGTGGGATGACTCGCCGAGAGGACGCGGCCCCACCGGGCGTGCGATCCGTACCGGACGAGTCGTCGTCGCGCACGTGCTCGCGACCGAGCCCGACTTCGAGCCGTGGCGCAAAGGTGCCATCAGCCGAGGCTACGTGTCGTCGATCGCGTTGCCGTTTCGGATCGACGGCGAGGTCGATGGCGCGCTCATGATGTACTCTGCGGAGGCCGATGCTTTCGACGCTCAAGAAGTCGAGCTGCTCACCGAGCTCGCGCTCGACCTCGGCCACGGCATCCAGACGCTGCGCGAACGCGAGGCCGCCAGACGCGCGGCACACGAGCGGCGCGAGGCAGAGCAAGCGCTACTGGCGAGCGCCGAACGTTTCGACGCCTTCATGGACGCGAGCCCGGCGCTCGCCTGGGTGAAAGACGCCGCGGGTCGATACGTCTACATGAACGTGGCCTGGACTCGATCACTGGGGATCGATTCGCAGGCTTGGCTCGGCAAGAGCGCGTTCGAGCTCGTGCCTGCCGACCAGGCGGCGAAGCTCGTGGAGCACGACCAGCAGGCCTTGAGCGCCGGCCTGCCAGTCGAGGGGATCGAGGAGACAACCATACTCGGCGGTCCACTCCGCAGCTGGAACACGGTGCGCTTTCCTTTTCGCAGCGCATCGGGACAGCCGCTGATCGGCGGCATCGCGATCGACATCACCGACCAGATGCGCGCCCAGCACGACGCCACGCGCCTCAACGACCGACTGCAGCGCTTGACTCGCGTGCTGCAGGAGCTGTCGAGCGCGCTGGGTACCTTCGAGATCGGCACGATCGTGCGCGCTGCGGCCAGAGATCTCGCAAACGCCAGCGGCGCGAGCTTCGTGCTGCGAGACGGCGACCACTGCCAGTTCGTGGACGAAGACGCGGTCGCGCCGCTGTGGAAAGGCCAGCGGGTTCCGAGCGCCGAGTGCCTGAACGGCTGGGTGATGGAACACCGCGAAGCGGTGGCGATCGAAGACGTGTACGCAGACCCGAGGACCCGGCCAGAGCGCTACTTGCCGACCTTCGTGCGCAGCCTGGCCATGGTCCCGATCCGGCGCGACCAGCCGGTGGGTACGATTGGGGTCTACTGGGCTGATCGCCACCAGGCCACCTCGGACGATCTACGAATCCTTCAGGCGCTGGCAGACTCCACGTCCGTGGCCATGGAACGTGCGCGTATAGTGGCGGAGCTGAGCGCGTCGGAGGAACGCTACCGGGACCTCGTGGAGAGCCTCGAAGACGTCGTGCTCGTCGTCGATGCCGCAGGCCTCATCCAGTACGTGAGCCCGTCGATCCGCAAGTACGGCTACGCGCCCGACGAGATCATCGGGCAGCCGTTCATTCGCTTCGTGCACGCGGCCGATGTCGAAGGCCTTTTGCAGAGCCTGGCGCGCGTGCTCGCGGGTAGCGTCGAGACACCGGTGTTCCGCATCTACGACAAGGCCGGCGGATTGCACTTCGCTCGCACTACTGTGCGAGTCGTCGTGCGCGGCGGCCAGCCGATCGGTGTCAGCGGCGTGCTGATCGACATCACCGAGCTCAAACGCACCGAAGAGCAGCTGCGGCTCGCCCAGAAGATGGAGGCGATCGGCCAGCTTGCAGGTGGCGTGGCACACGACTTCAACAATTTGCTGTCCGTGATTTTGAGCTATTCGACCTTCATCAGCGAGGCCGTCCACCAAAACGACCCGGTGCGCGCCGATATCGACGAGGTCCGCAGGGCCGCGACGCGTGCGGCTCAGCTCACGCGCCAGTTGCTGGCATTCAGCCGCAAGCAGGTGCTGGAGCCGCAAGTCCTGGATCTCAACCAGCTGGCGTCAGACCTGGAGAAGATGCTGCAGCGCGTGATCGGTGAGGACATCGATCTCGTGCAGGTGCTCGGCGCGGGGCTTGGTCGTATCAAGGCCGACCCCGGACAGCTCGAGCAGGTGATCATGAACCTGGTCATCAACGCGCGAGATGCCATGCCGCATGGTGGCAAGCTGACCATCCAGACTGCGAACGTCGAGCTCGATGAGCGAAGCGCCGCGCTACACGGGTCGATGGTGCCAGGCGCGTACGTGCTGCTGACGGTCA
>DASVHQ010000221.1:0-2960 GCA_036382515.1 Polyangiales bacterium | reverse complement strand
CCCTGGACCACTCGCGTCGACCAGTCGGTCGCGACGATGCCATCCAGATCGCTCCAGGCGCGCATACACATCGTGCAGCGGGAGTCCATGGGCAGTCGAGTCGTGCCAAGCGACGACGCATGCCTCCTCCGGCGTGTTGCCGAGCCGGTCGGTCGTGTCTCGCGGAGGCGTGATCGTGCTCGAACCATCGCCAACAGCCATGGCCGCGCTCCGCAGCAGCTCGGCGATGGCGCCACATTCGGTTCGGGCGGCATTCGCCACCGGCAACGCGGAGTTGCGAGCGGACCTGGCGACCGCAACGGATGCGCCGACCGACGCCGTGCCTGCGGACTCGCCGGTTTGGCGCACCGGCGTGTGGCCAGCTTCACACGCCCCGGCGATTACGAGTGCGGGCGCGATCAATCCCGCGATCAGTCGAGACACCGTTCTTACGTAGATGGACTGCTGCATAACGGGCAGGCGTGGATCAACGACCAGCGGTCAAATCTTACCTTATGGTTGCTCGCTGGAGGGAGACGATTCGGAAACACTGAACTGTCCGCCGGATCGTGACGGCCGGTAAGGGTCGGCAAGATCGTGCACAGCGGTTGCCGCGTCGACGGGGTCCACCCAATCTGCAGTCAATCTCACTTATTCAACTTTGCGATCGCCTGTTGAAGCGCACCCAACACCCGGCTGTCCGCTTCGATTTTGGCACGCGCCTCCAACGCTGCCACACTCGACCGCTGGCCCAGCGACCCCAGTGCCTCCGCCGCGGCAGTGCGCACCTGGAAATCCGCATCGTCGAGCAGTGGCTCGAGCGTCTTCGCCAGCTCGGTCTGCTTGTTCAGCGGGGCGGCTTTGCATACGAGTATGGGAATCGAGATCGTGCGTGCGTTCCGTGAGTTGCCGGTGGTGATGTACGGCAGCAGCGTCGTATAAGCCTCGGGCGTGTTGATGAAGTTGAGCGCGTTTAGCGCTCTGCCGCGCAGCATGTCTTGCCAGGAGTTCTGTCCGAGAAATGCCTGGACCACAGGCATGGCTTCGTTGCCGGCATTGCGCGCCAGCGCGCCCACGGCAGCACCGCGCACGAAGAGCGAGGAATCACTGGTCGCGAGCTGTTTCAGGCGCGTTCGCACCGACTCGCCAAAGTCGCCCAGCAGGCTGGCCGCGGTTTGCCGCACGCGTGCATCCGGATCGCGGGTCGCGGCGAGCAGCGCCGCCCGTGCCGTGCTGTCCGAGGTCAGGTCCTGTAGTGCCCCGAGCGCACGCGGCCGCACCGCCCAGAATCTGTCGTGTTGCGCGGCATCAACGAGCGCCGCAACTGCTTCCGGCTGCGCCGTGCGCGCGCGCAGCAGGCTCACCGCTTCGGCACGGCCGATGACATCGTCATCATGCTGTAGCTGGTACGCGAGCATGACTGTTGGACGCGGGAAATCAGTCACACCGAGCAGCCAGCCGCCCTTGTCCCAGCGAATCGAGCGCGGCGCGGAAGGCAGCAAGAGAATCGCGGAGCCGGTGCCGTTGCGCACATGGACGACGTCGTTTACCGCACCGTGGTCAGTCAGGACCTGCACATCAACATCCACATCGAAGAAACCGGTCAGCGAATCGCGCGGCTGCACTTCTTCCGCCGAGATCGTGAGCTGCTTCGTGTCCGCTTTCCAGTCGTACTTCACGTGGAAGGCCGGGAAGCCCGCGCCGTAGACCCACTTCTTGAAGAACTGCTCGAAACTCTTGCCGGTCGTCTGCTCGAAAGCGCGTTGCAGATCCGCCGACGTCACATTGCCGTACATGTGATCAACCGTGTAGCGATGCATTGAGGCCCAGAACAAGCTGTCGCCCAACTGATGCCGCAACATCTGCAGACGCGTGGCGCCGCCCGGATAGACGTGGTTGTCGAGCAGCTCCTGAGGATCCTTGACCCAGCGATCGTAAACCAGCGGACGCCGCGCCTCGCGGTCCGCCTGAATTAACTGCTGCTGCGCAGTGAGCCTGCCCCAGTCGCCTTCATCCTTTCCTTTGTCCTCCTCTCGGAAGATTTGCTCCATGAAGGTGGCAAAGCCTTCGTTCAACCAGATGTCCGCCCAGGTTTTGGTCGTGAGCAGATCGCCGTACCACTGGTGACTAAGCTCGTGCGCGACCAGGCGGTCCGCGTTCGCCTGCGGCTCCGCCCACGCCGGATGCAGAATCGCATCATCGTTCTGCGTCGTGGCCGTCACGTTCTCCTCGCCGCCGAAGATGAAATCCGGCGCCACATCCTGGTCATACTTGTTCCACGGATAGCGTACGCCGGTTTTCTTCGAGAAGACCTCGATCGCTCGCGGGGTCATCCCAAAGGCCCGCCACCCCGCCTGGACAGAGTCCGGATAAACCCAGTAGTTGACCGGAATGTCTTCCCAATGGTCGTTCAGCACCACGTACGGGCCCGCTGCAATCATCATGAGATACGTTGGGGCAGGCTTGTCCAGCACCCAATGCCATTCGACCCCGCGCGCGGTCTTTCTCGAACCGGCCAGCCGCCCGTTGCTGAGCGCTTTCTCGTTCGCGGCCGTGGTGATGTACATCTCCCAGGTGGTGCGATCATTCGGATAGTCGTAGGTCGGCACCCAGAAACGCGTTGTTTCCGGCTCGCCCTGCGTCCAGAGGTAGTGCACGCGGTCGATCAAATAGATACCGGAGCGCGGCTTGACAGTCTGATAATCGATCACGACTTGCGTGCTGTCGCGTACGGGTCGCGGGAAGTGAACGGTGATGCTGCCGTCTTTATAGTTGTAGGGCAGCTTGCGCCCGCGACCGTCGCGCACACCCGAGAACGTCATGTCCATCGCATCGAATGATGCTTCATTCAGCGGGGCACCGGTCGGCTTGATGTGCAGCGTCGTGTTGCCGATTACGGCGTGATGTGGCCAGTCGAAGCGCACGCGAATCGATTGATGCGTCAGGTCGTAATCGTGTTGGCGCTCGCCGTGCGGTGTGCC
>DASVHQ010000220.1:0-13029 GCA_036382515.1 Polyangiales bacterium | reverse complement strand
ACTCCTTGGCCCGCACCGACAGGTGACGCTCCCGGATCGCGAGGTGGCAGCTGGTCGCGAGGCGCACGAGGTCGAGCGTGAACGGCAGCGGATAGGCTTCATCGAAGTCGTTGATGCCCCAGATCAGTCGACCCTCGCTGTCGCGCCACGTGCCGAAGTTCTCGACGTGCAGATCGCCGACGCCGAGCACGCGCTGTGCGCGGGCAATTGCCAGCTCCGAGGCGTGCTCGTCCCACAGCTGCACGAAGCGATAGAACGTGGCTCGCATGAAAGGCAGCGCCGCTTGCGCCATCGCCGCGTGCTTGGCTTCGAGATCACGCTCCACGACGAACGCACGGCTGCGCAGCCAGGTTTCGTAAGACGTCGTTGCCTCGACCACGTTCATCGTCATGCGCGCCCCACAACGTCGCCCCGCTGTCGCCGCGAGTGATTTGCCCGCACGGCTACTGCGCCCAGTCCGTGCTGCCGCGCAGCGGCTCGGGCACCGAGTCGAGGTCCTTGAGCAGCTGCTCGGGCTGCGCGTCCTCGGGCGCCTGCCGAGCGGAACGTATCACAGTCAGCTGCGGTTCTCGATCGCAGCGATCAGCGTCTCGAGCACCTTGAGGCGCGCGTGGTACTTGTCGTTCGCCTCGACGAGCGTCCATGGCGCGTGCTCGGTGCTGGTGCGCTCGACCATGTCGTCGACCGCCTCGGCATAGGCGTTCCACTTCCTGCGATTGCGCCAGTCCTCAGCCGTGATCTTGAAGCGCTTGTACGAGACCTTCTGCCGCAGCTTGAAGCGCTTCTCCTGCTCCTGCTTCGAGATGGCGAGCCAGAACTTGGCGACGATCGCGCCGCTGCGGGCGAGCTGTTCCTCGAAGTCGTTGATCTCGCTGTAAGCGCGCATCCAGTCGACCTCGGAGCAGAAACCTTCGACGCGCTCGACGAGCACGCGTCCGTACCAGGAGCGATCGAAGATCGTCATGCGGCCGCGGCCCGGCAGCTGGCGGTAGAAGCGCCACAGATAAGGCTGCGCGCGCTCCTCTTCGGTCGGAGCCGCGACCGACACGGTGTCGTACCAGCGCGCGTCGAGCGCCTGCGTCACACGACGGATGGCTCCGCCTTTGCCTGCAGCATCGTTCCCCTCGAACACGGCGATGACCGTGCGCTCGCGCAGCGGCTTGCTGCGAAATAGCTCGTTGAGCTGCCCCTGCGCGTGCTCGAGCCGCCTTGTGTACGCCGATTTCTCGACCTTGCGCGAGAGGTCGAGCCGATCGAGCACGCGTACGCCATCGATCGGCGGCACGATCGGCGTGATTTCGACGGAGGCTTGCTTCAGCTTCGAGCCATCGAGGCGCCTGCGCAGCGCGGCGAGCAACGTTTCGCCGGCCGTCAGGCTGCGATACTCGGGATCCGCGCCCTCGATGATGGTCCACGGCGCGTGGCCGGTGCTGGTCTCGCGCAGCGTGTGCTCCGACCAGCGGCGAAATCGATCGTAGTTCGCGAAGTTCTTCCAGTCGGCCTTGGTGACACGCCAGCGCGTCTCGGGATCTTTCTCGAGCTCACGCAGGCGCTTCTGCTGTTTCTGCTTCGACAGGTGGAACCAGAACTTGAGGACCAGCGCGCCCTCGTCGACCAGCATCTTCTCGAAGCGGTTGATCTCGGCGATCGACTGGTCGAGCGCCGCAGTGTCGATGCGTCGCATCACGCGATCGACGATCGGCTGCGTGTACCAGGAGCCGAAGAGGATCCCGATCGTGCCCTTGGGGGGCAGCGCACGCCAGAAGCGATACATCGGTGGGCGCTGCTGCTCTTCGGTCGTGGGCTCACCGAACGCGCGCGTGCGGATGTGACGCGGATCCATCCACTCGTTGAGCAAGTTGACAGTCTCACCCTTGCCCGCCCCGTCGACGCCCGAGATCAGGATCACCACCGGGAAGCCGCCGTGCTCGCGCAGCTCGGTTTGCGCGTCGAGCAGTGCCCGACGAAGCTTGGGAAGCTTGCGCTTGTAGGTGGCCTTGTCGATCTTGTGCCCGAGCTCGACGGCTTCAAACATGGTCTGGCTCCCGCGTGCTGGGCTCACGACGCCCCAGCTTGAGTATCGGCCAAATCGGCCGTGAGCGCAGCGGCGCTGCCGGCTCAGACTTGGCGGGCAACAACCGAAGATCACGGGTGTGGGCAGCGCCGCCCTGCCCGTACACCGGGCCGCGGAGTCCGCCGCCAGCTCGCCCCGCCACTGCGCGCAGGTCGGCGACTGGCGCGGTGCCGATCGAAGCGCGTACGCTACGTTCCTGCCTGTCGATAGTGTTCTGGACCGCAAAACGGCCCTCGAGGCCAGGTTGTCACAGACCCGCCACAAGGCAGCCATAGCCATCTCGTTCCGTCCGCGCGCACCATGGATGACAGCACCCCGGGACCCGACATGACCTCGCACTCCTCGGTAATTCCTGCATCCAAGGGTGAGGAAAAGGACACCGACGATCCGGCGTCACGCTTCATCAACCGCGAGCTGAGCTGGCTGCGCTTCAATCGGCGCGTGCTGGCCGAAGCCTTCGACGAGAGCCAACCGCTCCTGGAACGCGTGCGCTTCCTGTCCATCTTCGGGAGCAACCTCGACGAGTTCTTCATGATCCGCGTGTCCGGACTGCGCACCCAGATGGCGGCGGCGGCAGCCGAGCGCTCGTCGGACGGCCGCACGCCCGGCGAGCAGCTGGCGGCGATCCGCCGGGATCTCTTGCCGACGCTCGAACGTTGTACGGCGTTCTGGACCGACGACCTGAACGCCAAGCTGCGCGAGGCAGGCATCTGCGTCCTGCACTACGCGGAGCTCAAGAAGAAACAGCGCAAGCTGCTGCGCCAACACTTCAAGGATTCGATCTTCCCGGCGCTCACGCCGCTGGCCTTCGACCCTGGCCACCCGTTCCCCCACATCTCGAACCTGTCGATAAACCTTGCGGTGGTCGTCCGTGGCACCGATCAAGCCGAGAGGTTCGCCAGGCTCAGGGCTCCAGTGAACCTGCCGCGCCTGGTGCGCATCCCCGACGAGGAGAAGGCCGATAGCTACGAAGGGCTCGGCCTTCAGAACATCACCGAGTCGAACTTCGTATGGCTCGAAGAGGTGATCGCGGCGAACCTCGACCTGCTCTTCCCCAAGATGGACGTAGTCGCTGCGTATCCGTTTCGTGTGACGCGCGACGCCGACGCAGAAATCGGGGAAGACGAAGCGAGCGATCTGCTCACCGCGGTCTCCGACGTCGTCGGTCGCCGGCACTTCGGGCGCGTTGTGCGCCTGGAGATCGGCGGCGAGATGCCCGAGCGCATCCGCGACATCCTCACGGTGAACCTCGGGCTCGCCCCCTATCAGGTCTACTCGACATTGGGGCCGCTGGGCCTTGCGGACCTGGGCCAGCTCGTGTCGCTGGATCTGCCGCACCTGAAGTACCCGGCGTTCGTTCCCGTGGTGCGGCACCCGGCACCGCAGAAAGAAGACATCTTCAAGGTCATCGCTCGCAAGGACATCGTGCTGTACCACCCGTACGACTCCTTCGACACGGTGCTCGAGTTCCTCTCGACCGCCGCACGCGACCCCGACGTGGTCGCCATCAAGCAAACGCTGTATCGCGTCGGGCCGGCCTCCCCCGTCGTTGGGTTCCTGAAGGATGCGCGCGAGAACGAGAAGCAGGTCGCGGCGCTGGTCGAGCTCAAGGCGCGCTTCGACGAAGAGAACAACATGCGCTGGGCGCACGAGCTGGAACAGGCAGGGGTGCACGTGGTGTACGGCATCGTCGGCCTCAAGACCCACGCCAAGATGACGCTGGTCGTGCGGCGCGAGGGAACAGACATCCGCCTGTACGTGCACCTTGCGACCGGCAACTACAACCCAGTGACGAGCCGCGTCTACACGGACGTCGGCCTTCTGACCTGCAACGTCGACATCGCGCGCGACGTGCTCGATCTCTTCAACGGTCTCACGGGCTACTCCGCGAAGACCGATTACAGCGAGCTGGTGGTGGCACCGGCCTCGATGCGCTCGCGCGTGCTGCGGCTCATCGACCGCGAGATCGAGCACCACAAGGCCCGCGGCGGCGGTCTCATCGCATGGAAGTGCAACTCGCTGTCGGACGATCAGATCATCGACGCCCTCTACCGAGCCTCGGCTGCCGGCGTCACGGTACAGTTGCAGATCCGCGGCACCTGCTGCCTGCGCCCTTCGGTCCCGGGCCTCAGCGACAACATCGTGGTGACCTCGGTCGTCGGCCGCTTCCTGGAACACGCCCGACTCTTCTATTTCGCCAACGGCGGTAACGAAGAGCTGCTGATCGGCAGCGCCGACATGATGCTACGCAACCTCGATCGGCGCGTCGAGGTGCTCGTCCCGGTGAAAGACGCCAAGCTGCGTGTCAGAGTGCGCGACAGCATCCTGGGCGTATCCTTGCGCGACACCGCAAAGTGCTGGCAGCTGCTGCCCGACGGTTCGTACCGGCGTCGTGCTGCCGCCACTGGCGAAGCACCTTTCAATTCACAGGAACACTTGATGACCGTGGGTGGGAGCTGGCGCGAGGAGTGAACGATGGACGTGCTGGTCGTGCGCCACGGCATCGCGATGGACCGCGAGAAGGCAGCCAGCCGTGGCGTGCTCGATCATGACCGGCCGCTCACGCGCAAGGGCCGCACGCGCATGCGAGAGATCGCGCGCGGCTTGCACGAGCTGGCGCCCGCACTGACCGAGCTGATCAGCAGCCCCTTGCTGCGCGCCGTCGAGACGGCCGGGATGGTGCGCGAGGCCTACGGTGAGCTGAAGCAGGGGCACAGCGCGGCGCTCTTGCCCGAAGCCGAGCCCGGCGAGCTGGCGCGCGCGCTCGGGCGGCGCGCTGTCACGTCCAGCGTGGCCGTCGTCGGACACGAACCTCATCTCGGTTCGTTCATGAGCTGGTGTCTGACGGGCTCAGCGCGTAGCTTCTTCGAGCTGCCAAAAGGCGGCGCGTGTCTCATGCGCTTCGAGGACCGACCGGCCGCTGGCGCGGGCCGCTTGATCTGGCTACTACCTCCTGCCGTATTGCGAAGCCTCTGATGGCCCGAGCACCTTCGAACCGGCCCGCCACCCAGACGCTCGCCGCCATCGATCTCGGTTCCAACAGCTTCCACATGGTCGTGGCACGCGTGGTCGATGGCCAGCTCGTGCTCGTCGACCGCATGAAGGAGATGGTGCAACTCGGCGCTGGCCTCGACGACGCGCGGCGGCTCGCCACGGATGCGCAGCTGCGCGCGCTCGGCTGCCTCGAACGCATGGGGCAACGCGTTCGAGCGCTGCCGCAGGAGTGTGTGCGCGTGGTCGGTACCAACACGCTGCGCGTGGCCCGCAACGCCGAAGACTTTCTGGAGAAGGCCGCGCAAGCGCTCGGGCAGCCGATCGAGATCATCAGCGGCATCGAAGAAGCGCGCTTGATCTACTCGGGCGTGGCGCACGGCCTCGGCCCCAAAGACGAGCGTCGCCTGGTGGTCGACATCGGCGGTGGCAGCACCGAGCTCGTGATCGGCCAACACTTCTCGCCACTCGATCTCGAGAGCCTGTACATCGGCTGCGTCACCTTGACCCGGCGCCACTTCGACGACGGCAAGATCACACCCAAGCGTTTCCGGCGCGCCGAAGTCACGGCGCTGCAAGAGCTGGAGCGCGTCGAGAAGCGCTTCCGGCGCCTGGGCTGGCAGGTCGCGATCGGCGCATCGGGCACGGCGCGTTCCGTGGCTCGCGTCGTGCGCGAAGCTGGCTTCTGCCAGCGCGGGATCACGCGCGCCTCGTTGAGGAAGCTGCGCAGCGAAATCGTGGATGCCGGCGCCATCGATCGCTTGAAGCTGCCGGGCTTGTCACAGTCGCGGGCCGCCGTGTTTCCTGGCGGTGTGGCGGTGCTCTCGGCGATCTTCGAGAGCCTCGAGATCGACGAGATGACAGTGAGCGACAGCGCGCTGCGCGAAGGCGTGCTCAATGACTTGCTCGGCCGCGTGCTGCACAAAGACGTGCGCAGCGCGACGGTCGACGCGCTGATGGAGCGCTATCACGTCGACAAGGAACAGGCGCGCCGCGTCGAGGCCACGCTCTTGCACCTTCTGCCGCAGGTCGCCGATACCTGGCGCCTGTCGCTGCAACGTTCGGTCGAGCTGGGCTCGTGGGCCGCGCGACTGCACGAGATCGGCCTCGACATCGCGCACAGCCACTACCACAAGCACGGCGCTTACGTGCTCGAGAACTCCGACATGCCGGGGTTCTCGCAGCAGGAGCAGCGCATGCTCGCGGTGTTGGTGCGCGCGCATCGCAGAAAGTTCCCGGGCAGCCTGTGGAAGACGTTGCCGGAGAGCGCGCGCCGTGTAGAGCACGTGGCTGTCTTGCTACGGCTCGCGGTGTTGCTGCACCGCAGTCGCACGGACGTGCCCGAGGTCACCGTGATCGGCGCTCGGCGCTCGCTCGAGGTGCGCTTCCCGCCTGGCTGGCTCGAAGCCCATCCACTCACGCAGGCCGACCTGCAAGAAGAAGCCGCGTTCCTGGAAGCGGGTGATTTCGAGCTCGAGCTGCCAACTCTCGGGGCGTGACCTCGGGCGCGCTTCGCGTGTTGGTTTGGAGCTGGCGATGGCACACAGCAAGACGCTTCTTCGACTGCTGCTGCACGGCCTGCTCCAGCAGTTGACCGACGCGGCGGACATAGTGGAGCGCGAGGGCGGCGTGAAGGCGCTGCACGACTACCGTATCGTCCTGCGCAAGCTGCGGGTCGCGCTGCGTTTCTGCCGACGCTACTGGGGCAAGGCCGCGGTGGAGCCGCTCGAGCGCCAACTCAAACGCGAGCACGGCCGGACCAGCCACCACCGTGACCGCGACGTGGTGAGCGACGTGTTACGCGGGATCAAGGCGCCTGCGGCGGCGATCGACGCCTGGAGCGCGCTTGCCACGCCAGCTCGACCGCGCGCGCGCAGCACACGCGCGGTCGCCGCGCAGATCGACAGGGGCGTGGCCGCGTTGCTGGAGCGTGAGCCTGCGCGCAGCGAAGGCCGTGAGCGCTTAGCTCAGCGCGTCGTCGACGCCGCCACGCGCCGCGCGGCGCGCAGGGCCGTGGCGCTCGATGCCGCAGCGCCGCGCAGGCATGCATATCGGACGGCACTGCGCCGGCTGCGCTACACGATCGATCTGCTGTCGGCGCACGTATCGAAGCCCGAGCGCCGCTTCGCGCGCCAGGTCGATGCGCTGCAGCGAGCCCTCGGCCAGCTGCGAGACCTGGACCTGACCCGCGCAGCTCTACCGAGATTGCGCAGACTGTCGCGGCTGCAGCGCATCGAGCTCACGCACGCGCTCGAGGCACGCCGCAGCGCTGTGCTGCGCGCAGCGACCCACGCCGCTCGCCAGCTTGCGGGCAGCTCTGTCATGACGGCCCGGCGCACCTGACGTTCCGCGCCCAAACGCTGCACAATCAGATCGAATACGGGAACAGCAGACGGAAGCGTTCCTTCTGGAAGCGCGGGAAGCGCGTTTGCCGGACGGTGCGCGCGATGCATGAACCTTGAGCCGAGCCTGCGAAGTCACCGCCGACCAGCACGGTGGTGATCGCGCCGGTGCCCGCGATGGTGATGTCTAGCTCGGCGACACCGGTCTTGCCTTCGGCGCACGCCTGCACGGCCGAACGCACCCCTTCCAGGCGCGCCAGCACGTCGTCGCGGCTCGGCACCTCCGGCAGAACCTCCTGCGTCTGGCTCGGTGCGGCCGGCGGCTGACCGACCATGGTGATCTTCATCACGGGCCCGGTCTGCGCGGCCGCCGCCTCACCTGCAGCTGACGGCGGCGAAGGTTCGGAGCGCGCGGTGTCGATCGACCTGCGAGCGCCGGCCAGCGGCAGAGTCTTGGTGCGAGGCAGTGCTGTCACCGGTGCCACGGCGGCCGCAGCTTTGCCAAGCGTAGCGACCGCTGCCGGCGCCGCCGACAGCGGCGGAACGACCGTGGCGCTCGGCGCAGCCGCGGCTTGCGCCGGCAGCGGGATGGCCACCGGCGCCGTGGTCGTGGTGGCGGGCGGGCTCGCTGCCGCCGCCAGCCCCCGTGTCTCGGTGGTATTCGGACGCTCGTAGCCGCCTGCGGTGAACAACCAGCCACCCACCGCCAGCAGCGCGATCGCAGCGACCATCATGAACCCGAGCGCGGGCGCGGCATCGTCGCGCGGCACGGGCCGCCTGACCTCGGCGGGCGCGAGACTCGAGGCCGGGCCGGCGTCGAGCGCAAGCGCGCGCTCTTCGTCGAGCGACAACAGCTCGGGCCGGGTCCGCGTGCGCACGGTCTCGTCGGCGGAACGATCCTGGTCACGCGCGTGAGCCAGCGCGATGTGTTCCGGCATGAGCACCGGCACCGACGTGCGTGCAACCTTTGCATCGGACACGCGCGCTGCGCTCGCGAGCACTGCGACCACAGGCACGGCAGCCGGGATGGCACCGGGCGGCGGCACCGAATCGGGTAGCACCTGCAACTCCGACTCCAGCACCAAGTCCAGCGGCGTGGTCTCTTCCTCGACCTCGAGCGAGACGGCGCTTTGCTCATCGAGCATCTGCTGAATCGCGTCGGAGATGTTGGCCGTCGCGCTATCGACGGCAGACGGCGGCGCAGGCGGACGCTGCGCCACGCGCTGGCTCTGCCTGAGCTCAATCTTGGCGACCGGCAGGGCGTCGAGACCCTGCGGCGCGCTCGAAGTGTCCTGACGCGAGCCGGGCTTCCACTTCGGCGGGCTCGGATAGCCGCCCTTGTCCGACCTGGTGAGCGCATCGACTGACGGCGTGGGCACGCCCAGCAGTGTGCGCACGCGCTTGCGCTCGGACTCACCTTGGCTCGGCGGCGCGCCTCTTGAGCTGGAGCGCACGGGACGCATCTCAACGGGGCCGGTGTCGGACGTGGTGCTGTTCGGAGCCTGCACACTTGCCCGGCGCGGTGGCGCGACCGAACTCGCAAATGTGCCCACGGGCACCACGGAGTCCCTCAGGTCCTTCTTGTCCATTGCACACCCACCCGAGTTGCGAGTCGACCTCGCGCTCGCTTTACGCGGCGCGACGAGGGAACTCCTGTTACAGCAATCCGTGAACGGTAGCACACACTTCGACTCGCATGTAAGGGGATGTGGCGCGCGAAAGTTGCACTGCCCGCTGCAACCCAATGAAACTACGATAGAATCGCCCCGTGGAACCGGTTGTCCACTACATCAAGAGCGGTCGCAGCTTCGGGCCTGTGAGCCTGCTCGACTTCATGGACCTGCTCGACGCGAACGTGATCGGGCCGAACGATCTGGTGCGCATCGAGGGTGTCAGCAGCTGGGCACCGGCAAGCGAAGCCGCGCTCCGAGTGCGCAGCGGTCAGCTTCCGCCGCCGCAGGCGCGGCCCGCTTCGCGACGACCCAGCGCCGCGATGCCGCCGGGCAGCCACACGGTGTTCACCTCCGCGCCGCCGCTGCCGAACCTGCGACCAAGCCTCGACACGCTCGCCCCGACCAGCGATCCGCCGCGCTGCCCCAACTGCCACGGCACGAGCCACGCCGATGCCAGCTTCTGCAAGCGCTGCGGCACGAGCCTGCGGCCGCGACGCTGCTCCGGCTGCGGCGGCAACAACGACTCCGATTCCGTGTTCTGCGAGAGCTGCGGGCAGCGCCTTGGCAGTCTCGCTCCACCGTCGCAGCGCGAGCCGTGAAGCGCTGGCCAGGCCCGGCGATCGTATGCTAATCGATTCATGCACCCAAAGGGCCGCACGGAGACCAGGCAGAGTGACCAGGTAACCAACTGACCAGGCTTCGACGCGTTCCCCTCGCAGTCCATCCGCACACGCGCATACCAAGGAGCTCTCTCTCATGTCCGATATCGTCATCGCGGCCGCTACACGCACGGGTGTTGGTTCATTCAACGGCACCATCGGAAACGTTCCGGCCAGCGAGCTTGGCACCACGGTCATCAAGGAAGTGCTCAAGCGCGGCAAAGTCGAGGCGCAAGAAGTCTCCGAAGTCATCCTGGGCCAAGTGCTCACGGCGGGTCAGGGCCAGGGGCCGGCGCGTCAGGCGTCGATCAAGGCCGGCATTCCGGCCGCGACGCCCGCGTGGGGCGTGAACATGATCTGCGGCTCGGGTCTGCGTGCGGTGGCGCTCGGTTACCAGGCGATCAAGAACGGCGACAGCAGCATCGTGATCGCGGGCGGCCAGGAGAGCATGAGCCTCGCACCGCACTGCATGCACCTGCGTGGCGGCGTGAAGATGGGCGACGCCGCGATGATCGACTCCATGATCAAGGATGGCCTGTGGGATGCGTTCAACGGCTACCACATGGGCAACACGGCCGAGAACGTGGCCAAGCAGTTCGAGATCACGCGTCAGCAGCAAGACGAGCTCGCGCTGGGCTCGCAGCAGCGCGCGGCCAAGGCGCAGGCCGACGGCAAGTTCAAGGACGAGATCACGCCGGTCGTGATCAAGAACAAGAAGGGCGACATCACCTTCGACAAGGACGAGTACGTGCGCGGCGACACCGACCTCGCGAAGCTCGCCAAGCTCGGGACCGCGTTCCTGCGTGAAGGCGGCACGGTCACGGCCGGCAATGCCTCGGGCCTGAACGACGGCGCGGCTGTGGTGATGCTCATGACGGCGGAGGAAGCCAAGCGTCGCGGGCTCACACCGCTGGCGCGCATCGCGAGCTGGGCGCAGGCCGGCGTGGATCCGGCGATCATGGGCACGGGACCGATCCCCGCGAGCAAGAAGGCGCTGGAGAAGGCGGGCTGGAAGGTCGGCGACCTCGACCTCATCGAAGCCAACGAAGCCTTCGCGGCGCAGGCCTGTGCTGTGAACAAGAGCATGGGCTGGGATCCCGCCAAGGTGAACGTGAACGGCGGCGCGATCGCGATCGGTCACCCGATCGGCGCGTCGGGCGCGCGCATCCTGAACACGTTGCTGTTCGAGATGCAGCGCCGCAACGCCAAGAAGGGCATCGCGACGCTGTGCATCGGCGGCGGCATGGGCATCGCGCTGTGCGTGGAGCGCTGAGCGCACGCAGCGTCGGACGTCAGCTGCAACGCTGACCAGCACTCATCCGGACTGCGCCAGCGCGCGTGGTCCGGGTGATGCGTTTTTGGAGGCCTTGGCGCACGCCTGGCTGCGCGCACGCCACGCAGGCATCGAGCGCTCAGCCGTCGCGCAGCCACTTGCGGATCGCGACGCCGATCTCCGCGGGCGCGTCTTCCTGGATGAATGGTCACGCGCTCTTCCACACCGAGCGCATCGAGCAAGAGCTCCAGGTAGCGCCGGTGTTGGACCAGCCGGTAGCTCTCGGGCCCGCTGTCGGGCAGCTTGTCCGAGTGCCCCATGCCGATCAGATCGGGGGCGATGCAGCGGCCCATGTCGGCCAGGTGCGGAATCACGTCGCGCCAGAGGTACGACGACGTGGGGTTGCCGTGCAAAAGGATGATCGGATCGCCCTGGCCGACGTCGATGTAAGCCATCGACAATCCGCGAATTTTCGCTTCTTTCAGCGGATAGCGCTGAACCGTTTCGTCCATGAGCGTTCCCCGTGCCCGGTAGACTCCGGGAGTATCGTCGCCCGGCCGGCGCCGACGCAAGCTGGAAGATCCGCGCGCGATAGCCGCGCTCGACCTGCTTTGGTATAGTGCGCCCCTTTTCCAGCCAAGGTCGTGTTCATGCTGCGCATACACCCATTCTCAGCGCTTCGACCCAAGCCCGAGCTGGCCACCAAGCTGGCTGCCGTGCCCTACGACGTGGTCAACACGGAGGAAGCGCGAGCGCTCGCCAGGGACAACCCCGTGTCGTTCTTGCACGTGAGTCGCCCCGAGATCGATCTGCCGCCGGGCACCGATCCGTACAGCGACGCGGTGTATGCCAAGGGGCGCGAAGCCTTCGAGGCGTTGCAGAAGAACGGCGTACTGATGCGTGACCCCACGCCGGGCCTGTTCGTCTACGCGCAGGAAGCCACGCTCGGCGGACGCAAGGTGCGTCAGGTTGGTGTCGTGGGCTGCTGCCACATCGACGACTACGGCAGCGGCGTGATCAAGAAGCACGAGAAGACGCGCAAGGACAAGGAAGACGACCGCACGCGCGCGACCCTCGCGCTGCACGCGAACTCGGGCCCCGTGTTCCTGATGTACTCGCGCACGCAGCGGCTCACGCAGCTGATGGAGGCGGCGACGAAGGACGCGCCGCTCTACGACGTCACCGCCGTGGACGGCGTGCGCCACACGATCTGGCGCTTGCCGCAGACCGAGGCGGCCGTGGCCGGGTTTGCGCAGGTGCCCACGGCCTACGTCGCCGATGGCCACCATCGCAGCGCTTCGGCCGCGCGCGCTGGCGCCGAGCTGCGCGCCAAGAACCCGAAGCACACCGGTAACGAAGAGTACAACTGGTTTCTGTGCGTGCTCTTCCCGGCGGACATGCTGACGATCCTGCCGTATCACCGCGTGGTGAAAGACCTCCACGGTCTCACGCCGACGGCATTCCTCGACGCCGTGCGCAAGGTCGGCAGCGTCGAGCCCACCAGCGATCCAGAGCCCCGCGCAACGGGCTCGTTCGGCGTGTTCATCGACGGCCGCTGGTACCGCGTGACGCTGCCCGAGAGCAGTATCGATCGCAGCGACCCGGTCGCATCGCTCGACTACGTCCTGCTCTCGGAGCGTGTGCTGGCGCCGATCCTCGGCATCGCCGACATCCGCACCGACAAGCGCATCGACTTCGTGGGTGGCATCCGCGGACCGGCCGAGCTCGAGAAGCGGGTGCGCTCGGGCGAGTGCGCGGTGGCCTTCGCGATGCACGCGACGACCATCGAGCAGCTGATGAAGGTGTCGGACGCGGGCGAGATCATGCCGCCCAAGTCGACCTGGTTCGAACCGAAGCTTCGCTCGGGTCTGCTCGTCCACACACTGGACTGAACCGCTGCGGCCGCGTGTCGCCCCGGCAGGACACGCGAAAGTGACGACCCGGCACCTGGCAGCTGTGTCACGGTGTGCCACGCGCTCCGTCTGAATTGCATGGCCGACAACGCCGCGTGGTAGGA
>DASVHQ010000219.1:0-16614 GCA_036382515.1 Polyangiales bacterium | reverse complement strand
TTGTGGCCGCTGCTGTTGGCGGCGTGGGCAGGTCAGTTGCCGGATTCAGCTGTCTTGAGCTTCCATGAGCGCCTTGGTCTCGACGATGTACTCGGCGACCAAGCCGTTGACGTGACGCGAATACGTCACGCGCTCGGCGGCGATCTCACGCAGCGCCGTGACAGCCGCGCGGTTCTTGCTCTCGACCAGAGCCGGCACGCCGCGGTTCAGCTGGCGGGTGCGGCGCGAGGCGAGGATGCACAGCGCGAAACGGTTCTCTTCGTGGACGAGGCAATCTTCGACGGTGACGCGAGCCATGGTAACTCCGCGGACTTCGTGGGGGTGCGAACCCTAGCAGAGCTGTCCGACCCGGGCAAGACACAGCTCCAGAGCCCGGGGCGGGCTGAGACCACCCGCCTCCGCCCTCGCGTGGTCCTACAAGGCTCCTCAGGCTCCTAGACTGCGGCGTGTTGGCGCGCGGTCTAATTCGACTGCACTGCACCAGCTGCGGTCACGATGTGGCGATTGGTCTGTCATGCAAGGGTCGCGGATTTTGCGGGCGTTGTGGTGGTCGGCGCTTGGCCCCAACGCCGGACAGGCCGTCGTCAAGCTCGGAGCTCAACCCAACGCGCCCTGGGTCGATGTCGAGCGACCCCGCCACAGCCATTACGAGGGCTTCGACCTGCACGCCGACGTTGCGCTGGCGGCCGACGATAGACAGGGCTTGGAGCAGTTGCTGCGCTATGGCGCCCGTCCCGCCGTCGCTGGCGATCGACTTCGTCTCACCGACGACGGTCGAGTGTCCCTCGAATTAATACGCCGCTATCACGACGGAACCACGCACCTGCTGTTCCAGCCCACGACCTTCATCGAGCGTCTGGCGGCGCTGGTGCCACGACCTCGCAAGAATCTCACCATCTACAGCGGCGTGCTCGCGCCCAACGCCACGCTGCGCAGCAAGGTCGTCGCGTACGGCTCTGCCGCCCAGCCGGCGCAACTGCCTGCGGTCCCAACGACCCAACCCTCGGTGGCTGCGCCACCCGACCCCGCCGAGCCAACGCAGCCTGCCGCCAAGCGCCGCCGCCCCAACTACAGCTGGGCCGAGCTGATGCGCCGCAGGTTTGCGATCGACGTTTTGGAGTGCGAACGCTGCGGAGGCCGGCTGAAGCTGTTGGCGGCAGTGATGAGCCCCAAGGCAGTGCGCGCGATCCTCGCCAGCCTGGGCCTGCCAACTGAAGCGCCCGAGCTACGGCCGGCGCGCGCGCCGCCTGAGCAGTTCGACGCCGCATAGCGCCCGGCCGGCAACGGCCGGGCAGGCAGGAGCGATCGAGCACGACAGGGCCGCCGCCAGGGGTAGCTGCTCAGGCGGGTGACGCGGCGCGGGGCGGCTGGCAGGCTGGGCACATGCTTAATACCGGCTATCGCCTGCCTACGCATCGTCGGCGCCGTTACCGTCACCGTCGCAAGGCTGGCTTCCGACGCGGGCCGGCTCAGCCCTTCATCGGGCGGGTTTCGCACCCGCTGGACTACAGACGAAGTTTCATGGATTCATCGCATCCTCCATTCCTCCTCGACCAGCATTGCCTGGTCGCACTATCCGGCCTACCGCCCCCGCGCTTCAGCCGCGACGAGCTCGCCTCACGGCTTGGCTTCGAGAGCGCGAGCGCCTTGCGACGTGCGTGGAGGCGCTGGAAAGGGGGCTCGCTGCGCGAGCATGCGCAGCGAGTGACCCAAGGCGTGTAACCAAGAGCGGCAGCTCGGCATATCTGAAGCTGGCATACTTGTAACGAGCGTGAGCGCGCTGCTGGGGAGGGCTCGGCTCGCGCTGCGCTCATGCGGAGGAACATCCGATGACTCGCAAGACTTCTCTTTTCGTGGCCGTGAGCGTGGCGGCGGCACTTTTGGCCGGCACGTCCATGGAAGCCTGCAAGAGCTCCTCGACCAGCTATGGGTCGACCACCACGGCCGACGCCGGCGGCCCAAGTCCGGGCAGCGATGCAGGGGGTGGGACCGCTGCGCCCAGCTGCAGCGAGTACTGCACCGCGATCATGAAGAACTGCACGGGTGGTGACGGCTCGACCGGAAGTGGCGGCCCGGATGCGGCGAAAACGCATCAGCAGTATGTCGCGATCGACAACTGCACGGCCGCGTGCACCGCCTTTCCAGTGGGCAAGCGCACAGACACCGGGGGCAACACCCTCGGTTGCCGCCTTTATCATGCGAACGCGGCCGCTTCGAATGCGGCGCTGCACTGTCCGCATGCCGGGCCCGGTGGTGACGGCGTGTGCGGCACCGCATGCGACGGCTACTGCCAGCTCGTGAACAAGTTCTGCGTGGGTGCGGCCAAGATCTACGCGGACGACGCGGCGTGCCACACGCGCTGCGCGGCGACGGCCGACGATGTGCGCTTCAACATCGGCACGCAGGACGGCAACCACGTCGCCTGCTTGCTCTACCATGCACAGGAGGCACCGCTCGCGCCCACAGACCACTGCAACGGCGACCTGGCCGAAGCGGATGGCGGCAGCACCGGCTCCGTTACGTGCAAGTGATCGGTCGCTCCGACGGGCGTGCTCACGCACCGAGCACGCCGTCGGAGCAGCCTCGACGCGTACGTGTGCCGGCGCATCGGCAGGCGGGCGTGGCGATCTCGCTGGTGCTCGTCGCCGGGTGCTCCTCGGGTTCTGGCGCGCTGGCCGTGGGTTCGGCGGGCGCTGCCGGAGCCGGCAGCGTGCTGCAGGACGCAGGCCTCGACGCCAGCGCGGCGGCGAAGTGCAGCGCAGGACCCGCGTCCGGCGATTTCCCGTGCGAGGTCGGCGCGGTGATCAAGTCGAGGTGTCAGCCGTGTCACCAACGCCCACCGCTGAACGGTGCGCACTTCGCCTTGCTCAGCTACGAGGACACTCGCCAACCCTTCGGAGCCGGCAAGCTGCGCTTTGAGCGCATGCAGCAGGTGATCGAGCCGGACTTCCTGCCTCACATGCCGCCACACGGCGCCGCGCAACCAAGCCTGGCAGAGCTTGCGATCCTGCGTGCCTGGCTCCAGAGCTGCGCTTTGCCCGCGCCGGAAGGAGCGGGCTGCGACACGCAAGAACCCTGAAGGGACCAAGCAGTGGATGTCGACCGACGAAGAGCTGATGGAGGCGTACGTGGCGGGAGACCGCGCTGCGTTTCGCGAGCTCTTTCGGCGCTATGCGCCGGTGGTGATGCGGCTGGTGAGCCGAGGCCTTGGTCCGGACGAAGCACGCGACCTGGTGCAGCAGACCTTTCTGCTGCTGCACCGCGCCCGCCACGACTTCCGCGCTGGGTCAGGCCTGCGACCGTGGTTGTGCACGATCGCCATCAACGCACGTCGCCAATTCTTGCGTGACACGCTGCGCCACCGCGCGCTCGATGGGGCGCTGTCCAGCGCAAGCCCCGGGCTGCACGAGCGTGAGGCCGTCACGTGTGAGGTCCCGGAACGAGTGCACGCTGCGCTCGCAGGCCTGCCCGCCGAGCAACGCGAGGTCATCGTCTTGCACTGGATGCAGGGCCTGTCGTTCGCGGAGGTTGCACGGGTCGTTGGCGCGAGCCTGAGCGCGGTCAAGGTCCGAGCGCACCGTGGCTATCGAGGGATGCGTCGCAGTCTGCAGCCCGGGGACGAAGCTCCGCCATGAACCGACGCTCCACGCCTTGCCAGGACGCACGTGCCTGCGTCGCCGCGGGGGAAGTTCCCGCGCGGATCGAGGAGCATCTGCTGGCTTGCGAGAGCTGCGCCGCGTTTGCGCTGCACTCCCCGCCAGCCGCGACGAGTCTCACGTCGAGCGAGCTCGGCTCGCTGCTCGACGCGCTCGAGTCTCGCATCGACGCCGAGCGCGGCGTCGGTGCCTGGCTGCGCACGCGTCCGACGTGGCTGCGCAGAGTGCTGGCCCTCAGCTGCTGCGCCCTGCTGTCGGCGCTGGCCTTCGTGTATGGCGGTGCATCGATCGCTCTCTCCAGCTCGCGAGGCTTGGCTGCCGTCGCGTACGGCCTGTTGCTGGTGGCCGTGCTGGACGGGCTGCTGCGGCCGATCCAGCCGCACGTGCGCGCCAGCTCGCAGCTCGTGTGGAGTGTCAGCGCGGTCAGCGTGCCGGTGTGGTTCGCGCTGCTCGCCGCAACGGGGCCGGGCGTAGCCGACCCGCCTGCGCGCGCGGGGTGCTTGCTGCTCGGGCTGCTGGTCGCCCTGCTCTTCTTGGCGCTCTTGCGCCTGCTCGATCGAGAGCAGCACGCGGCCGACGACCACGCGTGGCTTGGCGTGGCGGCCGCAGGCATGCTGGGCAATCTCGCGCTCGCGCTCTATTGCCCGGCGGGTGACACGGCGCACCTGTTGCGCTGGCACGCTCCGGTCGGCCTGCTCTTGGTCGCGTTCTACTTTGGCGTGCGCCGCATCCAGCGCTCGCTTGCGGCACACGCTGGAAGTTGACGGCAGGCACGCACGCACTCCGCTTGCGTGCGGCGGATCAAGTGGTCTGGGTCGCGGCTCGCTTCGCGATCGCAGTCCTCCTCGAAGAGCTCGCTTGGTCGCTCTCAGAAGCCTGCGGAGCAAGCCCAAGTTCTGCGGCGAGCGCCGGTGCGCGCTCGTCCACCGTGTCGGCGGCTTGCGGGCCGTGTATTTTTGGGGCTTTGCAGCGCAACACTTCTCGGCGATCCTGAAGTGAGCCGCATGACCGACGAGAACCCATACCTGGTCCACAAGCGCGAGGTGCTGATCCGCGTGACCCTCTCGACCGGCGAGGTCGTGGACGGAACCGTGCACTGCAACGTACGGGCCGTGCAGCATCACGGACGCGAGCGTGTGAAGGACGTGCTCAACGGCGAGGCGGAGCTCGTGCCCTTGCTGGTCAACGGGCAGAGCGTGCTCGTGCACAAGAGCTTCATCGAGCAAGTGGGGCGGTAGGCCGCATTGAAGATGCGGCGGGTGCCCTACCTACCGCGCGGCGGGTCGGTGCTGGCGAAGAGCGCCACCTTGGCCGGATGTATTCCTCGCGCACACAGCCGAGCGTCTCGGTCATCGGATCTGACACGTTGCCAGCCCGTGGAAGCGTCGCTGACTCTCCTGGTTGACGCGCCTACAACGCCGACGTGAGGACGGCACACGCGCATGACCGTGCGTCGGCTCCATGCGAAGCGGTGAACTCCGCGGGTAACGGCAGTGTCCCGACACGTTGCGTGGCGCGCGCGCGGGATGTTGTCTCGCTCGTAGCCTCGCTCGCATCAGATCCGGGGACCGCCGTTGGGGCTGCGGTGCAAGCGCCTGGGTTGTCGCCATGCCAGCGCATTGATGGCGACGACGCCTGCTTTGGGACCGATGAGAGCGAGAGCATGGATGCCGTGGAATGCATTTCTTGTGCCGCGCTTCGTTTGCGGTTGGAAGGCTCGATGTCCCCGAGCATCCGGCGGGCACGTGGATCGGGGGTGGCGAAGATCACCACCGGCTGGGGTGTTGTTCGCCATATCGACATGTGCACGCGAGCGTGAGTTGCACGGTGCGCGGTTCAAGACACACACGTCGCTGGAGTACTGCCGCGCGCAACTTCTCCGTACCTGCGCGAGCACCCGCCGTGTGGGCAAAGCGGGCTAGCGTCGACGAGACCAGCGCACTGCCGCGGCGACGACTCAGGCCCGCCGAGCTTGTGAACCGCTACCGATGCACATGTGCTTGCTGGTCACTCAGCTCCACGAGCAGTGTCTCGATCAGATCTTTCGCTGACGCTTGCTGTGTTGGGCTCAGCTCCAAGTATCGGAGTGCATCCTCGAGTTCCTCGACAGAGAACGACTGCCACGACGGGTTGAACCAGCGCATGGACATCGTCCGGCTGCGCACCTCCGCATTGCACGCGATCATCGCGACCGGCTTCTTGTTGTCGCCCACGAGCTCCATGAGCTGCTTGCGCTGCAGAGCCGTCGGCCATCCGCCCAGGGAGTAGACGAGCCGCTTGACCTCTGGCCGGGAGACCACGTGTTGGACGTGCTTTACATACTCATCCCACTCGTCATCGCGCGGCGGGAGACGCCCGATTACGGTGACGGCCAACAAGCCCTTCACGCCCCAGACGATGTTGCGCATACGACCCACCCCTCGCGGAGAAGTTGCACGCAACGTGCCACTTGAGTGTTGCGTGGCACAACCGCCGGCGTGCGGCGCCGGTGTGAGCCGCGCGCCTTGGCGTCGATCCCGCTTCCCAACCCGGCGCCAGAGCTTGCCGCACCGCCTGCGGCTCTCGTGCCACTCGGGGTTGCTGCGAAACGACTCAAGCCGCTTTGGGTTCCAGATTTGGCCAACATCGCGAGGTGGTCCTTGCCGCTTCTACGATCTTGGAACCGCACAGCCCGTGAGCGCGGCAAAACGAACTCGCGTTCGCTGCACCAGACCGACCGGTCGCTCTCGCGGTTGCCGCGACTCGGCACCGCCTGGGATTGCGCCGCGTCAAGGACCGCTGCGCGCAAGGCGTCACGCGCTTGACCGGTCCCAGCGTACGCGGGGAAGCTCACGTCCGGTTCGAAGAAACGGAACACGGTGCGAATCCGTGGCAGGCCCGCTGCTGTAACCGAGGACGGACGCTGGATGGTCGCAAGACCAGCCACTTGCAGGGATCACCCTGTTGGGAAGGCACAGCGCTCCGGTTGATCCGGAAGCCAGAAGACGTCTCGAACCGACCAGGAGCTTTGGCAAGGGCTTCGGCTGATCACGCGCGCAAGCGCGGGCAGCCGAGGCCCTTTTTTATTGGTCGAAACCGAGGAGAAAGTCATGAACGAGCTCGCAGCCCCCACGCAACACGAAAAGCCGCAGCCTCAAGGCGAAACCGCACGGACGCCAGTCCCCAGCATCGCGATCCGCAAGAGCTGTAACCCGGACGGCATCGGCCTCTCGCACTACGTCCTGATGGACAAGAAGGCGGCGAAGTAATGGCCGCGCCGCATGACCGAGACGCTGGCTCAACGCTGGTGGCCGTGGACATCGGTCATGCGGCGTACGCTGCTGTGACTGATCCGGACACGGCGTTCTGGGCGTTGGTGGACAGGCGACAAGTCGACGAGAGCCTGCGCTCGGGGCCGCTCTTGCAGCGCTATCGCGCACAACGCGAGCAGTTCGCGCGCGAGTTGCAAGCGCTGCGCTTCGAGCTCAAGCCATCCGGCGTCTATCTGAACCCGACGGAACGCTGCAACCTCGACTGCACTTACTGCTACTTGCCGGCGGCGCAGCGCAGTCGCGGAAGTCACATGTCGGAGCGAGCTTTGCTCGACTCGCTGGCAACCCTGCGCGACTACTTCCGTTCGGTGATGGGCGACAGCGATCGCAAGCCGCGCGCCATCTTCCACGGCGCTGAACCCCTGCTCAACCGCGATGCAGTCTTCACTGCGATCGATGCGTTCGCCGACGACTTCGCCTTCGGCGTGCAGACCAACGGCACGCTGCTCGACGACGCGGCAGTCGAGTTTCTAACCGCGCGCAACGTGAGCATCGGTCTCTCACTCGATGGTCCCGCGGCCGCCATCACCGACGCCACACGACACACTTGGGCCAATCACAGCGTGCACGACAAGGTGCTGAGCGCGATGGAAAGACTTCGCGGCTACGGCTCGTGGAGCGTGATCGCCACCTGCAGCCGCGCAAATCTGCCGTACCTCACGCGCATGATCGAACTCTTCCACGCACACGAGGTGCCGACCTGCATGCTCAACCCGATCCGCTGCACGATGCCGGGCGCGCGCGAGGTCAAGCCCAGCGACGCGGACATGAGCGAGGCCTTCTTCGCTGCGCTCGATCGCAGCCACGCGCTCTACAAGCAGACCGGCAGGAAGCTGGTGGTCGCCAACTTCGCCAACATCCTGCTCGCCATCCTCGCACCTACGGCACGGCGACTGATGTGCGACATCTCGCCCTGCGGTGGCGGCCGCGCGTTCTTTGCGCTCGCCGCCGACGGCAGCCTTTATCCATGCAGCGAGTTCATCGGGCTGCCGCGCTTCAACGGAGGCAAGCTGCTCGAAGGCGGCGTCGCGGCGGCACTGGCGTCCGAGGCTTTCCGCTCGGTCGTCACCCGCGACCTCGACACCTTTGCGCCTTGCGACCGTTGTCCGGTTCGCCACTTCTGTGGCTCGCCCTGTCCGGCAGACGCCTGCGAGATGAACGGTGGGATGACGAAGACCGGTGCGTTTTGCGCGTTCTACAAAGAGCAAGCCAACTACGCGCTGCGCCTGATCGCCGACGACAAAGCCAACGACTACCTGTGGGACGGCTGGGATGACGGCACGGAGACCGTCTTCAGCCTGGACGGCGATCCGCCGACGGCTTAGCTCGAAGCTCGCCCGACGGTCCCCGCCGTCGCGAAGCTCGCCATCGAGAGCTGCGTATGCACGGCTGTACGCACCAAGTCGAGCGCGAGCACTGCGCCGGTGCCCTCGCCCAGGCGCATGCCGAGGTCCAGCAACGGTGCTGCTCCGAGGGCCGCCGATGCGATCGCAGCGCCACGCTCCGCGGAGGCGTGCGACGCCAGCAGATAGTCGGTCACGCGGGGATCGAAGCCTTGGGCAACCAACGCTGCCGCTGCCGCGAGAAAGCCATCGAGCACGACCGGAGTACGCCGCGCCGCTGCGGCGAGCATGAAGCCGCTCATGGCTGCGAGCTCGAAACCACCGACCGCGGCCAGCACACCCAGCACATCGCTGCGATCCAGAGCGTGCAATGCCAACGCGTCCTGCACCACTTGCGCCTTACGCAAACGTATCGCCTCATCGATGCCCGTGCCGTGACCTACGACTTCGGCCGGAAGAGCGTTCGCCAGCACGCAGACCAGCGCCGCGGCAGCGGTCGTATTGCCGATACCGATTTCGCCAACCGCCAGAAGCACGTGACCAGCATCGATGGCGCGGCGAGCCGTGTCTGCGCCGACGCGCAGCGCCGCTTGGGCCTGGGCACGGGTCATGGCCTGCGTGCGTCGCAGGTTGGCCGTGCCTGCACACACCTTGGCGTGCACCAGCGGAACCACGGGATGCGTGGGCACCGCACTGAGATCTCCGGCCACGCCAACGTCCACCAGTGCGAGCTCGACGCCGAGTCGTCGCGTCATGCAGCTGATGGCGGCTCCGCCGGCCATGACGTTGGCCACCATCGCAGCCGTGACCGATGAGGGATAAGCGCTGACGCCCTCCACCACTACCCCGTGATCGGCGGCAAAGACCGCCACGAGCGCGCGTTCGGCAGGTGGAGCTGGAAAGCGTCCGTGCGCGCCCGCGTACCACGCCGCGAGGTCTTCGAGGCGACCGAGGCTGCCAACTGGCTTGGTCCGAAGCGCCTGGTGGGCCAGGGCTGCGCGCCGGCTCGCTTCGTCGAAGGTCGGGATGGTCTCGAGCTCGTGCGGGGCGAGCGGCTCGGCACTCGCCGGCTGCGCAGGCGCGGGCCAACGCTCTCGATGCACAACGTCGGCGTGCTCGCGCCGCGGCAACCAGCCCGTCTCTTCGAGCAGCGGCTTTGCGCGAAATTCCTCCGGATGTCCCACGCACAGATAGGCCACGGGCTCGACGCCCGCAGGCAGGGCGAGCACATCGCGCAGCACCGCCGGTTCGACGATGCTCACCCACCCCACGCCCAACCCCTCCGCGCGCGCAGCAAGCCAGAAGTTCTGCACCGCGCAACACACGCTGGCTCGGATCGACTCGGGCTGGATTGTGGACCCCAAGATTGTCTCCGCGCACGGGCGTAGATCCGCAACCACGCACAGGTTCAACGACGATTCCTCGATCCCCTCCAGCTTGTACGTCAGGTACTGCGCGCGCCGTTCCTCAGGAAACCGGGCGGACTCGGCTTGCCGACAACGCAAAAAGCTCTCGCGCACACGCGCACGCGTCGCGGCTTCGCGCACCACCACGAAGCCCCACGGCTGCGAGAAACCGACACTCGGTGCCGTCTGTGCCGCCTGCAACAGCCGCGCGAGCAGGTCGTCATCGACCACGCCGTGACGAAAGCGCCGCACGTCCCGCCGCAGCGCCATGATGCGGTACAGCGCGTCGCGCGCCTGTGCGTCGAAGACGACCGGGATCTCGCTCACAGCGAGCCCGTATGCGTGGTCGAAGAGGCCATGGTTCACCGAGCGAAGAGGTTGCGAGCGGTCGATGCTTGCGCTGAAAGCGGAACCGTCGCAAGGCCCCCGCGCCGCCCAGCTTGACACGCCCGCAGTGTGCGAAGCATCGTGCGCGGACTTTGGATCCAGCGCTGGCACAGGACGCCATCGTGCACGCGGACGCGCTCGGCCAGGTGGCCTTGGGCGCGAAATATGTGGCGTGGCGCAGCCACGAGGTCGACAGGGCGCTGTCGTTCGCGCTGTATCGCGGGGGCTTTCAGACCACGCGCGCGGTCATGATCCACGAGATCAGAAACGAGGACCTGGACCTCGAGGTCGACGCCGCGGGACTGCTGGCCGCGCGCATGCGTGCCATCGACCCAAGTGCGGTCGGGATGCTGACGAGCCGGCGCGTCGACGCGCTTGAAGTCGCGACGGCCGCGTACGAAGCGACCGCCGCTTGCGCGGTGGTCACGCTTGGCATGTCCAACGCCGTACGCGTCGGAGACACACCGGGGCCGCTGACGAGTCTTGGCACCATCAACATCATCTGTCGCGTCGATCAAGCGCTGAGCGACGTCGGCTTGCTCGAGGCCATGACTCTCGTGGCCGAGGCGAGGACAGCTGCTGTGCTCGACGCTCGCATGCCATCGCGTAGAAGCGGCGAGCCCGCCACGGGGACCGGCACCGATTGCATAACAGTCCTGTGTCCACAACGACCCGACGCACCGTCGTACGCGGGCAAGCATACGGCGGTCGGACACGTGATCGGGCGTTCCGCGTACACGGCGGTCAGCACAGCGCTGGCGCGCTGGCGTGTAGAGCTGGGGCAATGAGCCCGCACGCGCAAGTGCTTGCTCTGGCCGGGGCGCTCTTGGCCGACGCCTGCTTCGAAACGCCCAACGCGCTGCATCCGGTGGCGTGGTTTGGCACGCTGGCATTGGCCGTCGTCGCGCGCTCGCCCACGCGAGGCCGACTGCGACCTGCGCTCGTCGGTGCTGGCATCGCGCTGGGTCTGCCGCTGCTCGCAGTCGCGGCGGCGCAACTGCTGCTCTCGCAACTCCAGACCCTGAGCCCGCTCCTCCACTTGGCAGCTCAAGCGTTCTTCCTGCACGCGACCTTCGCGCTCTTCGGATTGCTGCGTGCCGGGCAGCGGCTCGCCGAGGCCCTGCGCACCCAGGGGCTCGACGCGGCACGCGTGCGCCTGCGTTGGCTGTGCAGTCGCGACCCGAGCTCGCTCGATGCGACCGGGCTCGTGACAGGAACCATCGAATCGCTCGCCGAAAACCTGAGCGACAGCCTGGTCGCCCCGCTCTTCTTCTGGCTATGCGCCGGCTTGCCGGGCGCGCTCGCGTATCGCGCGGTCAACACGCTCGACGCCATGATCGGCTACCACGGTCGCTACGAGTGGCTCGGCAAGACCAGCGCCCGTCTGGATGATCTCGCGAACCTCATCCCCGCGCGCCTCACGGCGTTGCTGCTCGCAACCGCTGCACTCAGCATGGATTCGAGCGTGTCGCTGCGCCTCGGCCTGCGCACGTGGTGGCACGATCGTCGTGCCACTGCGAGCCCGAACGCAGGTCACCCCATGTCGATGGCCGCAGGCTTACTGGGCGTGCGCCTGGACAAGTCAGGGCACTACGTGCTCGGCGCGACCCTGCGTGCGCCGGAGCTGCACGATGTGGAACGTTGCGTGGTGCTGGTGCGTCGAGCAGGGCTCTTGGCCTGCGTGTTCGCGGGCTGGCTCGCGTGGCAGTACGGATACGGAGCTCAGCATGGCGGACTCTGAACAACGCGTACACGGCGACATCGATCACGCCGAGCTCGCCCGGCTTGGCATCGAACCGGCGGAGCTACTGGATCTCTCCGTCAACGTCAGCCCGCTGGGCCCGCATCCCGAGGTGGTTGCTGCTGCGCGCAGCGCAGCGCTCGACCGTTACCCTGATCGCCGCTCTGCGCACGCCAAGCGAGCCATCGCGAGCGCGCTGGATGTCGACGAAGCGAGGGTGATGCTGGGGCACGGCGCGGCCGAGTTGCTGTGGACGCTCGTGCAAAGCTTCGCCGATGCGCAGCGACCGCTGCTCAGCATCGGCCCGACCTTCTCGGAGCCCGAGGCCGCTGCGCGCACGCACGGCATCCCGTGCGTGCAGCTGCGCATGCCCGAAGCCAGCGACTTCGCGCTCGACGCCGCGGCGATCGATGCGGCGATCCGGCTGCACGCGCCGTGCGCCGTGTACCTGTGTCATCCGAACAATCCGACGGGTAGGGCGCTCGCGCTGCCTGCATTGCAGGCACTGTGCGAGGCACACCCCACAACGCATTTCATCCTCGACCAGGCATTCCTCTCGCTCTCGACTCGGCACGGCGAGCACTCCGCGCGCTTCGGCGAGCACGTGGTGCTGGTTCGGTCGTTGACCAAGGATCATGCCCTGCCCGGATTGCGGGTGGCGTACGCGCTTGCCCAGCCCGAGCTCGCAGCACGCGTCGAGGCGCGGCGCGCAGCCTGGATGATCAGCGCACCGGCGCAAGCGGCGATCGTCGCGGCCATGGCACGACCCGAGCACGTGGACCAAGCACGCCAAGCATTGCTCGCGGGTCGAGCAGGCCTGGCGGCTGCGCTCGCTCCGCGCGGGGTGCACGTGGTCCCGAGTGAGACACACTTCTTGCTCGCGCGTGTCGGTGCCGCGGACGCTTTCCGAGATCGCCTCCTGCGACGTCATCGCATTCTGGTGCGTAGCTGCACCTCGTTCGGTCTACCAGATCACGTGCGCCTGGCGGGCTGCGCGCCCACCGATCTCGCGCGCTTGCTTGCAGCATGGGACGCCGCTTGACAGCGTACGCGCGCTGCCGCATCGTCCAACCGTTCTGAGAGGCCGGCGAGCAAGGCGCTCATCGGTCATCGGGGAAAGCCCCGATAGGGAAGCCGGTTCAACGCCGGCGCGAACCCGTCACGGTAGGCGATTGAACGCCCTCTCACGAAGCCACTGGCGCGCATCGTACCGCGCGCTGGGAAGGCGAGAGGGTTCTAGGATCGCGAGCCCGGAAACCTGCTCAGGACCTCGTGTCTCGTTCGCCTCGGGGATGGTGGATGGATCAGGTTTCCGCAATTCGCGCGCGCCGCCGATCCACGCACCGTCCGTCTTCTCAAGACTGGAGTCAGTGCTCGTGCCGCGTCGCTCAGGTGTCTTCGCTCCCAGCCCCGCTCTAGGGTTGGTGCAACCGCCCGAGCTGCGCTCGAACCAAGGAAAGCCATGCGTAAACAACTCGACACTAAGCTCGTGACGGCAGCTTCACTCGCGGTGCTGATGGGCGTGACTCGCCTCGGCCACTTCGGTCACGGCTTCCATCCACCGGATGCTTCCTGGGCGGTGTTCGTGCTGGCCGGTGCGTGGCTTGGAGGTACCCGCGTCTTTCTCGCGCTGTGCGCAGTGGCAGGCGCGTCCGACCTCGCTGCGTTTTCGCTCGGCACCAGCACGGCGTGCATGTCGGCAGCGTACGTATTTCTCGTCCCGACCTACGCGACGCTCTTTTGGGCTGGGCGCTGGGCCAGTCGCGAGCCGCGCCTGCCGCTGCTGCGCGTTGCAGCAGCCACGGTGCTCGGCGCGCTCGGTGCTTTCACGATTAGCAACGCGAGCTTCTTCGCGCTCGCTCCGCGCTTCGAGCACATGTCTGCCAGCACCTTCACGGTGCACGTCGCGCCGTATCTCCTGCCGTATCTGACGACCACGCTCGTCTATGCCACGGCCGGGCAAACGCTGCGGCTCATCCCGCGCGGCCTTCCGTGGGCTCGTGCGCGGTGGTCCAGCGATGTCAGTTGACGGGCACGCACGCGCTTGCATCGTCGCTGCGCCGAGCTCAGGTCAGGGCAAGACCTGGATCACGGCTGCGCTCGCCCGCAAGTGGGCGCGCGCCGGTCAACGTGTGCGTGTGTTCAAGACTGGGCCAGACTTCATCGATCCCGAAATTCTCACGCGCGCGAGCGGCGGCGCCGTGCACACCCTCGACCTGTGGATGGCCGGCGACGAGCAGTGCGCGCAACAACTCAGCGAAGCGGCGCGCAACTCGGATGTCGTGCTGGTCGAAGGTGTGATGGGCCTGTTCGACGGCACGCCGAGCACCGCCGATCTGGCGCAGCGGTTCGGCCTTGCAGTGCTCTTGGTGGTGGATGCTTCGGCCATGGCACAGACCTTCGGCGCGGTGGTGCATGGCTTGATGGACTATCGGCCGGAGCTACGCTTCGCGGGCGTCGTCGCAAATCGCGTGGCGGGCGCCGGCCATGCCGAAATGCTGCTCGGGAGCCTGCGCGATCGTACGGCGTGGCACGGTGCGATCGGCAACGATGCCACGACCACACTGCCTGAGCGGGACCTGGGGCTGGTGATGCCCAGCGAGATCGACGATCTCGATGCGAAGCTCGAACGCGCCGCAGACTCCGTCGTCAGCATCGACCTCGACCGCTTCCCACGCCTCGAGCTGCCAGAGCTCGCACCCGCGAAGCTCACCGCGACGCTCCGCGGCGTGCGCATCGCCGTCGCGCGCGATGCGGCCTTCTGCTTCGCCTACCCGGCAAACCTCGAGCTGCTGCGGACGCTGGGTGCCGAGCTGCGCTTCTTTTCGCCGTGCGACGATCGCGAGATCCCGGAAGCCGATGCGCTGTACCTGCCGGGCGGCTATCCGGAGCTGCACGTGCAAGCCCTGGCGCAGAACACCAGCATGCGCACGGCGCTGCGCGCGCACATCGCAGCGAACAAGCCCACGCTGGCGGAATGTGGTGGCCTGATGTGGCTTGCACGCGGCCTGCGCACGCGCGACGGAGTCCGCCACGAGATGGCGGGGGTGCTCGATCTGGAAGTCGAGATGCAAGCGAAGCTCGTGTCGATCGGTCACTACGAGTGTGCCTTCGACGAGGGCAGCTTGCGCGGGCATGCCTATCACTATTCGCAAGCGCGCGGTGGTGCCTTCGTCGCCGAGTCAGCGACCTCGCCGCACGGTGGCCGGGCAGAGCCTGTGTATCGCCAGCGCCGGCTCGTGGCTTCCTACGTTCACTGGTATCTTCCTTCCAACCCAGCGCTGGCGACCCAGCTCTTCACACCGTAGCGGCGCAGCCCACCCTCCGCATAACCGATCATGTCCACACTGCGTTCACTTTCCGATCTGCAGCGCGCACCGATGCGCATCGTCTGCATGGCGCCGTCCAACACGGAAATCCTTTACGCCCTGGGCGCCGAGGATCGCATCGTGGGTGTTTCCCGCTACTGCGATTTTCCCGAAGCCGCACGGGCCAAGCCGCCGTGCGGCGGCTTCCTCGATCCCGACGTGCAGAGCATCTTGGATCTGGCGCCGGATCTCGTGCTCGGGCAGTCGTTCCTGCAGGAGAACACAGTCAAGGCTCTGGTGCACGCCGAGGTGCGAGTGCTCTGCTTCAGCGCGACTTCGCTCAGTGATGTACTGGAAGACATCCTGCTGCTCGGACGCCTCGTGGAGCGCAACGCGGCGGCCGAGGCGCTGGTCGTGCGCCTGCACGACGAGCTCTCGCAGTTGGAGGAACGCGGGCGGGCGTTGACGCAGCGCGCACCTCGGCCGCGCGTCCATTTCGAAGAATGGGGACCAAAAGCGCCTTACTACCTCGCAGGCGACTGGGCCGCGCAAATGCTCGCGCTGGCCGGCGCCGACAACGCGTTCGCGCATCGCCAGCTCCGTTGCCCATCACCGCAGCGCACCGTGAGCGCAGAAGAAATCACCGCGAGCGATCCCGATATCATCATCGCCAGCTGGTGCGGCTGTAACGACAAGGTCGACCTGAGCCGCATCGCAGAGCGCCCGGGGATGAGCGAGTCACGCGCGGTGCGCAGCGGATGGCTGCGCATGGTCGACGACCGCTACGTAATGCGACCGGGGCCACGCCTGCCGGAAGGTGTGCGGCGGTTGCAAACCATAGTCGAAGAATGGGTCAATACGCAGACGGCCAAGCGTTAGGCGCGTGCCCGGTTTATGTCGATCGCGCATCCTATTCACGAACACACTCACCGATGCGATTCTTGCCTTCGGCCTTGGCTCGGTAGAGGGCGTGGTCAGCGCAGCTGATCAACGCAGTGACGTCACGGCCGTCTTCAGGAAAGCATGCGATGCCGATGCTCGTCGTGATGTTCACAACTACCCCATCGGCAGCGCCGGCAACAGGTGCGCCCGCGATGACCACGAGTTCGTCGCCACCGTAGCGCGCGGCAATGTCCGTATTTCGCACGAGCCCAGCATTGAACTCGCTTGCGCCGAGAAGATGACCAAGGTGACGCAACACCTTGTCTCCGGTGAGATGGCCGAAGCGATCATTGACTCCTCTCGAGAATCTGTGGGCGTGTCCTTCACGTGAAGCGTTGGCCGGAGGGCGCTTTCCCGGGGAATCCTAGAGCGCCGAACGGGTTGATTCCACCGTTAAGCCGCGGCTTTTCGTCGTTGAATGGTTTCTAGATTCTGTATGGCCGCGACGCGACGCAGGTCGAATAAATTCTTTCGCACGCCGCGATACCGCGCCTTGGGCCCCTGGCGAGCGGCGATGTGT
>DASVHQ010000218.1:0-1542 GCA_036382515.1 Polyangiales bacterium | reverse complement strand
AGTGATGATCCCAAGCTCGACGCATTCGATCGAGGACAGGTCCGCCAGGTCATCCTCTCGGCACTGCGGCGCATCGAGGAGACTCAAGCGGAGTTGCGCGCCGTCGTGCGCCGAGCGTTGCGAGACGGGGGCGAGCCGTGATCGCCAAGGAGATCGCGATGCCTCGGACGGGCGGGAGCTTCCGCGGTCTCGTCACGTACGTGACGAGCAGCCTCGGCAAGGCGGAGCGCGTAGGACGGGTACAGCTGAGCAACTGCGTGAGCGCCGACATCAGCAGCGCCATGCTTGAGGTCGACAATGTTCAGGCACGCAACCGACGCGCGCGACACACAACGTATCACCTGATGTTGTCGTTTCGAGAGCAACCGTCGTCGGACCTGCTGCAAGCCGTCGAGCAACGCGCGTGCGCAGCTCTCGGATTCTCGGATCACCAACGAGTGAGCGTCGTGCATCACGACACCGATCACCTGCACCTGCACATCGCGATCAATCGCGTGAACCCAGTGACGTACAAGGTGCACTGCCCGAGCTATTCGAAGCTGGCGCTCGACAGCCTTTGTGTCGAGCTGGAGCGGGACTACGGCCTGCAGCCTGACCGGCACGCCACGCAGGATCGGCAACCGCAGCTGCAAGCAATCGAGCAGCTGCGTGCCTTGGCACAACGTGAGTGTGCCGCAGCGCTTCGACAAGCGCGCAGTTGGGGCGAAGTGCACCGCGCGGCCGAGGCACACGGATTGCGCGTGCAGCTTCGAGGCAATGGACTGGCCCTTGTCACGACCAACGGAGTAAGCGTCAAGGCCAGCACCGTGTCGCGCGATCTCAGCAAGGCGGCGCTCGAACGTCGCCTCGGCACGTACGAAGCGACCCAGCATACGCAGATGTCCGCTGAGTTCGCCCAGCCTGAGCGCATGCCGAACAAGAGTCCGAATCGGAAGCCGGACATGGAGCGTATCGCTGGCGTCGAAAGCCTCGTCGGCTGGATCCAGCGCGGGTGTGCCGACGCACTTCGTCAGGCGTGCAATTGGGCCGAGGTGCACGAGGTCGCGCAAAGAAACGGTCTACGCGTGCAGCTTCGAGGCAACGGCCTCGTGTTCGTCGCCGGCCACGGAGTATCGGTGAAGGCGAGCTCCGTCTCTCGGGACCTCAGCAAGCTGGCGCTCGAACGCCGCCTTGGTCCATTCGAGCCAACGGGCTTCAGCGATCGCGGTGCGCTGACGCAGTACCGCAAGGGGCCGATGCCGCTGCAGAAGAGCGCTGCAGCTTTGTACGAACGCTACTTGCAGGACCGGGCCGCGGCGCTCGAACGCCGCACTCACGCGGTCGGTCAATTGCGCCAGCAGCGGGGCGACGAAGACGCGCGACTGCAGCGAACATCACGGCGCCGTTGGACGGCGATTCGCCTGGTCGCCAGAGGGCGCGTGGGTTGGATGCTTTGGAGCGCCTACGCTCGGCAGGCGGATCGACGTGACCGCGAACGCGCAAGGCACAAGCATCGAGCCAGCGTGCGTGCCGCCGCGGCACAGCATCGCCGAACCGGCTGGC
>DASVHQ010000217.1:0-5185 GCA_036382515.1 Polyangiales bacterium | reverse complement strand
ACGGGTAACCTCCGCTGTTGTTACCGCGCAAGCTCTCTGATGGATTTGCGCGCGGGCTGCGTGATGGGCATCCCGGTGTGACGCACGCACGAAGCGCGATGGCCGCCGCGCGGAGGGCCAGCGTTAGTGCAGACTACCGGCCTCGTTCAACTGCGGAAGTTGGGCTAACTCGACGCGAGCATCGGCCGCAGTCACTGCGAGCGACCGTGTGGTCCGCGTCGGACGACAAGACTTGCTGCGATGTCGCGCCGCCTGCTCACTCAGCCATGACATTGAAGCGCTTGGGGTCGGCAGGTCGCTCTCGGGCTCGTTTCGCAGGCCCAAGGCGCTTCGTGCGAAGCTACCGCGGTAGTGCCGAGGACACTCTCCCGAGCCCGAGAGCGACCTGCCGACCCCAAGCGCCCCGGCACACGCGGCTCAGTGCACGTTGCGCATCACGGCGAGCAGATCGTCGGGGGAGACGAAGCTCGTCACGCGTGCCGCTGCCTCGCCGGTGGGCTTGTGCATCACGACCAGCGGCAAACCACGCTGCGCGTAGCCTGCGAGGATCTGACGCTTCTCGGGCGAATCCTTGCCCGGGCTGAGATCCACGCGCACGGGCACGAAGCGCTCACCCTCGCGCACCACGCGCGGGTCGGAGAAGGTGTTGTGCTCGAGCTCCTGGCACGCACCGCACCACGAAGCGCTGAAGTCGACCAGCAGCGGCTTCTTCTCGGTCTTGGCCAGGCTCATCGCCGCTTGGTAGTCGTCGCCCCAGTGGATGCGCGCGCCGGCCGGCAACGCCTGGGTGTAGCCGACCATGCCGGCCAGCCCCGAGATGGACAGCGCGAGACCCACGGCCTTGCGCGTGCGCGCCGCCACCGAGTGATCGTGGAAGGTCAGGTGGATGGCGCCGACTAGAACGCCGACGAGGAGCAGCGCAGCGCTGGCCCCGAGGAAGGCCGCGGTGTGCTTCGGCAACTCCATCAACCCGGGGATCAGATCGCGCAGGTAGTAGAGCGCGGCGACGACCATCACGATGCCGAACACGCTCTTGACCCACTCGAGCCACTGGCCGCTCTTGGGCAAGCTGACCGAGAACGTGCCGACGACCCAGAACAAGAGACCGAGGCCCAGCGCATAGACGAAGAGCGCGAGCGCGCCGAACGCGACGTTGCCGGTGGTGCCGACCCAGGTCAGCAAGAAGCCGAGCACGGGACCGGTGCAAGGCGCGGCGATCAGCGCGCTGCACAGGCCGATGAAGAACGCGCCCTTGTAGCCAACGCCACCGACGCTGGCGAGCCGGTTCTTGAAGCTCGCGGGCAGGTCGATGTCGAACGCGCCGAACATGGATGCGGCGAGCGCGAGGAAGAGCACCGCGAGGCCCACCAGCACGACGGGGCTCGCGAGCGCGGCGCCGAACACGCCACCGGTGGTGGCCGCGAACAGACCCAGCGGCGTGAACAGCGCGGCGATGCCGAGCACGAACACGGTGGAGAGCATGGCGGCCTCACGCCGGCTTTTCGTGTTTCGTGCGCCGAACACGCTGACCGTGATGGCGATCATCGGGTACACGCACGGAGTGAGCGACGTGGCGAGCCCTGCGACGAAGATCAGCAGCAGCGCGTACGCGAAGCTGCCACCTTTGAGGGCCGCGGTGAAGGGTTTTTCGAGATCGGTGAGGGTATCTGCGTGGGCCAAGCGGGTGCTCGCCAGCAGGAGCGCCGTGAGACCAACGCCGGTGAGCCGGCGCAGCCAAGAGACCTGTTCGTGAATCTTCTGCATGTGCTCCCTCTTCGTGTCAGTTGCAACCACAGCCACCACCACTCGATCCCATGCCCCCGCTCGAACCCTCGCGGTAGGCTTCGGCGTGTTCCTGTCCCGCTTCGGCGTCGCCATTGCGACCCAGCTCCATGTCAGGCCGCGCCAGGCGCTCGCGCTCGTACGGCGCGACGGTCGCGCACCCCGTGCCGCAAAGCGCACATACGAGCGCCACGAGTGCCACGAGCCAAAAGCCGTGGGCTCGCTTGCGCGTCTGGCTATCAATGATCTTCATGACGTTGTGCATGCCTGCGCCTCGACCTCAATACTGCACCACGGCCGCGACCGTGGCGAACCGCTCGATGTCGCTGAAGGAAGCGGACCACGCGGTGGCCACCGAAGCGTGGGATTCCCGGAAAGTCGCCTCGATCGCGACGGGCTCGCTCACGGCCACGCGCAGCGCAGCCTCGACGCCGAGCGCCAGGCCGCCGCTGGCGACGTCTCCAGCGTTCTGGAACGCACCGCTGACGTAGACGATGCCCTGCAGCTCCGGGGCCAAACGCAGCACGACCTTGCCATCCGCGATCGGGATGCGCAGCTCGACGCGCACGAGCGGACCTTCGAGCATGTACGACGGGATGCTCAGATCGACGACCGTACGCATCCCCCGAATACCCCAGCCTGCGAACAGCCCGAGCACGACGGCGTCTTTGGACTTGGTGAAGCGCAGCCCTGGCGTCACGCCGAATTCGACGTGCGTCACGCGCAGCCCGGTTTCTTTCGGCGCGCCGTTGGCCGGCGTCTCGTGGCCAAAGAGCCCGAGCGAGGAGTCGTAGCGAATACGTGCGCCAAAGAGCACGTGATCGCTGACAGCGGCCTGCGCGTGCACGGCGAGTGCGAGTGTGGGGAACACGCCGGAGCTCAGCTCGCGGTCGCCAGCGCTGGTCGGCAGCGCAGCGCTGCGCATGCCGATGCCGAAGCCCACGTCGAGCGCGGCGTCGAGCGGCTCGCTCTCGCTCGTTTCGGCGGGCGCGGTCTCGGGCACGGGCTCGGCTGCGGGCGGCGCTGCCGCGGGGCTAGGTTCACCGAAGGCCGCAGGCGGCGCCTCCTCCACCGCGGGCGCGGGCTCGGCAGGGGCTGCAGGCGCAGGTGCCACACGCGACGGCCCGAAGCGACCGCTACCAAAGCGCGACGGAGCCTTCGGCTTGCTGGACCCGCGCACCTGTTCGAGCGCTTGCTGCGCGGCCTGCTCGATCTGCGTCAGCGCTTCACCCGTCAGGTGCTTGCCTCGGTAGTCGACGTCCTGCTGCAGCACGGGCGTCGCGCCGCGGCCCTCGCGGTAGGTCAGGTGCAGCTTGCGCTCGCCCGGTACGCCTTCGAGCACCACGATCATCGTCGCGTACTGCGCGGGGCCGAGCGTCTGCAGCGCATCTTCGCTCGACGGCGGCAGGCCCTGCTCGCGCGCGGCTTGCACGTATTCGCCGCTGTCGACCAGCTCACCTGCGTTGGAGAGCGCGCTGCTGGCATCGGCCCGGATGCTGGCCGGGACGTCGGGCCCGCGCACGACGAGCAGGCGCGCCGCGAACTGCGCGTGCACCTGCGACGCTGCCGCCGTCAGCAGCAGCGAAAGCGCCGCCAGCCGCAGCATGGACCCAGACCGCATGTGCCCTTGCCGAGTCATTTGTGCAGCACCAGAGCGAAGGTGACCTCGAGCGCCGTGATGCTCGAGAGACCGACGAAGTTGCTGTAGTTGAAGAAGCTGCCGCCGATGCCCACGGTGGACGTGAGCTTGGTGGCGCCATTGTCGAACGGGAACTCGTGGTCGAGCTCGACGCCGAGGCGATGGTACGAGAGCGGCGAGAGCTCACGGTCGCGCGTGGTGAAGATGGAGGGACTGGGCAGCGTGGTGTAGCGGGCCTGGTAGAAGTTCACCTCGCCCTGCGTGTAGAAGCGATAGCGCAGCGCGAGTGTCGAGCCCTCGGCCACGATCCAGCCGAGCGACGCGAGCACGGTGTGCGAGCCGAGGCTCCAGTTGTCGAAGTAGTAGCGATAGTTCAGGCCGAGCGAGATCTCGTCGCTGAACGCACGTCGAACCAGGAGCGCAAGCGCGTGGCGCGTGCGCGAATCTGGAACGTGCTCGGGCAAGCATTGAGCGGCACCCATGCAGCCGTAGCCGGTGCCACCCACACCCACGAAGCGGTACGGGCTGGACTGGTAGCCGTTGAGTAGCGCCAGCTCGTAGGTGGCTTGCAGGATGGTGACCGAGTCGAGCACCTGCGTGAAGGCCAGCCGCGTGTCGACCGTGCCCAGACCGCGCGAGAAGGTGGGATCGCCCGAGCGCCGCACGCTGTCGGCGATGGCGTGCAAGCCGAGGTCGATGGTGGCGGCGTTGTTGGCGAAGTTGTACGAGCCACCGGCGCTCAGGCCATGCGAGAGGTAGTCGTTCTCCTTGGAGAAGCGGTACGCCCCGTTGAGCGACAGGTCGCTGTTGAGCTCGTGCGTGAACGAGAGGTCGAGCTCGTCACGTTGCTCGGTGACCGGGCGCACCGAGGCCGAGGTGCGAATGTCGATCGATGCGCTGGTCCACACGTCGGCGGCGTAGGTCGCGTCGACCTCGGTCGACTCGCCGATGCGCTTGCCCACACGCGCCCGCGGCGAGATCACCGTGGTGCTGTCGGAGTCGGTGCGCATGTACAGCGAGGTCGCGAGATCATCGGCCCTTGCCAGCGATGCGACCGAAGCCAACAGCAAAGAGCCAACCATGGCCGCACGTGACCACGCGGACAGCCGCGAGCGGCAGCCGCACGCTCGACCTGCGCGGCGCTGGCGGGCCGAAGCCTGCCTGGCTTGGTTTGCGTTGCTGCTCACGATGGCCGGGCTCAGCGCAGAAGCTCAAGCACCTCGTTCTCGATCGTCTTCTCGTCGCCGGCACGGAAGCCTCCGTGCACGTAGCGAACGACGCCCTTCTTGTCGACGATGAACGACGACGGCATGCGAGAGGGCGAGTAGCTGCCGGCGGCCTTGTGCGCGGCGTCGTGCAGAACGCTGAACGTGACCGGCACCTGCTTCAAGAACTTCTGCAGGTTCTCGGCCTTCTCGTCGACGCTGATGCCCAGCACCACCAGGCCCGCCGCGCGGTGCTTCAGGTAGAGCTGGTTCAGCAGCGGCAGCTCTTCTTTGCAGGGGCCGCACCACGACGCCATGAAGTCGACGATCACGACCTTGCCGCGCAGCGCAGCCAGCGATACGGGGCGCCCACTCACGTCTTGCCCGGTCACCTCGGGCGCCGCTTTGCCGGCGTCGAGCGCGAACGCGCCAGAGCCGAGCGCCAGAAGGCCAAGCGCAGCCACACACGAGAGCACGCCAGTTCCGAGTCGCGTACGCGCCCTGCGCGCAGCACCTGCCGCGAGCCCGCCTCGTTCCACCTTCGCTGCCTGCATGATTT
>DASVHQ010000216.1:0-25188 GCA_036382515.1 Polyangiales bacterium | reverse complement strand
GCCATCATCGGTTTCTCCGAGGTGCTCAAAGACGGCCTGATGGGCGAGATGACTGATCAACAACGAGGGTTCATCGGCAACATCTTCAGCAGCGGTCAGCATCTGCTCTCCCTGATCAACGACATCTTGGACCTATCCAAGGTCGAAGCCGGCAAGATGACGCTCGACCTGGAGGCGGTGCAGGTGGCTTCGTTGTTAGGCAACAGCCTGGCGATCATCCGGGAGAAAGCCGCGACCCGCGGCATCCACCTGGATATGGATACCGCCGAGGATCTGGGTGCGATTCAGGTGGACCCGCGCAAACTCAAGCAGATCGTGTACAATCTGCTGTCCAACGCGGTGAAGTTCACCGGCCAGGGCGGCCAGGTCACTCTGCACGCCAGCCGCGTCCCGCGCGCCAAGGTCGGCCAGCCATGCGCTTCCTGGGCGGAGGGCCGGAGCTTCCCGATGCCCGACAACGAGTTCGCGCACTTTCTGAGACTTAGCGTCACCGACAACGGCATCGGCATCTCGCCGGAGGGGCTGGAGCAGCTGTTCAAGCCTTTCTCTCAGATCGACACCGGCCTGGCGCGAAAATTCGAGGGCACAGGCCTCGGCTTGGCCATGGTCAAACTCCTTGCCGAGTTGCACGGCGGTGCGGTGGCGGTGGAAAGTGCCGTGGGCGAGGGCTCCTGCTTTACGGTCTGGCTGCCGCTCCGGGCACCGGAGGAAGAGGCGCTCACGCCGGCCAAGGCACCGGGGGCCCGCCGTATCGAAGCGCCGCCGGGAGTGCGCACCGCGCTGGTGGTGGAAGGCGACTTCAAGTCCGCTGAACTGATCCGCGTGCAACTCGAGGCGGAGGGTTTCAAGGTGCTGCATGCCGCTTCCGGCGAGGCGGCGCTTTTGCTCGCGGTGCAGCAGCCGTTGTCGGTGATCACCCTGGACATCATGCTGCCCAACATGGGTGGATGGGAATTCCTCGGTCGCATCAAGCAGATGCCGGCGCTCAGGCGCATCCCGGTCGTGATCATTTCGATCGTGGCGGATCGCAACAAGGGCTTCGCGCTCGGCGCCGCGGCGATCATGCAAAAGCCCATATCCCGGCAGGAGTTGTCTGAGTCGCTCGTGGCGCTCGGTCTTCTCACACCGGGAAAGACGCTTCTCGCACCGGGAAAGGCGCTCAGAGTCCTCGTGGTTGATGACGATCCCAAGGCGGTGGAACTGATCGCCGTCCGCCTTCTGAGCATGGGCAGTACCGTGCTGCGCGCGTATGGCGGCCGCGAGGGGATCGCTGCCGTGCAGCAGGAGCGGCCGGACTTGATCGTGCTCGATCTGATGATGCCGGATGTGAACGGCTTCGACGTGGTGGAAGCGCTACAGAAGCTTCCCGACGCTGCTTACATTCCGATCGTGGTGGTCACCGCCAAACAGGTTACCGCCGAGGACCGCGCCATGTTGAATGGCCGTGTGGCGACGATCATGGAAAAGACCGCCTTCAACCATGACCGCTTCGCGGCCGAGGTCCAGCGGGCCCTGTCGGGGCGCGGAGCGGTCGCCTGACACGGCAAAAGTCCTGATCGTCGAGGGCGGTGGCGGTGGCCGGATAAACGCTGTGCCCAGTCTGCCAGCGCCCCAGCCCCACCTCACCCGCCTGCGCAGCTACCAACTACCCCCCTGGCGGCGGAATGGAAGATCTGGTGCGCCGACCGGCCTGCGGGCAGCAAGTTGCGGCAGGCCGAATGCGCCGAGTTGCTTGCCGGCAAGCGAGTTCGAGTGCGGCTGAATCCGTTCTTGGCTACCGGTAGCCGAAATCGAATGCAGCTGACTCCGTTCTTGGCTACCGGTAAGCAAGAAACGCTCGGCAGCGAATCACGAGGGCTATAAATTCAGCCAAATTCGGCGCGCGCGCATCCTCGAGAAGAGAGACACTCAACCGCGAGCGTCGTGGAACGAGATCGGAAGAACCTTCGCGTAGTGTTTGAAGTCGCCGTCGGTCGTGAAGATCGAGAACTTATGTCGGAGCGCGACAGCGCAGATCAAGAAGTCCGTGTTCGAGCCTTGAATGCCCTTCTGACGGCACTTGTTGTAGAGCGCGGCTGCTTCTTCGTAGTCATGCGTTCCGACCTCGACGTCCGGAAAGGCTCGCAGATGTTCGCGCAGTCTCTCGAACTGCGCGCGTTCCGTCAGACTCGACAAGAGTTCCTGCCGTACCGGCGCGATCATCACGACACGGCTGTCTTCGATCAGCGACGCAAGCTCCGACGAGACAGTCGAGCGCTGCGCGCTCGATCGTCGGCGTAGCGTCTCCGACCACACCGAGGTGTCGACCAGGATCTTCATGGGCGCTGACGCTGCTTCTTGTAGTCGTACTTTGGATCGAACTCGACGGTTCCAAAAAGCTTCAGGATCTTCGCTTGTTTACGATGCTGGATGTACTCCTGCAAAGCCTCTGTGACGGTCGCCTTCTTCGTGCGTTGACCGCCAATGCGCTGCGCCTCCTCCAGGAGCCGATCGTCGATAGCAAGATTGGTTGCCATAGCCCTATTCTACACATAGCGCTGTGTAACGAAAGGTGTAGAGGCAGAGGCTCCCTAACTGGGGCGGTTGCGGAACAAGAAGAGCAGGTCTTCGTGCTGCTGCGAGGGCATCGGCGCTCGGGATGCCATCGGACGAGGCGCGCTGCGGTTGCGCCAGAGCCGACGACGTCGAGCAGCGGGACGCCGACGAGCGCGTCAAGCGGGCGCTGCGCTGCTCCGGTTCCGCTGGCGGTTCAGGGTTGATCGGTCGAGCGAAACCCAGCTCCACGCTCAGCGCGCGTCCGGTGCCGCCAGCTTTCCGAGATCCAACGATTTCAGGACCTGCTGCGCTTCGTACGGTGACTTGGCGGGAGACATGCGCACCTCGATCAGGTAGCGATCCCCTGCGAGCGCCATCACCTGAGAGCTCCGAGACTCTGGATAGTACTGTGCGACGACGGGGTAACCGGCGACTAGCCGGCCGTGAAGGAAACCATCGGCGGGAGAACCGATCGCGGACAGTCGCAGCAGAACCGGATCGCGCATGAACGCGGCCTGGCCGGTGTCCGTCACCTTTACGTAGAGCTGTCTGTCCGCGTCGCGGTACTGACGCGCGACGACGCGCAACGGCTGGTCGCCTGCGCTGGTCGGCCCATCAATCAGTGGCGCAGCCGCGCTGAAGCCGAGGATCCGGCCAGGCAGAAGATCGGACAGCAGCTTGGGCCCTGCGAGCGCTGTGGGCCTCGGCGGAGGCGACTGAGTTAGCCGGGTCTGCAGTTGCCCCAGCCGCGCTCGAGCTGGCCCCGTAGGCGCGTCGGGGAAGACCCCTGCGACGGGCGACGACTCGCCCGTGTTGGCACCAGCATCTCTTGGCGTCAGGGAGACCGTGTCGCCGGCCGGCCTCTGCTCCGCGGCGTGTCCCGCGGCACCCGTCGCAGCCGGAGCGGCTGCCTTCTTGTCGACGCTGCGCGAGCCCCAACCGTCGCACGAGCACGATGGCGCGCAGCCATACACCCCAACGACCAACGCCGCCGTGCCGATCGTCGCAGCGGGCCAACGCTTCTTCGTTGCGCATCGCATGATCCGTACGATGTCATAGGCGTGTTTTCGCGGCAAACCACGGGCAAGTCCGGGAAACATGAGCACGCTGCACGTCCGCAACGTTCCCGACGACATCTACGAGGCGCTTCGCGCGCGGGCGGACGAGCACGACAGCTCGATCGCCAAGCTCGCACGCGTTCTGCGTGCCCGGAGACAACGCGTGCGCTTGTTGTCGGAGCTATCGTGACGCGCGCGAGCCCGCACCGAGCCTCGCGGCCGCGCCCAGACTCACGGTTTGCGTATACCCATATCCTGTGATATGGGTACCCATATGAAGACTACCGTCGAGATCGCCGACAGCCTGCTGAGCCAAGCCAAGGCCATGGCCAAGCGGGAGCACACCACGGTCCGCGCGCTGGTCGAAGCAGGGCTGCGCGCGGTGCTCAAGGAACAGCGCGCGCGCGCGCGCTTCGTGCTGCGCGACGCGAGCTTCTCCGGCAAGGGGTTACAGCCGGAGTTCCAGGGGCAACGCTGGGACGAGGTGCTCGATGCCATCTACGAGGGCCACGGGGCATGATCGCCATCGACACGAACATCCTGGTGTACGCGCATCGGGCCGATTCCGTGTTCCACGCGAGCGCATGCGAGCGCGTGCGTGAGCTGGCGGAAGGCAGCGTGGCGTGGGCGATCCCCTGGCCTTGCATTCACGAGTTCTACGGCATCGTCACGCATCCGCGCATCTACGATCCGCCCACACCCATGGCGAAGGTCCTCGACCAGATCGACGCGTGGCTGCAGTCGCCGACGCTGGTGTTGCTTGCGGAGAGCGATGTTCACTGGCCTGCGCTGCGTCGACTGCTGGCGACGAGCAAAGCCCACGGGCCGCGCGTCCACGATGCGCGGATTGCGACCTTGTGTCTGACTCACTCGGTGAGCGAGCTGTGGTCGGCAGATCGCGACTTCAGCCGGTTTACGGATCTGCGCGTGCGCAACCCGCTCTGTGGCTGACGTGGGCGTCCGGCATCCGGCGCTACACGACCGCCCGTAACAACAAACTCGCACCAAACAGCCACACGCCCAGCAGCGTGAGGAAGACCTCGACCGCCCGCGAGCGTGAAGCGAGCTTGTAGAGCACCGCGAGCACCGGCACCGCCGCCACCAGCAGCACGGGCAGCCAGACGCTCCAGCCATACGCGCGCCATATGCCGGCCAGGGCCGTCAGCATGCCGAGCCCGAGCGCGAGCACGATGCGCTGGTGCACGCGCAGCTCTTCCTCCGGCGTCACAGCGTAGCGCACGTAGAGTGTCGGGATCTTGGCCAGCCGATCCGACGCCACGTCCTTCCAGTCCTTGGGCATCGAGAAGAGCGCGCCGCCGCCGAAGATGAGCAGGCACGGCCAGGCGAGACTCAGCTTGGAGGCGAAGAGCGCAGGCCCCGAGACGCCGGTGCAGAACGCGCACAGCGCGGCGCCGCCTTCGACCGTGTACGAGAGGCAGAAGTTCTCTTTCAGGCGGAAGACCGGGTGGTGGTAGGCGAAGCCGAGCAGGAGCATGCCGGATGCGCACATCGCGACCATGGGCGCGAAGCGCGCGATGGTGAGCAGGCCCAGCGTTGCGAGCACCGTCGAGTGGAACACGTCGGAGGCGTCGCTCGAGGCTTCACGTGCGGCGAGCTGATCTTCCACGCGGTCGTAGAAGTCGTTTTGCAGCAGGATGACCAGGCACAGGTACAGGACCACGAGCATCCGCCAGATGCTTTCGGAGGCATCGAAGTGTGCGAAGGCCGCGCCGCACAGTGCGAGCGCGCCCAGCGGCAAGGCGTGGTTCATGCGGCGCAAGCACGGCTTGTGCGCGCGGCGTCGCGAGATGTGGAACACGCTCGCGGCCGTGAGCAGCGCTGCGACGGAGCACGTGATGCGCACTGGCAAGAGGCCGCCTGCAGCAGCGCCCGGGCTCCACATCATGGATGGAACGATCACGCCCATCCACGCGAGCGCAAGCCAGGCGAGCACGAGCGCGCACAGCCCTCGCAGAAGCGAGCTCGTGGCGACTCCCACGAACACGCCCGTCAGCGCGATGGCCAGCCACACGGTGAAGGTCTCCGACAGCGGCTGGAACGACGGGTCGTAAAACGACACCTGCCACTGGAACATGTAGTCGTAGTACTTGCCGCCGAGCGCGGGGAAGAGGCCTTCCAGGATCGGAGGTAACACGCCGAGCAAGAGGCCCAGCGAAACCACGGCCGGGATGCCCGAGGGGTTGCCGGGGATCAGCAGCTGCAAGATCCCGCAGAACACGAAGTACGTGGCGGTGTAGACGACCAGCGAGTCGCCCATGGCGTGGACCAGCCCGTCGCCGTAGGCCGTCTGGTCGACGTTGAATTCGATCACGAAGCGGAAGATCGAAACGAAGAGCACCGCCACGATCGCCATGCGCGGATTGGCCCGCAGCTGCAGGAGCGCAAGGCAAGTTCGACGGATCATGCACGACCTTTCGTGGAGCTAGGGTGAGCGCGGTGAGCCGCGCGGGGTCGGTGGCGCGGCGCGGGCTCGCGTGGAGCCTCGCACCGGTCGGGTACGTGCTCGATCGTCGCCCCAGCGCGCCGCGGGATCAAGTGCGCGTTGCAGCCGTCGTCGCCCCTGCGCGGGCAGCGCTCGGCTTTTCAGCCTGCGCTGAGCTGAGCGCTTCCCATGCAGAACGCGCACAGGGCCGTGAGGCCCTCCACGCCGAAGGTCACGCCGGTCGGCCATGGGACTTGCGCGCCGTGTCGCAGCACCTTCGGTAGCCAACGCACGATCAGCAGCGCGCCGCCCCACAGCGCGAGCAGAGGGGCGTGCAGCAGCACGTTACCCAGCAGGAGCACGGACAGGCCGGTGTGCCACAGCCGTCGGCGCTGCTGCTCGCAGTCGGCGCTCGTGGCTGCTGGGTTTGCCGCCGATAGCAGCAACCACAGAAGCACTGCGGCAGAGAACACGGTGCTCGGACCGAGCGCGTGGCCGCGCAGCGCGCCCAGCAGCAGCACCGCCACGAACGGCAGCTGCCTGGGGATGCGTTTCAGCAAGTCCGCCCCGGCCTCGTGGTGGGCCACCACGAAGAGCGCGATGCAGCTCACCGCCAGCGTGACCTGCAGCCGCCAGGTCTGTGGCTCGGCGCGCACCACGGCTCCGTGCAGCAAGAGCGACGGCGCGATCACCATCGTCCATGCGAGGCCAGCCCAGGCGATCATCGCGGCGGCCGCGCCACGCCAGAACGAGCGGGAGATCAGCGACACGAAGATCAGGCAGGCCAGGATCGTGGTCCACAGCGTGACCGTCTCCGAGAGCGCCTGGTCAGCGGGCGCAAGGAAGTGCAGCTGCCAGGCCGTCATGTAAGCATAGCCACCGCCGAGCGCGGGGAGGAAGGCCGCCATCAGCGGCGGAAACAACCCGAACAGCAAGCCGATCGAGATGATGTTGGCGACTCCCGGCGGCGGGCCAGGCAGGCAGATCCGCAGGGCGGCGGTGAACGCCAGGAACGACGCAGCGTAGAAGTCCAGTCGGTCGGTCAGCGCATAGAGCAGGGTGTCGGTGTGGACGCCGAGCGCTTGCACGTTGCGTTCGAGCACGATCCGGAACAGCGCGACGAACGCGATCGTGAAGAACGCCGTGCGCGGATCGGCCGGCGTACGCAGTAGACGGCGTGCTCCTCGCGCAATCGTGTTCGCCATGGGCAGGCTAGCGACCATCGGGTTCACAGCGGCCTGCCATCGCGCTGAGTGCTCGCGCGATGGCAGGGCGGATCATGGCTCGCTCACGGCGCGTGCACCGGTCGTCCGTAGGGGTCGTGCCAGGCCTGGCAGTCTGCCGTCGTGCACCCCGGTTCGACGCAGCCCTGCTTCAGGAGGCTTGCGCACTCCGGATCGGGTCCGCCGCAGCCGCAGTCGCACACGCCGTTCTTGTCGGTGCCTGCGGGGCAGGTCCAGAACTGACAGACCTCCATCACGCCGCCCGAGGCGTGACAGATGGTGCAGCCGTTCAAACCGCAGCCCGGCTCCGCGCAGCCTTGGTCCTTCGGGCAGTCGGGATCGATGGCGCCGCAGCCGCAGTCGCACTTGCCGTCGGCGCCGTAGACCGCCGCCTCGCAGGTGCTCAGCTCGTTCCAACGCGGGCCGGTGCATGCCGCGCGCGTGCCAGCTGCGTCGTTGCAGAACTGGCAGACGGCCGTCTGGCAGCCGGGCGCGGTGCAGCTCTTGCGATCTTTGATGCGGCACCACGGATCGGGCTTGCCGCAGCCGCAATCGCATTCCTGATTGGCCCAGGCCGGAGCGCTGGTCGTTCCGCAGCTCCAGCCGGTGGTCGGTGTCGGCTTGCACGGGGTGTAGTCGCCGATCGCGTCGGTGGCTCCGACGTGACAGTAGTCGCACTTGCCGGGATCCGTGCAGCCGGCTGTGGTGCAGCCGTTGGCGGCGGCCCCGCAGTCGGGGTCGGGCAGCCCACAGCCGCAGTCGCAGCCGTCGCCCGTGCCGTAGTGGTGCTTGTCGCAGGTCCAGCTGCCGCCGCCGCTGCTCGGCAGGCAGCCGACCAGCTCGTCGTTCGGGAAGTCGGATGCGGTGCAGCGCACGCAGCCCGTCGTGCTGCTGCACGCGTAGCCGCTGCAGCCGCCGCCGCTGCAGTCCGGGTCGGCGACGCCGCAGCCGCAGTCGCAGCCGTCGCCGGCGTTGAAACGCCAGGGATCGCAGGTCCAGCCGTTGGCGACGTTGGGATCCAACAGAACGTTGCAGTGGGGCAGGGCGCGCCCGTCCTTGTCGTGGCAGAACTCGCAGACGTTGGCCACGCATGCAGCGCTCGTGCAGCCGGCCGGCGTGCCGGTGGACGAGCAGTCGGGGTCGTAGTCACCGCAGCCGCAGTCGCAGTGCCCGTCGCCCCACTCGGCCTTCGGGCAGGTCCAGGCGAAGGGCGGCGACGAGGTGGGCAACATCGCGCCCGTGCTGTCGTGGCGAACGTCGCAGACGTTGCGCCAGCAACCGGGCTCGCTGCAGCCGCTGCCGTGGCACGCCGGGTCCGGGTAGCCACAGCCGCAGTCGCAGTTGCTGTCGTTCAGCGCTGTTCTGTCGCACGTCCACGCCGAGGGATCGGGGTCGGGCGCGCACTCCTTCCACGCCAGCTTGTCCGTGAGGCACGAGTCGCACGAGGAGAGCACGCAGCCGGCCGTGTCACAGCTGTTGCCGGTGCAATCGAAGTCGTAGGCGCCGCAGCCACAGTCGCAGATCTTGTCGCCCCAGTACGAAGCCGGACACGTCCAGTCGACCGGGATGGTCGGCGCGGTGCAGCCGTAGCACCCGGCATCGCCCGCATCGCGGTACACAATCACATTGCCGTCCATGTCGGCCGCGGCGTCCTGCGCGCTGGCATCCGCGCTGCCGGTGCCTGCGTCCTTGGGCTTGTGAACGCCTGAGTCCTTCTTCTTGCCCGCATCCAGGCCGCCATCGCTGTCGGACGACACCGATCCTCCGGTGCTGTGTTTCTTCGTGCTGCAGCCAGTTGCAGCGGCTGCGCAAACGGCGAGGAGCAGGGACACGCGCAAGAGCCAGACGCTGTGCGATCGCATTCGGCGAGTGTAGCGCAAGCGTAGTCACGAGCCGACTGGCATGCGGCACAATCCACGCTGCTGTCAGCGTCGCACTGCGGTGCCACAGGTAGGACGCGCACGCATGCCGACGCATGGCGAGTGGCGACTGCGGCACTGCGCCGCTGCACTCGCGGCTTTGCAGCGCGCGCGGCCTGTGACAGCCTTAACCGGATTCGTCGCGGCGTGCTCTGTCGCGGCGGCTTCAGCCCATCCCCATGCTCAAAAACAGCCTTCTCCGAGCGTGCCTCGGTGCCCTGCTGCTCATGGCGGCATCGGCTTGCAGCCACCGGCACCATCACGCAGCTGCGTTGCCCGATGCGGGCAGCCCCGCCGACGCAGGCGGCGGCTTCTCCGATTTCGACGGCGACATTCCGCTGCCGCGCAAGCACGACGCCGGCACCGTCGCGCCCGGCATGCCGGAGCCTGGCCTGGTCGGCCCGTGCGCGATCGACTCGAACAAGACCTTCACGGCAGTGACGACCGATCGACCGCTCGTGCAGACGCCGATGGGCGTCAATCTCGAGAGCTCGCTCTTCGCCATCCCGTACATCGGTACGAGCAACGGATGTCTCGATGCAGTGTACCTGACGTCCCTCGCAGGCTCTCCCACTGCGCCTGCGCCGGCCTCCACACTCGCCATCGATGACTGTTCCTTGCCGCGTTCCCCGGTGCTCACCTCGGCCGGCGGTCAGTGGCTTTTGGCGTTCGTCGACAATCACGTGCCGCCGTACGACGTCTGGGTTCAGGTCTACGACACCAAGATGAAGAAGATGGGCGCTCCGCAGCGCGTGAGCGACAACCCCGCCGTGGAGACCGCAACGGCGATTGCCACGCTGCGCGACGGCAACGTGATGGTCGCGTGGGCGGATCAAGCCACTGACGGCTCGGGCACGCTGCACGTGCGTCCGCTCGATGCGACGGGCAAGCCGACAGGTCCCGAGACCGTGATCGACAAGTGGAACGCGGCCGCCGGCACCGACCCCACCAAGAATCCGAAGCTCACCTACGGCGTGCTGACGCTCTCCGATCTCGGTGCCGATGGAGCCGCGTTCGCCTACTGGCGCTTCGATCCTGCGGCGCTCGTGCGCTCCGAGATCGTGTTCGTCGCGCTCGACAAGACGGGCAAACCGGTGCGACCCGAGTGGGTGCTGACGAAGAACGCCGGGCCGTACGCGGCCGTCGACGTCGCCGTCAATTCCGAAGGCGGCGCGCTCGTGTACACGCAGGCAGAATCGGGCAGCGGCCGACAGCTGTGGTTTCAGCAGATCACGGACACGGGCGTGGCTGCGCCACTGCGCGCTTCGGCCGGCACCGTGGCACCGGTGCGCTTCCTGAACTCGCCGTATCGCGGCATGGACGTGTCGATCACCAAGCTGCTCGCGAGCTACGCCGTGGTGTATCGCGCGTTGCCGGCGGCGAACCTCACACGCCCCCAGATCCACCTGGCCTTCCTCAATCGCGTGGGCAACCTCGCGGGCGATCTGCCCGTGAGCTTCACCAGTGAGTCCGGTGGCAAGACTGCGGTGGAAGCCGCCTACGACGGTCGCGTGGTGATCGCCTGGAGCGAGACGTCGGACACTGGTGCGAGCGCTATCAAGGTCGGCCGCGTGCCGTGCGTGGGCGGCCCCTGAACGGCCAGTGGGTGGTCAGTGGGCAGTCAGTGAGCGGCCAGTTTCACGTTCCCACGAGCCTTTTGCTGGTGATCTCACTCTGACCGATGCGGCCGCGATGCAGCATCACGTGACGGTCGGCCAGATGGAAGTAGCGGTCGTCATGCGTGATGACCACGACCGCCTTGCCGCGCGCCTTGAGCTCCGGCACGAGCTCCTTGTAGAAGACGTCCTTGAACGCCGGGTCCTGGTCGGAGGCCCACTCGTCGAACACGTAGATCGGCCGGTCTTCGAGGTACGCCGTGAGCAAGGCCACGCGCTTGCGTTGGCCTTGCGACAGCTGCAACGACGACAGCTCACCCGCGTTGATCTCGACGTGCCCGTCCAGCTGCAGGCGGCTCAGCAGGATCTCGGCGCGCTCGTCGAGCTCCCCTTCCGGCAGCCCCATGAGCGTCTCGAACAGATAGTAGTCGGAAAACACCACAGAGAAGAGCTGGCGATAGGCATCGCGCGTCGCGTCGGTGACCTTGCGGCCGTCCCACAGCACTTCGCCGCAGTCGGGCTCATAGAGCCCCACGAGCAGCTTGGCGAGGGTGGACTTTCCGCTGCCGTTTTCGCCGGTGATGAAGACCACTTGCCCCGGCCGCAGCTCGAGCGACAGCGGGCCGAGCTTCCAGCCCGGTTGCTTGCCCGCGTCGTGATAGGTGTGCTCGACATCGCGCAGCTGAATGCTCGCGAAGTGCGGGCGGTCTTCGGGCGATGCGTTGTGTTGCTCGGCGTCGCGGTCGAGCTCGGCGCTGAGGCGCTCGATGCGGCCGAGCGAGATCTCGGCCGTGGTGTAGAGCGGCAACACGCGTAGCGCTCCGCTGAACGGCCCCATCAAGTACAGCGCTGCCAGCACGTAGCCCACGACAGCGCCAGCCGGCAGGCCGCTCCACTTGGGCGCGATGAAGAGGACCAGCGCCACCGCCAAGAGCGCGATCACGCTGCTCGCGGCATCCGACAGCTGGAACCGCGCCTGTCCGAGCACGTGTTGTTCGGCCAGTGCTTCGGTGGTCTCGAGCACGTGCTCTTCCAGGAACGCCGCGCGTCGACCGGCGTGTTGCTTCAGTTCCTTGCTGCCCTGCGTCAGGGCGTGGAAGTGCCCAAACAGCCGATCGTGCTCTTCACGCGCGCGCTCGAGATAGGGCAGGGCGCTGCGGCTCAGCGGCCGGTAGGCGAGCCAGCCGAGCGCGCCAACCGCGGCCAGTGCGAGGAAGGTGTGCCACGAAAGCAAGGTCAGGTACGCGCAGCTGCCGGCCACGGTCGCGACGTTCACCAGGAACGAAGGCGCCGACTGCAACGCAGCGTTGACGGTGGCCACGTCTTCAGTGAGCGCGGCGAGCACCTTCTCGCGGCCCATGCGCTCGAAGCGCAGATAGGGAAACGCCAGTAGCTTCTGCGTCATCGTCTGCCGCAGCTGCGTGATCGCCTCGTACGAATACCGGGTGAGCAGCACTGCCGAGCAGAGGCTGCAGAGCACCTTGCCCACGCCCACGCCGACGAAGATCAGCAAGAGGGCGTGCGAGGCGCCGCGCAGCAGCGTCTGGTGGATCGTCGCGACCAGGCCGGCGTTGAAGCCGCTGCACAAGACACCGAGCAGCGCCATGACGAATGCCATGGGCCCGGCCGCACGCAGCAGAAAGCGCAGGAGTTTCAAGGATACGGCTCCTGTCGAGGCGCAATGCTCGACCAGAACCTACCCCCCGCCTGGGCCGGTGGCCTTGCGCTAGCGCAGGCCGTCCAGGGCGGCACCCGGCGCGTAGTCCAGCACCTGGTGCAGCGAGTCGATCAGGGTCGCCCCGCTGTGCGACAGGCGCTCCGCGGTCTGGTGGCCGCGCGTGAAAAGCAGGCACCTCGCGCCCATCGCCCGGGCGGTCTCCAGGTCGTGCAGGGTGTCGCCCACGAACAGCACCTCGTCCGGCTGGGCGCGCAGGCTGCGCATCAGCTCCACGCCCAGGGCGACCTTGGAGGTGGCCTGCAGGTCGGAGAGCCCACGCACATGCTGCAGGTGCTCGAGCAGATCGTGCTCCGCGAGCATCTGTCGCAGCAGGCTGATCTCCATCGCCGACAGCACCGACTGCGCGATGCCCCGTTCGGCGAGCTGGCTCATGACGTGGCGGACCTCGGGGTGGGGGCTCGCGGTCTGCGCGGCCACCCGGTAGTGGCCGATGAACGTTGCCGACAGGGCCGCGAAGTCCTCGTGATCGGCGTCGAAGCCGAGGTCGACGTAGAAGCTCTTGACCGGGAAGCCGAAGCGCTCGCGGTAGGCGTGCCGGTCGAGGCAGGGCAGGCTGCGCTCGGTCAGCAGCCGGTTCAGGGCCGTGACCGAGTGGTCGACGTCATCGAGCAGGGTGCCATTCCAGTCCCAAACGACGTGCCGCGTCATGCGGTCCGGCTCTTACCATGCGCGGCTCTGGCCGGCCAATCGACTATGATGCGGCCTTCATGCCCCTCGGCCCCGACAGCGTCGCGCCTGCGGCCAGCACGCCAGCCGCCCGATCCCGGCTGCTGTGGGGCGCGCTCGCAGGCTTGCTCGTGTCAGCTGGATTCTGGTCGCCGGCGTTTCGTGTGCCGCGGTCCACCGGCTTTGGCGACTGGCAGATGGTTCACCACAACTGGGAGGTCGGCTACGTGGCGCTCACGCGCTTTGGGCAGTGGCCGCTGTGGGACCCGTCATTCTGCGGCGGGATCACGGCGTTCGGCAATCCCGAGGCGCAGCACTTCTCGCCGCTCTTTGTGCTCGCGCTCGTGCTTGGCACCACGCTCGCGACCAAGGCGTTCCTCGTGTTGCACGCGAGCGCGGGCCTGTGCGGCATGTACCTGTTCGCGCGGCGAGCGTTCGGCGTGCACCCGGCCGCAGCCAGCCTTGCAGCGCTGGCCTGGGGTTGCTCGGGCTTCTTCGCGTGGCACGGCGCCGGCGGTCACGCGACCTTCTTGCCGTTCTACTTCGCGCCCTGGCTCTTGCTCGCCTTGCGGCGCTGCGAGCGCGACCTGCACTACGCCATCGCCGTCGCGGCGCTGCTCGTGCTGGTGCTGCTCGAAGGCGGGACGTATCCGTTTCCGTATTTCGTGCTCTTGCTCGGCGTCGAGGGCCTCGCACGGCTGCGTGCAGCGGGCACCCGGCGCAGCGTCAGCGTCGCTGCGGCAGTCGCTGCGCTCACGCTCCTGCTCGGCGCGATCCGCCTTCTGCCGGTGCGTGCGGCGCTGGCCCGCATGCCGCGCCTGACGCAGAGCGACGACGCGCTCGCGCTGCCCGAGGTGCTGCAGATGTTGACCGCGCGCGATCACGAGTGGCGCTACGCGCCGCATCGCTTCGTGTGGCCGGAGTACGGCAGCTTCGTGGGCTGGGGCGTCGTGCTGCTCGCGGGTCTGGGCGTGGTCGTGGCGCTGCGGCGCAAGCGCTATGCGCTCTTGGCCGGTCTTGCGATCTTTCTCTTGCTCATGCTGGGCGAGCGCGGCGCGCTTTACCCGTGGGCGCTTTTGCACCACCTGCCGGTGTTCGACTCGCTGCGCGTGCCGTCTCGCTTCGCCGTGCTCTTCACGTTCTACCTGGCGTTGTGCGCCGCGCTCGCGCTCGATGCAGCGCTGCGGCTGTGGGCGGCGCACGCCCCCAAGCGCCCGCGCGTCGGCGGCATGGCGGGCTTCGTCGTGGTCGCGCTGCTCGGCGCGGATCTTTTCGTGGTCAACCTGCACACCATCAATCGCTGGGACGGACCGCCGATCTCGCAAGAACAACCCGCGGCGCGTTTCCACCTCGTGCCGGCGGGCAACTTCCAGTTCTTGTATGCGAGCTTGCCGCACAAGAACCTGGGCATCGCGGCCTGCTACGCCGGTGGCATGAACTGGGTCGTGTCACCCGCGCTGTGGTTCGGCGACGTGCCGCAAGTGCGCTTCGCGCCCGGCTACGCTCGGCTGCTCAGCTTCACGCACACGCCCAACGAGCTGCGCGTGCACGTGCTCGCCGACCAGCCGACGCGGATGATCCTGAACCAAAACTTCGACCCCGACTGGCAGAGCGATCTGGGCCAGGTCCTGGAAGACCGCGGCCGGCTGGCGGTCGAGCTGCCGGCGGGCGAGCACGAGCTGCGCTTGCGCTATCGCCCCGCCACGCTCCTGCCCGCCATCGCGCTCTTTGGCCTCGGGTGTATCGTCAGCGCGTTGTGGCTCGTACGCGTGTCGCGGCGCAGGCGTGTCCGCATCAGCGCTCACGACAAGCGGTCGCGATAACTCTCGTAGCCGAACCTGCGGTGCACGGTGACACGACCGGTCGCCGGGTCGTGTGAACAGATCGACGGCAGGCGCACCCCGTTGAAATTCGAGGTCTTCACCATCGTGTAGTGCGTCATGTCGAGGAAGACCAGCTTCTGCCCGATCTGCAGCTCGCGGTCGAATGAGTAGTCGCCGATCACGTCACCCGCGAGGCAAGTGAGACCACCGAGACGATAGGTGTGTGCGCGCTCCTTCGGCAGCCCCGAGCCCACGATCTCGGGGCGGTAGGGCATCTCCAGGCAGTCGGGCATGTGCGCCGTCGCCGACGTGTCGAGGATCGCGAGCTTCATGCCGTTGTCGATCACGTCGAGCACGCTCGCCACGAGCACCCCGGTGCGGATGGCGATGGCCTCGCCCGGTTCGAGGAAGACTTCCACATTCCAGCGCTGTTTGAAGTCTCGCACCAGCTTCACGAGCTTTTCGCGATCGTAGTCCGGGCGCGTGATGTGGTGGCCGCCGCCCATGTTCACCCAGCGCACGCGCTCGAGCCACGGCGCGAAGTTCTTCTCGACCACGGCGAGCGTGCGCTCGAGCGCATCGGACCCCAGCTCGCACAGGTTGTGGAAGTGCAGCCCCGCGATGCCGTCGAAGTCTGCGTGCTCGAACGCTTGCCGCGTGGCTCCCAGGCGCGAGAGCGGCGAGCAGGGATCGTAGAGCGCCACGGCCACTTCGCGGTGCTCGGGGTTGATGCGAATCCCGAACTCGACCTTGGTGCCCACGCTCCTGGCGATGGGGCGCAGGCGCTGCCACTGCGAGAAGCTGTTCAAGATCACATGGTCGCAGTAGCCGAGGATCTCGCGGAAGTCGGCGTCGCTGTACGCCGGTGCATACGCGTGCACAGCACCTTTGAACTCTTCCTTGCCCAGCCGCGCCTCGTGCGGCGAGCTCGCCGACACGCCGGAGAGGTACTTGCGGACCAGCGGCGCCGCCGACCACATCGCGAAACCCTTCAGCGCGAGCAGGATCGTGCAGCCCGCGGCGGCCTGTACCTCAGCGAGGATGCGCAGGTTGCGTTCCAAAAGACCGAGATCCACCACGAACGCGGGCGTCTCGACGTCGGACGGGATGTCCAACATCGTGCGCTCCGCCGTCGTGACACCACCCATCACAGCTCCATCACGTGCCAGGGCAGGCCGCGCTTTGCGAGCTCTTCGAGGAACGCATCCGGATCGAGCTGCTCGATGTTCCACACGCCGGGCTTCTTCCACAGGCCCTTGACCATCATCGTGGCGCCGACCACCGCGGGCACCCCCGTTGTGTAGGAGATCGCCTGCGAGCGCACTTCCTTCCAGCACTCGGCGTGATCGCAGATGTTGTAGATGAACACCTTGCGCGGCTTGCCGTTCTTCACGCCCTCGATCAGACAGCCGATCGAGGTCTTGCCGGTGTACGTGGCGCCGAGCGACGCAGGATCGGGCAAGAGCGCCTTGAGGAACTGGATCGGCACGATCTTCTGGCCCTGGAACTCGACCGGATCGATGCGGGTCATGCCGATGTTACCGAGCACGCGCAGGTGCGTGAGGTACTCTTGGCCGAAGGTCATGTAGAAGCGGATGCGCTTGAGCCCGCGGATGTTCTTGACCAGCGACTCCAGTTCCTCGTGGTAGAGCAGGTAGCTCTCGCGCTCGCCCACACCCGGGTAGTCGAACGCAAAGTGCTGCTCGAGCGGCTTGGTCTCCTTCCACTCGCCGTTCTCCCAGTAGCGACCGTTCTGCGTGATCTCGCGCAGGTTGATCTCGGGATTGAAGTTGGTGGCGAACGGGTGGCCGTGGCTGCCGCCGTTGCAGTCGAGGATGTCGATGTAGTGGATCTCGTCGAACAGGTGCTTCTGTGCGTACGCGCAGAACACGTTGGTGACGCCTGGATCGAAGCCCGAGCCGAGCAGCGCCATCAGGCCCGCCTTCTGGTAGCGCTCCTGGTAGGCCCACTGCCACTTGTATTCGAACTTCGCCACGTCGCGCGGCTCGTAGTTGGCCGTGTCGAGGTAGGGGATGCCCGCTTCGAGGCACGCATCCATCAGCGGCAGATCCTGGTAGGGCAGGGCGACGTTGATCAGCACCGCCGGTTTTTCTTTCTTCAGGAACGCCGCGGTCTGTTTCACGTCGTCCGCATCGAGCTGCGCGATGCGGATCTTGCGACCCTGTAGCTCTTCGATCTCTTTCTGGATCTTCTCGCAGCGCGCGAGCGTGCGGCTCGCGAGCACCACCTCGGAGAAGACCTCGGGCGCCTGCGCGCACTTGTGCGCGACCACGCCACCAACACCACCCGCACCGACGATCAAGACCTTGCTCATGACGCAACCTCGCAGCAGCAGCCCCGAGCCCGAAACGTGCCCCGGACGGGGGCGCAGCTTACGGGACGCAGGCCCCCCGCGGTAGTCGGCTGCGTGTGATTTTCACGTGGCGCAGCGCGCTCTTCAGCTGTGGATCGGCATGGATGTGCGCGCGCGCAGACGCCGGGAGCGAGAGGAGGGCGTGGCGAATGGGCCGTTGGGGGATGGGCGCCTGGGCGGGGAACGCTCGGCTTGCAGGACTAAGAGTTCATCGCAACGTGCCGGGGCGCTTGGGGTCGGCAGGTCACTCTCGGGCTCGGGAGAGTGTCCTCGGCACTACCGCTGCGGCTTCGCACGAAGCACCTCGGGCCTGCGAAACGAGCCCGAGAGTGACCTGCCGACCCCAAGCGCTTCACTGTCATGGCGGAGTGAGGAGGCGGCGCGATGTCGCAAGATGCGTTGTCGTCTGACGCCGACGACACGGTTGCTCGCAGTGTCTGCTGCCGATGCTCACGCCGAGCCAGCTCACGCTGACGTTGACATAGCTATATGGCTACTGGAGCGTGTTAGGAGGGCGGGTCGCTCCCGGGCTCGTTTCGCAGGCCCGCTGCGCTGCTTGCAAAGCTGCGGCGGTAGTGCCGAGGACACTCTCCCGAGCCCGGGAGCGACCCGCCCTCCCAACGCGCCCCGGCAGGTTGCGATGAAGGCACCCTTGCGAGCCGACCCTCCCGGCGCGCACCCCGCCGCCCCCGAAGCGCCGCTCGCCACGATCGTTCGTGCTCGGACGCCGCTCGCGCAGCTATTCGGCCACGACCTTGAGATACCCCGCGATGCGGCCTTCAATCGCGCGCACGGCGTCTGCGCTCGCCCACGACTCGGTCAGCGAGTACTTCTTCTCGTCGAGATTCAGGTAGCCCTCGTCTTTGAACGCCTGCAGCGCGTTTTCCAGGATCGGGCGGCTGATGGCTTCGTGCCGTTCGATTTCGCCGGAGAGGTACATGCGCTGGCCCACGCCGAGCGTGCGCTTGACCCACTCCTTCTCGCCCATGGGGCCCTTGACCAGCGCGGCCAGACCGCGCGCGGCGACGCGGTAGCCTTCCACGAAGTTGCGCAGGATCGCGGCGTACGTGCGCAGCCACACTTGTCCGCTCCAGCCGTCGTGGCCGGGACCGATGTCGATGTACTGCCCCGGCACGTGCTCGAGCTCGCCGCAGGCCACCATAGCGTCGATCATCTCCCCGTAGATCGCGTCGAAGCCGCCGTCGGCGCGGAAGCGGAACTCGTGCTTGAACAGGCGCGACAGCTCCTTCACGCGCTCGCGCAGCGTCTGTGCGGGCAGCTCGGGCCCCGGCGGCAGCAAGAGCGCGGTGGCGATCAGTGCGCGCTCCACCACGAAGTGCATGAGGATGTTCTTGCTGACGTCGAGCTCGATGCGCTTGCGCTCGGGCACGCGGTACAGGCAGCCGTTGCCGGTCGCGTTGACGCGGCGCTCGCGCTCGACCGGCAGCTCGCCCGGGTAGTGCGTCTCGAGCATCTCGCCCTCGACGAACATCGAGATCGCTTCCTGCACCGCTTCCTCGCGCAGCTCGTCGCCTTCCATCGTACGCGGCGTGATGCGCGCGCCCATGCTGTACAGCACCCCGAGGAAGCGGCGGCAACGCACCATCAGCTCCTCGTGCGAGGTGCTGCGCCGTTCATCCGAGAGCAGCGCCAGCGCCACGAGCGAGCCGGGCGTGACCGCGGTCACGCGATTGATCTCGTCCATCGAGCGATTGGCCAGGCGCGTGACGACGGCGCGACGCTTGGGCGGCGTTTGCAGCGCCTCGTCCGGGTAGTTGAGCTCGTCGCACATGCCCTTGATGCTGAGGTGGTGCCCGAACTGCACGTTGATGCGGCCGTAGCGGTGACGCAACACCTCGGTGCTCTTGAGCAGGCCCGCGGCGTCTTCCTTCTGTTTCTCGCCGCCCAGTAGCTCCTTCCCGTAGGCGCTGCTCTCGACGATGCGCTCGTAGCCGATGCTGAGCGGTACGAACACGACGTCGCGATTGGGTACCGCGAGCGCCGCATCGACCAGCATCGACAAGAGCCCCACGTGCGGCTTCAGCAGCTTGCCCGTGCGGCTGCGGCCACCTTCCAGGAACACCTCCATGGTGTGGCCGTCGCGGATCAAGCGACGCACGTAGGCCTCGACCGCCGCGGAGTACAGCCGATCACCACCGAACCGACGGCGGATGAAGAATGCGCCGGCACGACGCAGCACCGGGCCGAGGGGGAAGAACGCGAGGTTGTCGCCAGCCGCGATCATCGGCAGCGAGAGGTTCTCGTAGTTGAACACGTACGAGAGCACCAGGTAGTCGACGTGGCTCTTGTGGCTGGGCAACAAGATGATCGTGGATTCCTTGCTCTTCTCGCGGATCGCTTCGATTCCGTCACGATCCACGTCGATGCCCGCGTACACGCGATGGAACACGCGATCGAGCAACACCTCGAGGCCCTTGATGGTGTTGGCATCGGGCGTCGCCTGCATCTCCTTGAGCATGTCCATCGTCTTGCGCGTGAGCGTGTAACGATCTTCCTGCTTGTCACCGGCCATGTGCGCGATGACTTTCTGCAGCTTGGGTGACTGCAGCACCTGATTGCGCTGGCGGTCGGGTGGCGTGAAGGCCGGGCCCGTGACCGCGCGGCGCTCGCGCTCCAGGCGCCGCAGCATCACGTAGATCACGCGGCGCACGTGGTTGTCGTCGCTGGTGGCTGCGTTCTCGCGCAGGTAGCCGGCGAGGTCGAGCGGTTCTCCCGCGCGCAGCATCACGTGCTTGTAGTTGTAGAGGAACTGCCCGATCGTGCGCATCGGGCTCGGCCATTCACGCGGGCCGAAGAACGCATCCAGCACCTGCGCGCCGTGCGTGTCCGGGCGATTGGTCCAGAGAAACACCTGCGGCACCAGTAGCACCGGCCGCTCGGTCTTGTGCTGCAGCTCGATCAGCGTGTGCATCAGCTCGTCGCCCTCGCTCAGGCCTCGGCCACGGCTCTGTCCGGACGCGACATCGAGCATGGTGGGTGGGCGCTTGAGGAAAAGCGCCGCCGAGCTGCCCTGCGCGATGGCCGTACGCAGCTCCTCGGCGGGTGTGGCCTTGTGGCGCAGGTTGATCACCTGCAGCAGGTTGCGCGGGATCGGGCTGAGCACGCCCAGGCGCAGATCGTTCACGAAGCGAATCTGCGGCAGGTCGTAGCGCTTGGTGAGGTAGTCGAGCGCCAGGAAGTCGACCGGGTTCAGGTTGCGCAGCACGTACACGACGCTGCCGCGCTGCGACAGCTCGCGCACCTGCCGCACCCACGCCTCGTCGACCGCGATGGCGTCGAAGAAGAAGTTGTACAGGACGCGCAGCGCAGGATTGGGCTCGTGGCCCTTGGGCGGGGAGCTCGATGACATGCTGGCTTGCTCCGTCGCGCTAGGCGTTGCCACTCTGGCTCAGGTAGTCACGGAAGTAGCGGATGGTGTTGCCCAGACCCTCTTCGATGCTCACCTTCGGCTCCCAGCCAAGCAGGGCACGAGCCTTGCCGATGTCGGGGCAGCGACGCGTTGGATCATCCACGGGCAGAGCCTCGAAGCGCAGCTGCGACTTCGAGTTGGTCATCTTGATCGTCATCTCGGCGAGCTCGCGGATCGTGCGCTCGCTCGGGTTACCGATGTTCACGGGGCCGGGGTCTTCCTGGGTCGCGAGCAGGCGCACGAAGCCTTCGAGCAAGTCGCTCACGTAGCAGAACGAGCGCGTCTGCTGGCCCTCGCCGTAGACCGTGATCGGCTGGTTGCGCAGCGCTTGCAACACGAAGTTAGACACCACGCGGCCGTCGTTCTCGTGCATGCGCGGCCCGTAGGTGTTGAAGATGCGCACGATGCGGCTGGCCACGCCGTACTGGCGCGCGTAGGAGACCGTGAGTGATTCCGCGCAGCGCTTGCCTTCGTCGTAGCAGGCGCGCGGGCCGATCGGGTTGACGTGCCCCCAGTAGCCCTCGCGCTGCGGGTGCTCCTTGGGGTCGCCGTACACCTCACTGGTGGAAGCGATCATGATGCGCGCGCGCACTTCGCGAGCCATGTCGAGCATGTTCAGCGTGCCGTGCACCGCGGTCTGGATCGTGCGGACGGGGTTACGCTGGTAGTGCACCGGGGAGGCCGGGCAGGCGAGGTGGTAGATCTCGTCGACCTCGATGATGATCGGCTCGGTCACGTCGTGACGCAGCAGCTCGAAGCGGTGGTTGTCCAGCAGGTGCTCCACGTTGCGGCGCGCCGACGTGAAGAAGTTGTCGAGGCAGACCACCTCGTGACCCAAGCCCAGGAGCTTTTCGCACAGGTGGGAGCCGAGGAAGCCGGCGCCGCCCGAGACCAAAATTCGCTTTCGCATCGCGCTTCTATAACAAGCCCTACGAAAAACGGGCAAGCGGACGCTCCGAGCATGTAGGGGATCGTAGGCGAGCTCGTCGCGAGGGCCGCGCGAGCGCCAGCTGTCCCGGCCCTACGCCCTTGCCAGGTGCCTGCCGCATGGTTTTGGACGTGAAAGTGGTCGGGGTTGCGGTAGAAAGTCCCGCATGGCGAACGAGCTTTTGTGGATCGAGGCCGGCGGTATCACCTCGCCGCTCGGCTTTCGGGCGGGTGGCGTGTACGCAGGCATCAAGACCTACGGTCCCGAGGACCGCCTGGATCTGGGCCTCTTGGTGGCGGACCGCCCCTGCAGCGTGGCCGGCATCTTCACCAAGAACCGCGTGTGCGGTGCTCCGGTCACCCTGTGTCGGGAGCGCGTGGCGACCGGTCGTGCGCAGGCGCTGGTGGTGAATTCGGGCTGCTCGAACGTGGCGATGGGCGCGCGTGGGCTGGCCGATGCGCGCAGCATGACCGAGCTCGCGGCGCAGCACCTGGGGCTTGCGGCGCAGGATGTGCTCGTGGGCTCGACGGGCGTGATCGGCCGACCGCTGCCGATGGACAAGATCCGCGCGGGCATCGCTCGCATCACGCCTTCACGGCAGAGCGGGCTCGACTTTGCGCGCGCGATCATGACGACCGACACCGTGCACAAGTCGCGCGCCGTGCGCGTGCGCGTAGGCGACGTGACGTACACGGTCGGCGGCGTCGCCAAGGGTGCAGGCATGGTGCATCCCGACATGGCCACGGTGTTCGGCTTTCTCACGACAGACGCCGAGGTCCCGCCGGATCTCTTGCAGGAGATGCTGCGCGAGGCCGGCGACGTCTCGTTCAACATGGTGGACGTGGACATGGACACGTCGACCAGCGACACCATGCTGCTGTTCGCGAGCGGTGCAGCGGGTGGCGGCGCAGTGACGCGCGGCAGCGCAGCCGCGACTGCGCTCAGGTCCGCCATCGAACAGCTGGCGATCGCGCTTGCACGTGATCTGGCGCGCGATGGCGAAGGCGCACGCACCTTGATCGAGGTCGTGGTGCAGGGCGCCAAGACACGGGAAGACGCGCGTATCGCAGCGCGCACCGTGGTCTCGTCGCCGCTGGTCAAGACGATGATCACCGGCCGCGATCCGAACCTCGGCCGCGTGATGATGGCGCTCGGTCGCTCCGGCGCCGAGATCGACGTCGACCGCACCAGCGTGTGGATCGGCGAGCACTGCGCGTTCTCGCGCGGCGCGGCGACTCAGCTCGACTACACGGTGATCTCCAAGGCGATGGATGTGCCCGAGGTGCAGCTGCGAGCTGACCTCGGCCTCGGCTCGTACACGGCCACGGCCTGGGGTTGCGATCTCACCGAAGAGTACGTGCGCATCAACGGCGACTACACGACGTGACACACGGCCACGTCTGCCCGTGGCTGTGCGCGAGCGCGGGAGGCGGCTTCGCCTGTGCCACGGTCGCAGCGTGTCGGTTCAGTGCGGGTTTTCGGGCGCGGCGGCGGCGGCCTTGAGATTGACCAGGATCGTGGCCGGGCTGCCTGGTCCCAAGCGCACCAGCTGCGATTCGTAGCCGGGTAGCCGTACCAGGTAGTCGATCTCGTAGCTCGGACGCGGCAGCTGCGCCGGGGTGTTGGCGATGATGGCGCCGCCCAGCACGAGCTCGGCACCCGCTGGCAACGACACGATCTGCGTGGCGTTGGCAGGCACGGCGCCTTCGACGACGTGGGCAGGTTCGCTGCTCGCGTGTGTGGCAGCGGGCGCCACCCCGGCTGGCGTGACCAGGTGTTGGTTCGCGCCGAGCGCCTCGTCCGATTCGTCGCCCGTGTCGTCGAAGGCATCGAGATCCACGTACATCATCACGCCAGCGCCCACGATCGCCCCGAGTACGAGCCCAGCCGCGGCCAGCTGACGACCACGCCCGCGCATCGCGGCAGGCGTCCATGTCACGCGCTCGTCGCGCGGGTGCGTGCGTTCCGGCGCCGCAGCTGCGGCCGCCGTGGGCGTCGCGCTCGAGCTGGGCAACGGGTCGGCGCCGCTGGCATCGACCTCGGTCTGGGTGCGCTCGCGCTGTGGGGCCAGCTGGCCGAAGGGATCGGTGGTGCGCGTTCCGCTCGGCCGCGTGCGATCCTGCGCGTCGTCGTGCAGCCCATCGGCGCCGATCTGCTGCACGGCGGTCGCGAGCACGGCGCCGTCGGCCGAGCTGCGTGTAGCTACAACATTGCGTGGTGGCGGCGCAGACGGCAGCTGCGGCTCCAGAGTGTCACGCGGCGTGTTGCGCGGCCCGACCGAGCTGGTCGCGGAAGGCATCACAGGCAGGCCGAGGTCCATGCGCAGGGTGCGCCGCAGCGAGGCGCGCAGGCCCGCGTCGGACGGCGTCGACGGGTCATCGGGCGCGGCCGCGCCGGGCCCGATCGAGGGCAGCGTCGCCAGGCGAGCACGCATCGCCTCGTGTGCGTCGGCTTGCTCGCTCACGGCCTTGGCGACCGTCTGGGCGAGGTCGAGCTTGCGCACGCCGGACTGGCCGGTCGCGTCGGTGCCCGCCGCTGCGCTCGGTCGCCACGCCGGTAGCTTCCACGTCGCTTGAAACGCCGCGCCCGTCGGCAGCGTGCGCGACAGGTCCATCACCGTCGGCAGCGTGTCGCGCTCGCGCGTCGGGTCGTCGTCGCTTACTGGGGCGTCGTGCTCCAGCGCTTGCTCAGGCTTGTCGTTCTGGCGTCCCACGATCGTAACCCCCAGCGATCTCTTACATGGCACTGTGTGTGCGCCTGCGCAAGCGCACGGATCATGCCACGCACAACGCGCTGCGAGGGGGCGTTCCAGCGCCAGCTCCCGGCGCTGCGCCCTGCCACCATACTGGCATTTGTGCGTGCGGCTGCACAGGCTGGTAACCTGTGAATACCGACCCCTTTGCACAATCAATCCCGCTACTTATGAATTCAGCCCCGCTCCGTTGCCGTCAGGTTGCCGTTGGCGATCCAAAACGCCGATGAGATCGGCACCGTTGCCAGGGGCTAAGTGGGAGTAGCGAAGGGTCATCGTGATCGATGCGTGCCCCAGCCAGTCCTGCACCTGGCGGATCGGGATCCCAGCTAGCACCAATTGGGAGGCGAAGGAGTGCCGCAAGTCGTGCCAGCGGATCACCCGCAACCCAGCCCTCAGCGCCGTGACCCTCAAGACTGGAGTTCCCCCGCTTTCGTGGACACCCCAACAAGCGCGATACTGCGCGAGGAGTGAGCCATGGCAAGACGGAAGCGACGGAAGTTTACTGCGGAGTTCAAGGCGGACGCGGTGCGGTTGTGCAAGGCGGGAGGGCAGTCGATCGTGCAGGTCGCCGACAATCTGGACCTGACCGAGACCGCGCTGCGTGAGTGGGTGCGACGCGCCGAGATCGACGCCGGCAAGGGCCCCAAGGAGGCGCTGAGCACCGCCGAGCGTGAGGAGCT
>DASVHQ010000215.1:0-7629 GCA_036382515.1 Polyangiales bacterium | reverse complement strand
GAAACGGTGGACATGCGCACTCAGGTCATCGAAGCACGTATCGTGCCAATCAGCTAGACCGCCGCGCGGAGGGGCCAGCGTTAGTGCGGGCTATCCGCCGACAGCCGCCGCTTGACATCACGAGGGGGAAATTCGAGGTTTATACGTCTTAGGCGCTCACAGGCAGCCTGTCACCTCACACACGTGTCGCGGCGTGCAGGCGGTTCCGATGGTGTCGTTGGTGCAGGCCGAGTCAGAGGTGCATGTCGTGGCGCAAGCTGATACCTCGCCAGCGCATCCGCCTGTTACGCCGCAGGCCGGACATGCGGTCGTGAACGTGCGAGCGCTTCCGCAGTCGGCCGCAGTGGGCGTGCCGCACTGGGCCTCGCATTCGGCTTGCGTGGCGAAACGGTTGTCGTTGCCGCCACTGCCCAGGTAGGTGCGGGGCAAGCATCCGAGCGATTCTGGATCGCGCCAGTACACCGTGGTGTTGCCGGAGCCACCGGCGGTGCCTGCGTCGAACGCCAGCTGGCACTCGGGTGCAAACACACGACACTCAGGCTGTGCCGCTCGGTCGGCATCGATCGCCCTGAGCAGGTCGGCCAAGGCTTGAATGCCTTTCGGGATCGGCGTGCAGTTCGTTTGCGCGCTGCTGCAGGGTGTGCCCACAGGGATGTCCTTCTTGGGGGGGGTGTCCTTCGCCCCCAGCCTGATCAGGAAGACTGGACCGTCGACCGGCTGGTTCCCGTAGAGCATCTGGCTGTCCGCGAGCACTTGCTGGACGTCGGCATCCGCAAGGGCCGCTTGCAGCGCACCGCGACTGGCCGTGCCGGTGCAAGCGGTGAGCTCGCTCGAACACGACGGTGTGGCCCAGCCTCCCGTGATTGCCCAACCGCGGCGGGTGTAGTGCATGCAGCCAGCCAGCTCGCTCTGCTCACCGTAGCCCACCAGCGCGCCGGTCTCGCCCCACTGGATCGAGTCCTGCAAACACTGCGTGCAGTCGGTTGGCTGGGTAGCGCTCGGCGCCACGAGCACGCACTGACTGGCCACGCAGCGCGGCACGGTGTTCGGCGGAAGACACTTTACGGTCCATCGTGAGCAACCATCGTGAGCGAAGCTGGAGCACAATCCGCTATCGACGCTCGACACGGCGGCTGCGATGGCGCTGACGCCCGCCTTGGATGCGACGGGATCCTTGCAGGCGGACCCGCCGGTGCATAGGTTTTGGATGGACGTCGTGCCGCACTCCGAATCGGTCCTGCAGCTCATGGCGGCATCCGTCACTGCGCGTGCGATGACCGCGCTTGCGAGATCCTCGCGTTGTCGGCAAGAGAGCGCTCCGTCTGTCCCGTCGCCCACGCTGGCGTCCACCCCCACGCCTCCGCCCAGCACGTAGACAAGCGCCGACTGCTTGTTGCCTGCGCTCGCGCGCACGCTGAACGAGTCGCTCGGCGCGCCGCTTACGACCACGTCGAAGGAGCCGTCAGCCGCGGCGGTGGCTTTGGTGACCTTGCCCGTGGTCAGGTCGATGATCTCGATGGCCGCCCCGCCAGGGGTCACGGCCGCCTTCTTCCCGACTAAGCGGACTGTCTCTGGGGTCGCCGCGAGCGAGACCAGATGCGGGTCGATCATGGGCGGGTTGCCGGTCTCGGTCCCCGTCTGCGTATGCGCCTGCAGGCAAGCAGCCAGCGACAAGCTCACGCTGCATGCGAGAAAGAGATGTTTGCACAACGACCTAAGGTAGGCGATCGAGTTCACGGCTCTTCTCCTCGCAAGGGCTTAGTGCTGCTGCGTCGCGCTGGAATGGCAACGGAGAGCGGAAAGAGCTGGAAATTGATTTGCAGCGCTTGGCTGCGACCGCGCTCGCCTTCCGCCAGCTCGATCAACTCGCGGCGAAACGCCTGAATGCGCTGCTTGATCTGCGCGAGCGCAAGAGGGCCCACGCACAAGGTCAGTGACGAGATGTCGCGCTCGGTGGCGGGGAAGAGTTCCATGGCCGCGGCGGCACGACGCATCATCTCGGCGTGGTAGTTGCGGACGTTCATGTTCTGCGTCTCGGCACCGGTAGAGACAACCGGATCGGCCTGTCGCAGCCGACCCTGCTCGTCGCGCGTGAGCAGGCCCAGCGTCACCAGCAAGTCGAGAGCCTGCTTGGCTTCTGCGGGCTCGATCGCCGGGCGCAGCACTGAAGCAATCCAGCGCGGATCCGGCTTGAAGTCCGGGCTCGCGCAAAGCTCGCGGATCGCCGGCAGGTACCACTTGGAGTGATAGGCCGCCTGCGCGTGCTCCAGCCGATGCGCTTGCCTGTAGCGTCGAAACGCTGCGAGCTGCGCATAGCTTGCGTTGCGCTCTTCGGTGGTCTTGGCCTGATTGAACGCAACCAGGCGCTCGAAGTAGGTCGCGCCGTCGCCTTGCAGGCCACAAGTCGCGGCAAAGCGCTCGGCCATCGCAGCGGTCAGGTTGCGCTGGCCGGAGACCACGAGCTTCAGGTAGTTGGGGGCGCCGAGGCCCGCTGCACGCGAGAACGCCCGGTAGGAGTAGCCGCGGCGCTTCTTGAGCTCGTAGAGATCGGCGAGGAATTGCCGAAAGTCGAGGTACTTGAATACATCGAGTGGGGAGCGGGAGCGTGCCGGCGGCTGCTGGCTCATGCCCCAGACTCTGCCGCGAGGCGTGGCTCGGCGCTACCGGTGTTCTTCACAAACCGTATTCTGGAGAATACAGCGGCCGGCCGAGACGCCTTCCGCCGCCAGGCGTAGCTGCTCAGGCGGGTGACGCGGGGTGGGGCGGCTGGCAGACTGGGCACATGCTTAATGCCGACTACCGTCGGCGCTTCAGTCGGCATTGGCGGCGACATCACACTGGTTTCCATTCGGGCGCCAGCGCGCGCCAACGTCGAGATCGCCTTGGGCTAGCCGAATAGGCCACCTGCGAAAGCGCACGCGTGGGTCGTGAAGAATGCGCGCCGGCTGCGAAAGCCCGGGTGAGGCCCCGAGCTGGCCGGCTCGTAACAGTCGTAGTTGCTTACGGGTAAGCCGGATTTTCCTACCGGAGAGGCCAAAAAACGGATTGAGCCTCATTCGGATCTTCCTACCGGAGAGGCCAAAAAACGGATCGAGCCTCATTCGGATTTCGCTACCGGTGAGCAAATTCCGATTCAGCCTCGTTCGAAACCGGCTACCGGTAAGCAAGCAGCGGGCCGCCCTGCGTCGCGGCAGCCATTGGCCTCCATGCGCAAGCCTAACCGGCGTCGGCAGCCGTTCCACCGTCAGAGCGGTACGGTGCGTAGCTTGCAGACGAAGGCTCGCCATGCGCGAGCCAGGCTTGTGTCTCTTGCACGTACTGGCGGAGGATTCGGCGGCGTGACGAGCCCAATAGAACAGAGCATGGCCGGCATGCCGAGCCTGGCGAGCAGGGCTTGGCCGGAGGGCCAGTACAACCTTGGGCATCTCAAGGCGCGCTACGCCATGCGTGGCCATGCGCTCCAACAGTTCTCGGAGGTGTTGCAGAAGGAAGGCGCTTCGGCGCTGCTCGTGAAGGGGGCAGCGCTCGCCGACACGCTCTATCCCGTGCCCTGGGCGCGCGCGATGGCGGATATCGACGTGATCGTGAAGCGAGCCGACATCATGCGAGTTCGCGCGGCTCTGGGTCGCGCCGGCTGGGACGTCAGCGCGATACCGGGGCGACCCCTCACAGAAGCGTGTCTGGAGATGGCCGCGCGATCGCCGAAAGCGCGCGGGTCGGTGCTGTTGGAGCTGCATCTCGGGCTCGACAAGGTCGTGTTGCGCCCGGTCGATATCACCGCGCTCTTCTCACGCGCGGAGCCGGTACAGCACTTTCCTGGCGTGTTCACGCCAAGCCGGGAGGATCACGTGGTGCTCATCGCGCTCCATCTGGCCGCTGATGAATTCCGTCATCTGCCTGGCTTCGTCGACCTCGAGCTACTGTTTTCGTCGCGCCTCGATCTGCACGCGGTTATCGATCGAGCGCGCAGCTGGCGCGCGACTACGGCGCTCTATGTCGCGCTCCGGACGCTGGACACGCTGCGTCCGGCGCTCGTCCCACCGGATCTCATCAACGAGCTCGCGCCGAGCCGCGCCCAGGCAGCGCTGCTCTCGACGACCTTCGATGTCGGGGCTTGGCCAGTGGCCCGCGCACCGACGGAGCTCGGCTGGAAGTGGATCGCGAGCCAAACCCCGCTACGCGACGATACGCTGCGCTGGATCCTCGGGCTCGGCACGTACGCCGCTCGCCGTGCCGTCGAACGACTGGGCGCCGGATCTTCCAGGCACTGAGCTGATCGCCCCGCACACGCAGCCAGTAGCCGACGAGCTCCGCATTCAAGCCGAGTCGATCGACGCGGAGTTGGTGGTCGAACGATTCTCCCTCTTGTCCCAGCGCGCTAACGACGTTCTGCGGCCACCGCTCAGTGCACAGCCCGTGCCAGAGCAACGTTTGGCTGGCGTGCCTGCGTGCCGTGCACGGTCGTGGCGCGTTGTACGCAGCGCCGTGGTTTCGTGGGCGGCGTGCTACGCAGGTGCGTGGCGATTTTGCCGACGGCATGTGGTCGAACGCGCCCTGTGGGTGACGCACCGACCGAGCCGCCCGCTCTGGCCGAACGAGACAAGGGGCGTAATGACACGCTCGATCACGGGTCGACCGTCGAAAGTCCGTCGTGTCGTGAGATAGTGAGCGCAGGTCCGGAAACACGGGAGCACAAGGGCGCTACGGATGCAGTACCAGGAAGCGAAGGTCGATAGCGTGTTGGACCGCAGGTACAAGCTGCGGCGTGAGATCGCACGCGGTGGACACGGCGCGGTCTTCGAGGCAGAGCACCACGTCACGCAGGCGCGCGTGGCGATCAAAACGCTCGCGCGCCCCGCGCTCGGCTTGCCCGGAGCGCATGCTCGGCTGTTTCGCGAGGCACGCTTTCTCGGCGCGCTGCGGCACCCGAACCTGATCGCGGTGTACGACGCAGGGCTATGCGCCACGCATGGGCCGTATTTGGTGCTCGAAATGATCGAAGGTCGACCGCTCGATGGTGTGCTGCTGACGCGTCGCACGCTGCCCGTGGCGCAGGCGGTTTCGCTCACGCTCCAACTCTGTGATGCGCTGGGCGAAGCACATCGACACGGTATCATCCATCGCGACATCAAGCCGAGCAATCTGCTGATCGCCCGTCGGTCGGTTGGTGACCGGCTCGAGCTGATCGACTTCGGGATCGCGAAGCTGATCTCCGAGGAGGACGAGGCCGCTGACAAGCTCACCAAGGCTGGCGAGCTGATCGGCACCGCGGAGTACATGGCTCCAGAGCAGCTCATGGCGAGCGCGCCCGTCGATGCGCGTTCGGATGTCTATGCAGCCGGCGTTGTGCTCTACGAGTGTCTCACCGGCGAGGTTCCCTACGCTGGGCCGCCAACCGCGGTGATCACGAACATGTTGGCGGGCGCGCGCCCGTTCGCGCAGCACCCGCGGCGTGACGAGATACCACTTGCGCTGCAAGACGTCGTGAAGAAGGCGCTCGAGATCGATCCTGCAAAACGCTTCACCTCCGCCGCGGAGCTGGCGCGTGCATGCGCGGCGGCGCTCCCTGAGTCCGTCCCGGTGCTCGATCTGCTCGAGGCGCGTGAGCAGCGTAGCTCCGGCGCGTCGCACGGCGCGTCGCACCCCCCCGGCCCCAGCACGCCTGCACCGGCCGCCACTGCAAGCCATCGGCGGCAATACACGCGAGCGCCGTACATCACTCCGGTGCGTGTGCTGGTCGGACAGAGCATCAGCGATGGGCGCACCGAAGATCTCTCGGAAGGCGGTGTGCTGATGGTCACCGAAGGTGCCGTCCCGGATGGCGAGCGCGTGACCTTGCGCCTGCCCATGCCCGTCTCCGGTCGCGTGGTCGAGCTCCAGGCCACGACCAAGTGGATCAAGACCGGGCGCAACGGCCGCGCGATCGGCGCCGAATTCATCGACGCGCCCCAGGACGTGCGCTCCGAGATCCGTTCCTACGTGGCCCTGATGACAGGTGCAAACCAGCCACCGCCGCGCGTGCTCTAGCGCAGCTCGCGCAACTAGCCCAACAAGCCGCGGACCAGCGCCCTGACCTTGTCCACGTCGAGGGGCTTGTCGATGCGTGGGTTGCGAACCTCTTCGAGGAACTCGCGCGCGTGGGTCGTGAAGGCTCCGCCTGTCATGAACACCATCTTCTGCGCTTGCTCGGGCGCGATTCGCAACAGCTCCGCGTGAAGGTCCATGCCGGTCAGCTCGGGCATCATCAGGTCGCACAACATGAGGTCGAAGCGTTCACCTTTCGAGACTCGCTCGATCGCGGCTCGAGCGGTCGTTTCGGTCAGCACCTCGTGGTCCCGGCAGAGCATCCGGAACACCGCCTTGCCCAGCATCGGTTCGTCATCGATCACCAGGATGCGGCCTCGCCTGCCAGCGACGACGGCCGGGGGTGTGGGCGAGGCCTGCGCCGCCTGATCTTTCGCCACCGGGAGGATGATCCGGAAGACAGAGCCTTTGCCGAGCTGGCTCTCGACACTCAGCTCGCCGCCCAGCGCGGTGACGATGCGCTGACAGATCGACAGGCCCAGCCCCGTGCCTTCGCCGATGGGCTTGGTGGTGAAGAACGGATCGAAGATCCGGGGGATCACGGACTCTGCGATGCCCGAGCCCGTGTCGCGGATTTCAACGACGACCCGGCCGTGCTCATCCTGTTTGGTGACGACGCGGATCTCATTGCGGTCCGCTCGACCTTCGGGCATCGCTTGCGCTGCGTTCACGATCAGGTTCAGGAAGACTTGCCCGAGCCGACCCTCGTTCGCTTCGACCCAGGGCACTTCAGCGTAGTCTTTCACCAGTCGGGCGCGGTGCCGGATCTCGTTCCACGCCATCCGCAGCGACGACTCCATCACGGCGCGCACGTCGACCGCGCCGGTCTTTTCCTCGTCGGAGCGCGAGAAGATCTTCAGGTCTCGCACGATGTGTCGCACGCGCTCCGCAGACTCGCGCGCATCCTGCAGTGGTTCATCGATCGCTTGCAGCCGGGCTGCGACCCACTGGCTCGAACCTTCGTTGCCAGTGCCCGGGCTGGGCGTCCCGGGACCCGGCGCGTGGAGATCTTGCGCGAGCTTGGTAACGTCTTCGACCGCAAACGTGAGGTTCGCCATGAGCGCGGCCAACGGGTTGTTGATCTCGTGAGCCACGCCAGCGGCGAGGGTTCCAATCGACGCCATGCGGTCGGAGATGAACAACTGCTCCTCCATCCGCGATTGTTCGGTGACGTCGCGGATGACGAGATACACGTTGTCGTCTTCTGCGCACAGCACGCGAGCCTCGTAGGTGCTAACGCCCGAGGCCGCGGGAAGTTTGTGCTTCACACTGACGACCTTCTTCGTCGCCTGGCTCGCGGCGATCGCCACGTCGATCTCCCGAGCAACCTCCGCGGGTAGAACCTCGTGGAAAGTCCGACCCAAGCATCGGCCTGTGGAAGCCAGCAGCCAGGTCGCGTTCGGCCCGTGGTAGTCGAGGACTACCCCGCATCGGTCCAGCACGACGACGAGATCGGGCAGCGCTCGTAAGAGCGCTCGGTGGCGCGCTTCGCTCTTGCGCAGCGCTTCTTCGGCGCCTCTGTATGCCGTGACATCCTCGAAGATG
>DASVHQ010000214.1:0-3287 GCA_036382515.1 Polyangiales bacterium | reverse complement strand
CGTCAGCAGGTGATCGCGCCACGGCTGACCGTTGCGCAGCGGGTCACGCAGCAGCACGGCCTCGGTCTCCGCGTCGTTCCAGACGTAGGTGCCGAACAGCGACTTGGTCGCGCTGCGAGGGTGAGGCGCGAGGTTGTACGTGGGCTCGTCGGGGCGCGACACGATCAGGCGCGTTTCGATCTTCCGGTAGCGCACGCTGCCGTCGTCATCGACGACGCGCTTGAGGAAGGTCTTGTAGAAGCGCGTGTTCGCAGGGATCGTGAAGCGTTGCGTGGCCTTGTCGAAGGTGATGGCCTGGCCACGCGGCACGCGCACGGCACGCATCTTCTTGGCGTTGTCGGCCCACAGCGTATAGGCCGGCGCGAAAGCGATCACGCCCTGTGGCGCGAGCAACTCGGCATCGAGCGACACGAGGTCGGTGTCTTGCAGCTTGTCGGGCAGCTGCGTGGCAGCGGCGAAGAACTTGTCGAGCGTGTCCATCGCGGCGTGGTCGGTGCCTATGATCTGCTTGGGTGGAATGCAGCTGCCCAGGTTCGTGAGCGCCATACCCACGCGCTTGTCGAGCTGATAGGGGCTCTGCTGCATGCTCACGTCGCGATTCACCAGCACGAAGCGATCGGGCGGACTGCCGGCACCGAGCCACTGTTCGAGTAGCGTTGCGAGCTCCACCACCGGATCGCCCGGCGATCGCGTCGAGAACGCTTTGGCGTCGGGCCCGGACGGCGGCATGTAGCGGCTCGGATCATCGGACAGGATGCGGTTGAGCGAGTCTTGCGTGACCGTCGCGGGGAAGCTCGAGAGGTTGACCTGCAAGCCACCGCGATTGGTGTCGACGTGGCACGCGCCGCAGTGGGAACGGAAGAGGTTGAAGAGATCGCGCGTGAAGATCTCGGTCTGGTCCGCACCACTCTGGCTGGTCATCGCGGCGGCGCGTGCAGGCAGCGGGTCGGAGGCCACGGGTGTTGGACAGCTCGGCTTCGATGCGCCGGCATCCTTCGCGGTGCCGGCGTCGACGCTGGCGTCGGCCACAGCTGCGTCGGAGCGCGCGCGCGTGGTCGCAGGCTTCCAGCCTTCACCGAGCAGACCGTCGCTGAGCGTCGCGCTCTTCTGACAGGCCGCACAGAGCAGCAACACGAGCACGCACGATCGGGCGTTGTTGGCCATGGTCTTCCTGGGTCGAGCGCGTGCGCCGGCTCGCGCCTATGCGTCAGCGCCACTCGCGCGCATCGTGTGCGGAGCTTGTGACGGTTGAGTGGCGTGCGCGGAGCAAACGCGCAGCAAACCTTCTCGCTCCCGTCCGCGCACCGGGTGCACGAAAGCGAACGGGGCGGCGCTCTTGCGAGGCCGCCCCGTTCAGTGGTCACCACGATCACGTCAGCGCGATCGTGGCGTGTGTCAGCTCAGGTCACAGACAGGGCTGCGAGACCGGGGCGTTCACGCAGAGCGCCTTGTCAGCGGCGCTCACCGCGTGCGCGCAATCCGCAACGCTGAGGCCCGCGGGCTGCGGCAGCTTGATGAAGTGCTCGAGGTCGATCGCCTGGTCCGTCTTGCTGCGATCCTGCTCGCACGCCGCAAGGGCCTGCTGGTCGACCGGGATGCGCGCATCGCTGAAGCCGACGATGCTGTTCAGGAAGAGCTTGCGGGCGAGCGGGTAGCGCTGCGCGACATCCGGCACGCCGCCGCAGCTCGCGAGCAGCTGCTGCACGTTGGCGTCGGTCGGCGGGATGGCGAGCACGTTGTCGGCCGTGCCGATCAGCAGCGAACGCACGTCGTTGTTGCCGATCGTGGGGTCGTCAGCCGCTTCGCGACCGGCGAAGCCGATGCTGCAGGGGCTCGCCTGCACCAAGCAACCGATCTGGGCGGTCGAGTCCGCCCAAGTGCAGGGCACGCCACCGGAGCCGGGCATGACCTTGGTCTCGTGGAGACGGTAGTACGAACCGGTCATGAGCACGTTGTTCTTGTCCTTGACGATGTTGTCGTCGGGGTTGTTGCCCGTGCGCAGGTACAGGTTGTAGACGCGCCCGTCGATCTTCTTGAGCTCGCCGATCGTCGGAACGTTCACGGAGCTGTTCAAGCAGCCGTAGTTGCCCGACAAGTCCTTGGGGTAGAGGCACTTCAGCAAGACTTGCGGCGTGCCGTTCGGGCAGCGCGTGCCGGCCAGCTGGAACGCCGACGGCATGTGCACGAGGTCGAACGCACCGAAGTTGCAGGCGTTGACGTTGTGCGAGACGGCCGTTGGGACGCCTTCGGGAACGTTGATGTCGAGCACGACACCGAGATCGCCGGTATTGTTGACTGCCGGCTCCCAGGGCGTCGACGGCGGGCCCAGCGGCGTGGTGTTGCTCGCGGGGTAGGCAAGCGCCGTCGCTTGACGCGCCTGGCAGACCTGCTCGCCACCGGAGGTGCCCGAGCCGGTGCCCGTGCAGCTGCGGCGGATCGGGTCGTTGTCCTCGAGATCCTTGCCGTTGCAGAACGGTTTGGAGGTGGCCGAGATCTTCGGCAACGCGAGGATCGTGAGGAACGTGTCGGTGGTTCCGGAGGCGTCGCCGCGGCGGAAGGCGTGCTTGAGCGCGGTGCAGGTCTCGCCCGCGGCGCAGGTGGCATCCTGGAAGAGGTTGCCCCAGTGGTTCACGATGCTCTGACGCACGACGCTGTTGCAGTTCTGCGCACCGATGGCCGAACGGCTGGGCTCGCCGGTGAAGCAAGCCGCGATGCTGGGCTGGCTGGTGTGATCGAGGCCGCTGTAAACGATACGCAGCACGTCGCGGAAGTCGCCGAACGTGTAGCTGCTGCCGTCATCGAGCGTGATCGTGCGCTGAAAGGCCGCCGTATTGCACTGAACGGTGGAGTTGTCGTCGCGGACGACGGCGATGCCGTCGAGACCGACGACGACGCCTTGCGCGCTCGCCGGGCAGGTGGTGGCGCCGACCTTGAGAGGCCGCGACATCGGAGCGATCCACGCGTTCTTGGTGGCAGGTGTCGCGAGCATGGCGTTCTCGCCGTTACCCGAGCCACCGCCGAGATAGCTGAGGCTCTGCGCACCGGGGCACAGGTTCAGCATCGGGTTGAGCATGTCCTGCGTAACCTGGAACAGGGTGTCCGAGCCTTCGAGCGCGGCACCGTTGGGGCCTTGTTGTGCTTGCGCTGCGGTGCTGCCTAGCCCGAGCGCGAGCATCGCGGAAGCGATCGCTAGTTTCTTGTTCATTCGTCCGGAGTCCTCCTGCCGCCAACTTGGCAGCCGGTCCCCTGCTTAGTCGCGGCTTGTTACATCACAGTGGCCGCCGGGC
>DASVHQ010000213.1:0-5687 GCA_036382515.1 Polyangiales bacterium | reverse complement strand
GCGCGCACGCGGTCGTCGTACTCGTCTTTCACGGTGTCTTCGCCGATGTTGACGCGGCTACGCACCCTTTGGTTCGTGACCTTTAGGCGCAAGAGCTGTTTGCGCACGTCCTCGCGGTACTGCTTCTCGGTGAAGCCCTGGCCCTTGACCGCCTCCCAAAACTGCTCGTTGCTGAGCGAGTTCTGGTTGCGCACGTTCTCGATCGCCTGATCCACGTCGAGGCTCGAGACGGTGATGTTCATCTTGCGCGAGGTCTGTTGGATCAGCTGCTCGTCGACCAGCTCCGTGAGGAAGTGATCGTAGAGCTTCTTGATGTGTTCCTTGCGCTCTTTGGCGTCGGGGTCTGCGGCCAGCTGCTCCAGGAACGGCGCGGCGCGGCGGCGTAGCTCCGACAGGAAGATGGCGTCGTCGTTGACCACGGCCACCACGCGCTCGACCACCTCGGCGCGCGCGACGCGCGGCCCGGCGAAGAGCGCACAGGCGCAAAAGAAGACCGCGAGCGATGTGAAACGGGACGACACGTTTACTTCCCAGCAGGCTTAGTAGCAGGTGCGGCGGCCTTCGGCTTGTCGTGCTTGGCGTGATCGCCGTCGACCGCGGACTCGTCCACGGCTTTGTCCTGATCGCGGCCCGGCTCGTGCTTGGGCTGCGTCTTGTCGCGGCTTTCCGGGTCGGGCTGGGCTTGCACCTTGGCCAGCAGCTCGGCGCTCTCTTTGACGTTGGCCTTGGCGCGCAGGTCGGCCACGAACTTGTCGATCGCGTCCTCGCGCTTCTTGCGCCACAGCCGGTTCTGGATGAGGCGGCGCGCGTCGTCGAGGCTGCGCGTCATGGCTTCGCGCTTACCGGTCAGCTTCACCACGTGGAAGCCACGCTCGCTCTGCACCACCTCGGGATAGACGTCGCCGACGTTCTTGAGCGTGAACGCCGCCTTGCGCACGGCACCCGGCCGCTCGGGGCCGCCGAGCTCGTTGGCCTCGCGCGCTTCCGAGAAGAAGCGCAGGTCGCCGAAGCTCTCCTTGGTGGCCGGGTCCTGGTTCCACTGCTCGGCCAGCTTGCGGAAGAGCTGCATGTCCTCGGGCTTGGCCTTGGCCTGCGCCAATAGCCTCTGCGCCGTGGCCTTTTCCTTCACGAGGATGTGGCTGGCGCGCACCTGCGCGGGCTTTTCGAACTCGCCCTTGTTCGCATCGTAGTACTGCTGGATCTCGGCGTCGCTGATGTCAGAGAGCTTGGCGCCGTCCTTTTCGAACAGCTCCTGCATCATCTGCTGGACCATCATCTGCTTGCGCACGCGCTCGACGTCGCTCTTCTGCTCGTAGCCGCGCTTGCTCGCTTCGGTGGCGAGCAGCTCGAAGCGCACCATGTTGTCGAGGAACTCGCGGCGACGCTCGGGGCTGTTGTAGCGCGCGCGTAAGTACGGTGACTGGCCACCGAGGCGGTCGGCGAACTGGCCGAGCGTGATGGTGGTGTCGCCGACCTTCACCAGCGGCTGGGCCGCCTGCGCCTGGGTGAGCCCGAACTTGAGCTCTTCCGGCGCCGATCCGGGTGTGGGCTTGGTGCCGAGCTCCTGCTTCTTGTCGCCGCAGCCGACGAGCAGGCCGAGCAGGCCGAGCAGGGCGCACGACGCGAGAAGCCAGCGGCCGGCGCCTCGCACAGGCCGGTGCTGGACCATCGCTTCAGCTCGTCCCGTGCGCATCGGCGGCACCGCTACCACAGTTGGCAAGCCGAGCATATCAGTGGCCGTGCGCGGCCAGAACTTTCGTCACGGCGGCGTCGAGCGCGGCCAGCTCGAAAGGCTTGTCGAGGTAGGCGTCGGCGCCGTAGAGCGGAGACGTCAGCTCGTTGAGGCGTTCGCCGATGCCCGTGAGCATGATCACGCCCATGCTCTTCAGGCCGTCATCCTCGCGGATGGCCTTGCAGATCTCCCAGCCGCTCTGGCCGGGCATCATCACGTCCAGGACCACCAGGTCGGGATGGTTGTGGCGGATCAGGCGCATGGCCTCGTCGCCGTCGCTGGCTTCGAGCAGCTGGACGTCGCGGCGGCGCAGCAACGTGCGCACCATCGTGAGGATCTCGAGATCATCGTCGGCGATGAGCACGGTGGGCGTGTTTCCACTCTTCTTGGCCATGGCGGCGCCGATCCTCTTCTGCCCTCCGCGGGCTGTCAATCCTGAGCTATCACGCCCACGTCGCTTCCTTGCAGCCAGCCCTCGGCACCGCCCGCCACGCGCACGCGGGCGAAGCGGCCGTCGCGGCGCAGCACGCGGGCGCTCTGGCCTTCGTGAGCACGGCTGCGAGCGCGGGCCCGTGGGTCGGGACCCTCGCGCAGCTCGGCGCCATCCCGCAGTACCACGGCCGCCTGACCTTCGTCGAAGGCCCCGCGCTTGACCGCCAGCGCGGCGCTGACGGCCCCCAGGCCCAAGAGACAGGTGGCGGCGAGCATCGCGGCCGCGGCCCGCAGCGTGTCCCCGCGCAGCACGCCGCGCGCGAGCAGCAGCCCGAAGAACAGCACGTCGAGGACCAGCACCCAGGTCGCGAGCGTGTTCTCGCGGTACGGCTCCACGAGGGCTTGCCGCAGCGGCGGGCGCGTCTCGATCGTGGCCTCGCCCTGAGCTTCGGCGCGGCGCTTGCCCAGAGCCGCCCGAGCCGTGCCGAGCGCGCTGACCGTCTCGGGATCGTCCGGCGCGAGCAGATCGGCGCGCGCGAAGTAGAGGATGGCCTGGCCGAGCGCGCCGAGCCGAGCCTGCGCGGTGGCCAGGTTGAAGTAGACATCGGGGTCGCGCACGCCAGCGTCGAGCAAGCGCCGGTAGTGCGCTGCGGCCGCCTTGAAGTCACCCTGGAAGTACGCCGCGTTGCCGGCGGCGAAGATCTGCTCGAGGCTCTCGGCCTGCGCGCGCAGTGGCAAAAGGCACAAGCCCGCCGCCATCAGCAGCGCGACCAAGCCAGAGTGTGAGCGCCTACCGATCATGCGCTGGCCTCCGGCTTGGGTGTGAAGCGGGCCAGACCGTCGACGAGCGTGGTGGCGCGGCCGAGCAACGCCTCCATCTCGGCTTCCCCAACTGCGGCCGAGCTGAAGCGCGCGAAGTCGCAGCGCTCGAGCACGTCGACCAGCTCGCGCGTGGCGCCGTCGGGCAGGCCGTGCGCGTCGAGCGCTGCTCGCAGCTGCGCGCGCGTCAGGCCGGCCGCCACCACCGAGGCGCGAGCTTCCAGCGCGCCGTGCAGCGCACCGGCGAGCTCGGCGTGGAAACGCTTGGGGTCGTTCGCGTGCAGCGCCTGCTTGGCCTGCGTGAGCTTGTTGCGGGCGCCGCGCAGCGCTTCGCGCGGTCCGCCGCGCTCGCGACGCTCGCGCAGCTTCCGGCGCAGCGCCGGCACGCTGATGCTCACGACCCACAAGAGGGGCCCTGCCGCGAGTGCCCACGGGTAGAACGGCTGCTCGGCCAGCGCGGCTTGCCGGCGCAGCAGAGCGCTGCGCGTGCGGATCGGATGCCACGTCTCTTCGCTGCTCGGCGCCGCGGGCTCGGCCGCGGCCTGCGACGGGCCTGGCTCGGCCGCCGCGCTGGGCGTGCGCGCGTTGCCCGCCGCCGTCAGCGTCAGCGGCGCGGAGCTCACAGTGCGGTAGCTGTGGCTCGCGGGGTCGAAGGTCTCGATGCGCAGCGCCGGGATCTCGTACTTGCCGGGGTTACTCGGCACCATCAGCCACGCGAAGCTGCGCGTGCCCTGCACCAGATCGCCTGGCGACTCGACGACCTCGTGGGTTTCGGGCTGCAGCACTTCGAGGCCCACCACGCTGGGGGTTGCGACGCTCACTGCGCGCACGTTGCCCTTGCCGCGCACCGTGGCCGTGAGCGTGACCGCATCGCCCGTGACCACCTGGTTGCGGTCGAGCTGCGCTGCGAGCTCGAAGCCGCCCACGAACACGTCGCCGGCAGGCTTGCCAGCCGGTGGCAGCGCCTTCACGTGCAGGAGCAGGGGTACACCCGTGCGTTGTAGGTTGGGTTCGGCGTGACCCGGGTCGAAGAGATCGAAGACGTTCTCGCGCGTGATGGTGAGCGTCATTGCGCCGATGGTCAGGTCGCCAGGCTTGAGCGGGAAGGCTGCGAAGCGGCGCAGCACGTACACCCAGAAGCCGCGGCCGTTGATCGCGGCACGCGTGGGCTCCATGGCGCGCGCAGCGCTGAGCAGATCGTGCGTCCAGAAGCCGTCGGTGGAAGCCTCGGCCTGCACTTCGGGCACCTGCTGCAGGTTACGCCGCGTGTAGAGGTACATCGTGATGGTGACCTGCTCGCCCTCGTACGGAGCGGTCTTGTCCACCACGGTGCGCAGGAACGCGTCGTTGTCGAAGACCGCGCCATCGCCGGAATCCTGCGGCGCGTGGGTCTCCGGTGGCGCCTGCGGCTGGCCTGCCGCTTGCGGTTGGCCTGCCGCCTGCGGTTGGCCTGCCGCCTGCGGTTGACCGCGCCCTTGTGACTGGGGCTGGCCCGGCGCCTGGGGCGCACCGGCCGCGCCGTGCACCACGAGCGTGAGCGGCTGACTCGCGTAGCTATGCTGACCGAGCGTCACGCGTGCCGGTCGGAACTGGAAACGGCCCGGCGCACGCGGCGCGAGCACGAAAGTGTACTGCGTGGTGGAAGTGACCACGGGCGCCTGCTGGCCGAGGCCGAACGAGAACTGCATTGGCCGCTGCACCGCGCGCTGCACGATCTGGAAGCCCTCGAAGTCGGGCACCTCGATGCGCGGCGAATCGGTGCCCTGCAGCTGCACCGACACCGTGACCACGACGTTGTCGTTCATGGTCAGCTCGTTGCGATCGGCCGACATCTCGATGCGCACCTGGGCCGCCGCGCTGCTCACGCACGCGCACAGCCCGCACACAGCGAGCAGCCAGCCCTGGACGCAACGCATCACCAATCCTTCTCCGGCGCCCGCCGCTCCTGGGCCGCACGCTGCCGTGCTCGAACGCGCTCGAAGTTTTCCTCGCCATCCTGCAGCGAGTCCAGCGCTTGTTTCACTTCCGAGGGGATCGGCTTCTCGGGCGCGGGCTTGTCCTTGTCGCCCTTCGGTTCCTGCCCCTGAGCCGGCTGCTCTTCCGCTTTCTTCTTCTGCGCCGCGGCCTGCTCTTGCGCCTTCTTCTGGGCGTCGCTCGTGTCTTGCTTGGACTTGGCGTCGTCCTCGGGCTTCTTCTGATCTTGCTTGCTCTGGTCCTGCTTGCCGTCCTGCGGCTTCTGCTGATCCTGCTTGCTCTGGTCCTGTTTGCCGTCCTGCTTCTGGTCCTGCTTGTCCTGACCCTGATCGTTCTTCTGATCCTGGTTCTTGTTCTTGTCGTCCTGCTTCTTCTGTTCGTCTTGCTGCTTTTGCTTCTGCTCTTCTTCGCGCACGCGCCGAGCTGCGAGCTCCAGGTTCCAGGCCGCGTTCGGGTCACCCGGTCGCATGCGCAACGAGCGCTTGGCCGCGTCGACCGACTCGCGAAACAGCCGCTGCGCTTCGTCGTGCTTCTTCTGCGTCGCGAGCGCGTCGGCTTCCCGGTAATAGGAGAGCGCCAGATTCTGGTAGGCGTCGGCGCGCAGCGCCATGGGCGCCGAGGGACTGGCCGCCGATTGCAGCGCTTCCTTGGCCTTCGCGAATTCACCGAGCTTGAGCAGCGCCAGACCCCGGTCGAGGCTCACGCCGGGCGACTCCGGCAGCGCGCGCGC
>DASVHQ010000212.1:0-8559 GCA_036382515.1 Polyangiales bacterium | reverse complement strand
CTGTCGCGTGATGCCGGCCGTGCGTGACCTGCGGCGTTGCGGCTCCGCGGCGCACGACCTGTGCCTGGTCGCCGACGGCACCTACGACGCCTACTGGGAACGCAAGCTCTACCCGTGGGACATGGCCGGCGGCGCAGCGCTGGTGCTCGCCGCGGGCGGCAGGCTCACGAGTCTCACGGGTGGCGCGCCCGACTTGCTCAGCGGCTACATCGTGGCGAGCAATGGCCACGTACACGACGCAGTCGTTGCACTGGTCGCTCCCGACGGCGCGCCGGCAGTGGTTTGAGACGAGGCGCAGACGTGCCGCGATCGGGGGCGTTTGCGTGACCGGAGGGGCGCGCGGGGCGGGCGGGCTGCTCCCGGGCTCAGACAGTCCTCGGCGGGAGGCGCTGTTCGCGATGGCGATAGCAAGCATGGGCCTGCGGAACTCGCCCAGGAGCACCCCACCCGCCCCGCGCGCTGCGTCGCTGGACGTGCGCTGTCAGCAGGACGGCTGCGAACCTTCAGATCAAGCAACGTGGCGTTGCCGGCGGTCGCTCTTCTTGGCTGGTGACCGAGGCCACGCAGCCAGACGAGACCGAACGCGTGCGGCGGGCCAACACCTGGCATCGATGCGTTCACGAACGCGGCCGTTGCCACACGCACACGACCACGACGGCATGCTGCACGTGCCAGTGGCGCGGCGCGCGGGGCGGAGGCGGGGGCTCTTGGGCGAGTTCCGCAGGCTTGTGCTGGCTACTGCCGTCCTTGGCAGATCGTCCGGCCGAGGACTGTTTGAGCCTGAGAGCCCCCGCCTCCACCCCGCGCGCCCCATTCGCCATCACGGCCTGTTTCCCCCCACGCGATTCGCCATCGCGGCCTAGGCCGCCGCTGCCATCAGGTTGAAAAGCCGCACGCGGGAGGGTAGACCCCTCGCTCCCGATCGCGGTGGAGACGGTTACTCGATGCAGACCTTGGTTAATGACCACGCGAGCGTGGTCGACGCACAGAGACTCACGCACTTACGGCAGCTCGAAGCCGAGAGCCTTCAGATCATCCGCGAGGTGGCCTCGGAGTTCGAGCGCCCGGTCATGCTCTATTCGATCGGCAAGGACTCCTCGGTGCTGGTGCGCCTGGCGATCAAGGCCTTCGCGCCGGCCAAGGTGCCCTTCCCGCTGATGCACATCGACACCACCTGGAAGTTCCGGGAGATGATCCAGTTCCGCGACGCGTTCTGCAAACAGAACAGTCTCGACTTGATCGTCTACACCAACCCCGAAGGCCTGCGCGAGAACATCAACCCCTTCGATCACGGCAGCGAGAAGTACACCGACGTGATGAAGACGCAGGCGCTCAAGCAAGCGCTGAGCAAGCACGGCTTCGATGCAGCCTTCGGCGGCGCGCGGCGCGATGAAGAGAAGTCGCGCGCCAAGGAGCGCGTGTTCTCGTTCCGCGACAAGTTCCACCAGTGGGATCCGAAGAACCAGCGGCCCGAGCTGTGGAATCTCTACAACACGAAGATCAACAAGGGCGAGAGCATCCGCGTGTTCCCGCTGTCCAACTGGACCGAGCTCGACGTGTGGCAGTACGTGTACCTCGAGGGCATTCCGATCGTGCCGCTGTACCTGGCGCAAGAGCGCCCGGTGGTGGAGCGCGAGGGCACGCTGATCATGGTCGACGACGAGCGCATGCGCTTTTTGCCCGGTGAAAAGCCGCAGCTGCGCATGGTGCGCTTCCGCACTCTCGGCTGCTATCCGCTGTCGGGTGCCATCGAGTCCAGCGCCGACACACTGCCCAAGGTGATCCAGGAGATGCTGCTCACGCGCATGTCCGAGCGCCAGGGTCGCCTCATCGACCACGATCAGGACGCATCGATGGAGAAGAAGAAGCGCGAGGGGTACTTCTGATGGTTAAGGTCAGCATACCCGCCGAGCAGCCTTCGGCTCTCGGCGAGGTCAGCATACCCGCCGAGCAGCCTTCGGCTCTCGGCGGAATCGCGAACGAACAGAAGTTGATCCGCGACGACATCAAGGCCTATCTCAGCAAGCACGAGCAAAAGACGCTCTTGCGCTTCGTGATCGTGGGCTCGGTGGACGACGGCAAGAGCACGCTGATCGGGCGGCTGCTCTACGATACCAACATGGTCTACGACGACCAGCTCGCCGCGGTGAAGAAGGCGTCGAACCTGGAAGATGGGTCGATCGACCTGTCGCTGCTCACCGATGGTCTGGCGGCCGAGCGCGAGCAGGGCATCACGATCGACGTCGCGTACCGCTACTTCACCACGGAGTCGCGCAAGTTCATCGTGGCCGACACGCCAGGCCACGTGCAGTACACCCGCAACATGGTGACGGGCGCGTCCACCGCCGACGTGGCGATCATCCTGGTCGACGCGCGCCTGGGCGTGCTCGAGCAATCGCGCCGGCACTCGTACATCGCCTCGCTCCTGGGCATCCCGCACCTGCTCGTGGCGGTGAACAAGATGGACCTCAAGGGCTACTCCCAGGAGGTCTTCGATGCGATCCGCGCGGATTTCAGGGCGTTCGCGAAAGGCCTGCACTTCAAAGACGTGACCTTCGTGCCGGTGTCTGCGCTCAAGGGCGACAACATCGTCAAGCGCAGTGACAAGACGCCCTGGTACACGGGCCAGACCGTGCTCGGCTTCCTCGAAGACGTGCCCGTCGGCGAGGATCGCAACTACACCGACTTCCGTTACCCCGTGCAGTACGTGAACCGCCCGAACCTCGACTACCGCGGCTTCTGCGGGCAGATCGCCTCGGGCGTGATCAAGAAGGGCGACGAGATCATGGTCTTGCCCTCGGGCAAGACCTCGCGCGTGAAGGCCATCGACACGCACGGCGGCGAGCTGCAGGAAGCGTTCGCGCCGCTGAGTGTGACACTGCGCTTCGAGCACGAGATCGACTGCAGCCGCGGCGACATGGTGGTGAAGCCCGACAACCGGCCGCAGGTGGCACGCACCTTCGAGGCGGATCTGGTGTGGATGCACGAGCGACCGCTGGACACGCAGAAGGCCTACCTGATCAAGCACACCACGCAGCAAGTGCGCGCGCAGATCGACAAGGTGCACGCCAAGCTGGATCTGGCGACGCTCACCGAGCAGCCCGGTGGCACACTCGAGCTGAACGACATCGCGCGCGTCACGCTGACCTGCCACCGTGCGCTGTACTTCGATGCGTACCTGAAGAACCGCACGACGGGCGCTTTCATCCTGGTCGACTCGCTCTACAACACCACCGTCGGCGCGGGCATGATCCGCGAGGCCGGCACGCCGCGGCAGAGCCTCGAGCAGGCGATGAAAGAGATCCGCGCGGGCTCGGGCCTCGTGCCCAAGACGCAGGTCAGCCCGCGCGAGCGGCGCGAACGCTTCGGGCAAAGTGGCGCCACGCTGTGGCTCACGGGCTTGCCAGGTTCGGGGCGCTGGGCGCTCGCCTACGCGCTGGAGCGCAAGCTCTTCGACCTCGGACGCACGGCGCACGTGGTCACGATCGGTCGTCAGACCGCGAAACATCCTTCGGATTTTCGCGGCGCCGAGACGCTCGACTCGATCACGAGCGCGGCGCACGCCTGCACCAACGCCGGGCTCATCACGATCTGCGCGTTTCCTTCGTACAAGAAGAGCGACCGTCAGAGCGTGCGCGAGGCCATCGGCCAGGACCGCTTCATCGAAGTGTTCGTCGACACCGATCCTGCCCTGTGCCGAGAACGTCGCCCGGATGCGAGCGTCGCGGGCTTCGAGGCCCCGACCGATGCCGAGCTGACGCTCAAGCTCGACCAACTTCGGGTGCACCAGGCGATCGACGCGATCGTCGAGGTGCTGGAAAAGCACGGGCAGTTCGAGCAGCACTGAAGCGTGCGGATGCAAACTCGCGCAAATCGGGCTATGTAAGGAGTAGATGCTGCGCTCCACCCAAGCCAGGCCCATGCGCGTAGCGCGGCGTGCAGGCGTGGCGCTTCTGGCGGCGTGCCTTTCGTTTGGCGTATTCGGCATGGGCGCAAGCCGCGCTGCCGCCTATTGCCGCGAGACCGTCGACGCGCAATCGACGGGCCCGTGCGTGGAGAAGGCGGGGGCAGCGCGCCTGCACTGGACGCGCTCGTGCTTAACGCAGGTCTTCAACGACCAGTTCTTCGCACGCACGCCGCTGATCTCCGAAGCTGAGATTCGCAGCGAGTTCCATCAGTCGTTCCAGACCTGGGCCGATGTCGACTGCGGCGGTGGGCGCACGTTGTTCGCGGTGCAGCAGGCCGCCGGCACCACGAGCACCTCGACGTCGGAGTTCGTCTTCGACGCGCACAACGAAGCGATCATCGTCGGCAAGACCCTCTCGGAGTGGGTGCAGCTGGGTCATGACCCGCAGGCGCTGGCGCTCACGCTGCTGTGGCATGATGCCGATTCCGGCGAGATCCTCGACGTGGACACGGAGCTCAACGAAGGCAGCGTGCGCTACGCGAACTGCGACAAGCCATGCAGCCAGGGCATGATCGACCTGCGCAACACGATCACGCACGAGGGCGGCCACCTGCTGGGCCTCGGTCACAGCACCGTGCTGGGCTCCACCATGTACGACAGCGCGCCCGACGGAGAGATCTCCAAGCGCACGCTTGCGCAAGACGACATCGCCGGCTACTGCGCGCTGCAGCTGCCGGAGTTCACGTGCACGAGCGGGCAGTGCGTGTGCCCGCCGCCGCCGATCTATCCCAAGAAGCGCACCACCAGCGGTTGGAGCTGCATGGTGGGCTGGCCGTTGCGCAGCGAGTCGGCGCCCGGGATGCCGCTGTCGTGGCTCGTATTCGCCGCGGTTGGCGGCGTACTTGGCTGGCGCGCACGTCGCAAGCGCTGAGCGCAGGGCTGCCGCCCGGCGGGTGAGGGTGGCGACGGCCGAGGCCGCAGCGCTACACTCGTGCGCTCGATGCCCTCTGCTGCCGACAACGCGCCCGCCATCGTCGGGCACTACGTGATCGAGCGTGCCCTGGCGCGCGGCTCGATGGGCAGCGTGTACGTGGCGCACCACGAGCTGACGCATGCCCGCGTCGCGCTCAAGGTGCTGCGCGCCGAAGTCGCGGGTGACGAGCAGGCCGAGGAGCGCTTCTTGCGCGAGGTGCGCGCGGCGGCTCACATCGGCCACGAAGGCATCGTGCGGGTGCACGACGCGGGCCGCAGCGCGGACGGCCGCTTGTTCCTGGCGATGGAGCTGCTCGAAGGCGAGACGCTCGAGCAACGCCTGGCACGCACACCAGGCGAGCGTTTGCAGGCGATGCACTGGCTCTTGCAAGTGCTCGAGCCGCTGTCGGCGGCGCACGCGCAGGGCATCATCCACCGCGATCTGAAGCCGGCGAACGTGTTCATCGCGCGCACGGCTGCGGGCGACGAGCACATCAAGCTGCTCGACTTCGGTCTGGCGCGCGACACGCGCGAGAAGTCCGTCACGGCCACGGGCATCGCGCTGGGCACGCCGTACTACATGAGCCCCGAGCAGGCGACCCAGCCGCGCGACGTGGGCCCCGCCAGCGACGTGTGGTCGATGGGCGTGATGATGTACGAGGTGCTGTGCGGCGCCATGCCGTTCGACGGTGAGACCCTGCACGCCGTGGTGATCCGCTCGTCGGTCGTGCCCCACGTCGCGACCGCGGAGCGCGCAGCGGGCATCGACCCGGAGCTGGCCGCGCTCGTCGATGCCTGTCTGGACAAGGATCCGAACCAGCGACCGCCGAACGCGCACGCGCTGCGCGAACGCGTGCGCGCCTTGGTCGAGCGGCCCGAAGTGCAGGGCGAGCTTGCCCGGAGCATCGCCGTGACCGCGCGTCAGCATCGGTCGCAGACGCAAAGCGATGCGCCGGCCATGCCGTTCGCCGAGACCGCGATCTCGCTTTTGCCGCGCGAGCCCGCACGCCCTGCCTCGAGCGGCGCAGCAGGCTCGATCGCGCTGTGGATCGTGATGCTCAGCGTGCTCAGCGCGGCGGTTGCGGGTTTCGTGTGGGTGATCCGCACGCGCTCGCACGCGCAACCCGACGCGCTCTCGCCGCCATCAGCAGCAGCCGCCGCCACGGCGAGTGAGCGTGCGGCCGGCACCGAACACCGAGCACGTACGCCGCACAGGAGCGAGTCACTGCCGGACAAGGGAGATACGCTGCCCGACAAGGGTAGTAGTTCGGTGCCGGGACTGGCCGCGCTACGCTCTCGATCGCTGCACGATGCCGCGGTCGCCGACTCGCTACCCGTGCCACCCACCATCCCGAGCCTGGGCGGGCCGCCGGAGCCAGTGCACGATGCCGGCTCGCAACATCCGGTGCTCACGCCATGACCGACCAAAGCGACAGCGAGCTTTTGGCCTTCGACCGCGCGCACCTGTGGCATCCCTACACGTCGATGAAGGCGCCCTTGCCGGTGTATCCCGTGGCGTCCGCGCATGGCGTGCGCATCACGCTGCGCGATGGTCGCGAGCTGATCGACGGCATGGCCTCGTGGTGGTCGGCGATCCACGGCTACAACCATCCGGCGCTCAATGCCGCCGCGCATGCGCAACTGGATCGCATGGCCCACGTGATGTTCGGTGGTCTGACCCATGAACCGGCGGTGGAGCTGGGCAAGCTTCTGGTCGACATCACCCCGGCGGCGCTGCGCCGCGTATTCCTGTGCGACTCCGGCTCGGTGTCGGTCGAGGTCGCGATCAAGATGGCGATCCAGTACTGGCAAGCCGCGGGCAAGCCGCGCAAGCAGCGCCTGCTCACGGTCCGCGGCGGCTACCATGGCGACACGCTCGGCGCGATGAGCGTGTGCGATCCCGTAACCGGGATGCACGGCCTGTTCGCCGGCGTGCTCACGCCACAGCTGTTCGCGGAGCTGCCGACCCCAGCGTTCCACGGCCACTGGGAGCCGCGCCACGCGAGCTCGATCGAGCAGCTGATGGCGCAGCACGCGCACGAGCTGGCAGCCGTGATCCTCGAGCCCATCGTGCAGGGTGCAGGAGGCATGCGCTTCTATCACCCAGAGTACCTGCGCCGCGTGCGCGAGCTGTGCGACGAGCACCACGTGCTCTTGATCTGCGACGAGATCGCCACGGGCTTTGGCCGCAGCGGCAAGCTCTTCGCTTCGGAACATGCGGGCATCGCGCCCGACATTCTGTGCCTGGGCAAGGCACTCACCGGCGGCTACTTGAGCCTGGCGGCCACGCTCGCAACCGACGACGTCGCAGACACCATCTCCGCAGGGCCGGCCGGCGGCGCCTTCATGCATGGTCCCACGTTCATGGCCAACCCGCTCGGGTGCGCCATCGCGGTGGCGAGCATCCGCACGCTGCTGGCCAGTCCCTGGCAGGCGCGCGTGGCACAGATCGAGCAGTGCTTGCGAGCCGGCCTCGCACCGTGCCGCGATGCCGAGGGCGTGAGAGAGGTGCGAGTCCTCGGCGCGATCGGCGTGGTCGAGATGAACAGCCCCGTGGACGTCGCGCGAGCGCAGCAGCACTTCGTGGAGCGCGGGGTGTGGATCCGCCCGTTCGGCCGGCTCGTGTACGTGATGCCGCCGTACGTGATCACCGATGCGGAGCTCGGCGTGCTGACCGACGCCATCGTCGAGCTCAGCGGAGCGTGACCGGTCAGCCAGCGCGTTCAGTAGCGCGCTTCGATCGGCAGCTTCTTGCCGAACACGACCTGCATGTAATCCGCCGCAGGCAGCACCACGTGCTCGCCCACGCGCGGCGGCGCGAACGGCGCGTAGCTGCTGCCGAGCCACTGCCTCCACAGATACGAGGGATCTTCGAGCGGCTTTGGAAACGTCACCTCAATCTCGAGGGGTAGATGCTCCGGCGTAACCTGCGTGATGCGCACCACCGTATCGCCGAGCGCGATCTGCTCACCGACGATGAACGGCCGCTGCTCGTTCCACAAAAGGCGCGAGGCCGGGTTCACGAGGAACTCGGCGCGTGGCAGCAGTCGCAAGGTGTACTCGTCCACGCGCGTCACCGTGAGCTCGGTAGTGGCCGTGCCCAGGATGCGCTGCGTGCGCGGACGCGGCACGCCGAGCGCCGCGCGCGTGATTGGAATGTACGAGGCCAGCGGCACGGCCGGCGGGTTGATGAAGATCGCGGTCTTGTCGCGCACGCTCTCGTCGGTCGGCAGGGCGGCATCCGCGCGAGCCAGCACGTCGCGTAACGCCGCGTTGCCGCGCGCCCGCGACGGCAAGAGCAGCGGCGCCAGCACCAGGTTCGAGAGCACCATCAGAAAGGCGACCGCCGGCAAAAGGCGAGCGAGCCACCTGGGCTGCTCCACGTCCGTGGTGCTCTGCCGCAGCTGCGGTGCCAGGAAGGTGGCGACGGCCACGCAGGCTCCCAGCGCAACCCAGGTGAGCAAGCGGTCGGCGCTGAACACGGCGCTCGCCGGCAAGATGCCCAGCAACGCCCCGCTGATCGAATAACGCACCAGCGCGTCACGCCTGGCGTACGGCGCGAGCAACGCTCCCACCAGCGCGATGCCAGCGACCGACGCGCAGTACACGAGCACGCGCAGCGTCGGGAACACGAAGAACGAGGTCCACGCGTCCGACCACATCCCACCGAGCTGCGCCTG